>DNYS01000020.1:10559-11245 GCA_003506735.1 Nitrospinota bacterium
TCCTTGCTCCCCAAGCGGCCCGGGAAATTCCGGTTGGCCGAGGTAATCACCCGCTCCCCCCCGGCCACGACGCCATTGCCCGTCATCGAGGCGCAGGGGCCGCACGAGGGCGGAAGAAGGATCGCCCCGGCCTCGTTCAGCGCCTGGATGGCCCCGCTCCGCACCGCCGCATCCAGAATTTTCCTGCTGGAGGGAGCCACGTAGAATCGGACCCCATCGGCCACCTTCCGGCCGCGGAGGATTTGGGCCGCAATCTCGATGTCCTCGAGGCGGCCGTTCGTGCAGGTACCCACATAGGCCTGGTGAACCGGGAGCCCGGCATATTTCCCCACCGGAGATACATTGTCCGCCGAGGGCGGGGCGGAGATGGCCGGCTCCATCGAGGAGACGTCCAGGACGATTTCGCGCTCGTATTCGGCGTTATCGTCCGGCGCGACCGGCTCACCCGCGCGGCCCGCCTCGCGCGTCCAGGCCGCCGTTTTCTCGTCGGCCTCCATGAGCCCCGTCTTCGCCCCCATGTCCACCGCCATGTTGGCGATGGTGAAGCGGCTCTCCATCGAAAGGGCCGAAAGCGCCGGTCCGCCGTATTCGACTGCCCGGTAGTTGGCCCCGTTCAACCCCATTTCACCGGCCAGGTGGAGGGCCATGTCCTTGGAGAATACGCCCTCCGGCAGGCTGCCCTCGAA
>DNYS01000130.1 GCA_003506735.1 Nitrospinota bacterium
CCCATCCGGACAAATTCATGTAGTACCATAACTATTCTAGAAATAGCCCTTCCCGCGCACTTTGGAAATCTGGTGCCCAGAGAGAGAGAATTGGCATATTTCCCATGGAAAATGCGGAAAATTTTAAGGGGGAGGCTCAAAAGTGGATTTAATAATCGGGTGTTGGACAAAAAAATATGCGACTTTTTCAGGAAGAGCACGAAGGAAAGAGTATTGGTTATTTTGGCCCTCTAACATCATTGGCCACACAATTTGGGGGGGGGCATTGTGATTAATATTGATGGAAACATAATTGATGTCCCTGGTACTGGCTATATCTATAGTATTTACATGTTGACAGCTTTTACTCCTGCTCTAGCAGTGAGTGCTAGAAGACTTCACGACACGAACCATAGTGGTTGGTGGGAATTTATTGTGTTGGTTCCTCTGATTGGGGCAATCTATTTCTTTATCGTCATATGTCTCAAGGGAACTAAAGGTGAAAATAGGTTTGGAGCAGACCCACTAACTGTACAACAAGAAACAAAATTAGAGACCACCCAGGAACGGAGCACCTATGTGGAGCGACCCATTGAGTGATAGTGCTGATTACAGAACGGGTTAAAAGGTTACTACAACCTATTTTCGGTTTATTTGGTCAAAGGAAGCCAATATGGATAGCCGGATACAAGTTATCAAAGGTGATATTACAGGGTTAGACGTTGACGTTATAGTAAATGCAGCAAATGAAACATTGCTTGGTGGGGGTGGGGTTGATGGTGCAATTCACCGCGCTGCAGGTCCGAAATTGCTCGAAGAATGCCGAACTCTTGGTGGTTGTGCGACAGGTTATGCAAAAATTACATCCGGATACGAGCTAAAAGCTCGCTATGTTATTCATACCGTCGGTCCGGTTTGGCGTGGCGGGACAATGGATGAAGAAGGAAAATTAGAAAATTGCTATCGCCGGTGCCTAGAATTAGCCATTGAAAACAGCTTGTCCGCGATTGCTTTTCCCGCGATTAGCACAGGCGCCTACGGGTTTCCTTTAAAGCAGGCATCTACAATAGCCGTATCTACGGTTTGCCGAGCTATCATTACAAACGAGCAAATTAAACGTGTTGTTTTTTGTTGTTTCAGCGAGTCTGATGCAGAAACTTATCGGATGGCCTTGGAAGTGGTCTGACCGAAATAGTGAATAGGTGGTCCCTCCGATGTCGGCCCCCACGAAGAGAGACTGGCTCACCCGATCTTCTTCCGCACGCGACTCGCTTTTTTCCGGGGTGGTTTTGGCGCAGTACGCCAGCCTGGCCGGATGAGGCGCACCTCCATCTCCTCCGATCCTTCGCGCCAAATCCGGGTTCCGATCTCCTCCATGAGCTCCCATTTGGCCTGGGGAATCTGGGCAAAGACGTTAGCCCGCTCGTAGCCGCGCCACTCGCCCCGCAGGTATTCGGGCCCATAGAAGAAAGCAATGACCTCGGTGCCCACCATCTCGTGCGGCCCGTAGTCGCGCTCGAACTCGCGCCAGTACATCACTTCGCCGCGGCTCATGACAAACTGAGCGTTCTCGCGGTCGGGCTTTTCTTGGAGCTTGACAGGAAGAAAGCACTCCCTGCCCGTCCAGCGCGCATGAAATACCGGACCCTTGGCGGGGAGCTGGCGCGAGATGAGGTCGCAGGTGAAGGGTGCTTTGACCTCAAGAAGATCGGCCGTGAGCGTTCCGCCGCGCGCGAAAGAAAGAGCAATTCTTTTTGCCATCGGGTCTCCCCGTAGAAGAAGAGGAGGAAGTGGGCCAGATGTCCGCCCCCCTCTTCTTCAATGTAAGCGATAGCTAAATATTANNCCGACATTTCCCATATGGGTCCTTGAATAGAGGCATTCTAGCCTCAAATGGCATCTCCATGTAAGGATTTTCTTCTGGCACCCGATTCTCCGCAGAAATAGCTTCTCCCCGCGCTGATGTTGGGCGGGATTCGTTGCATTTTCAGTTTTTCTGCGCTTCTCGGGCATACTTCTCCCCTTGAATGGCTTCTCCTTGCTTGACGTGCCCTCGGTCACGTTGGGTGCGCCAATGTTCGGAGTCGCCCGATGAGCCCCAGGATTCTGGCGAACAACCCTCTTGATACCGCGACCTCGGCGAGTTGGAAGGTCATGTATCGCCCATGACGCACCACCTTGGCTCCGATCTTGATCAGTTTTTCTCTGAGCGTAGTGAGCGACCAGTGGCTCACTTCATCTGGTAGCGCCAGTGTCCGCATGAAGTTCCCAAGATTGTAGGCAAGAGCGAATAGCTGGAGCCGCACGGCGTTGTCCCTAAACCTGTGGCAGGAAAGCTTCGTCCAGTGAATCGCGCGCTTTCCTTCCTTGATCCACTGCTCGGCAGTGCCGCGCTTATTGTAGAAGTGAACCACACGGCGGGAGGGCCACCTGAGATTTGTGACGATGAACCCCACACGGGGGAAGAGCTCACCCCGGTGCCACTCGACCTTGGCGACGACGCGGCGGGGCTTCGTCCAGCTCTTCGCCCGGTAGCGGAAGCTCGCGTGGAAGACCTGGGGCTTGAGGGGTGGTCTCCCCACGGGCCGGGTGAGCAGATGCGATACGGCCTCCTGGAGCCTCTCGTTGGCGGGTAGGCGGATGACGTACTGGAATCCCTCAGCCTCCAGGAACTCGTAAATCTCAGGCCTTGCAAAGGCTGCATCGGCTCGTAAGGAACGGGTGAGCTTCCGGCTCCGGTAGCGCGCCACAACAGGCTCCAGTGCTTCGCGCCATCCTTTCGAGCTGTGCACGTTGCCGGGGCGAAGCATCGCCCGCTCCAAGTCACCGAATTGGTTGAATACGAAGAGCGGATGGTAGCAGGTGAACCCAAAGTGGCCGTTGAAGGTAGAGCCTTCTTGCTGACCAAAGGTCGGGCTGTCGGAGCTGTCCATGTCGAGAACCAGATCCTTGAGGGCCGTGCGCTCATAGACCCGGTCGATCCAATGACCGGAGAGGTCAGGTAGAGCTTCGAGGTTCTCCTCGGTCGCCAGTTGTTCGGTCTCGAAGCGGGCCATCTCGCTCGTTGAGGCCGCATACCTCGGCGCATCCCCGTGGCCCACGAGAGAGCGCATTGCAGGGTCGAGCCGAAGACGCTCTGCATCGTTCACGTCTTCGTAACCGGCAAGCCGTCCAAAGATTGATTGCCGCAGCAGAGCGACGAGTGCGTGCTGAGTGTTCTTGCCCTTTCGGCATTCGGTAAGCCTTGAGGCCGCCATTCCAGTCAACCCGAGGGCGTCATCGAGTTCCCGGAAAGCGAGCAAACCAGCGTCCGAGGTGATGGTGGTTCCCCGGAACTCAAGCTTCAATCGGCAGTCAAAATGGACTCTCAGAGGGCTCTTCGTGGCTTCACCCACCGGGTGTTCTCCACCACCGGGCGAGAGGAAGGATTAACTTGTTGAATTATAAACCGTAATCACCTTAGGTGGTGGGGGAATCGCAAATCTATATGGGAAATCCGGGTTGAGATATCTTCATGCCCATGTGGTTATCATTTTTTGAGCTTAGTTGAGATCTTGAAAGCTCTGGCTGGCCGCACTCACGGTGGACGATCTCGAGGAAACGGAAGCGGGCCTCCGGGTCCACGTCCGCAGCTCGAAAACTGACCAGGAGGGGGCCGGGGAAGTTGTGCCGATCATTCGGGGGGCCCGGGCCTGTCCTGTGGAAGCGGTCAACGCCTGGCTGGCGGCCGCCGGGATATCCGAGGGGCCATTGTTCCGCCGCATGGTGAAGGGTGGCCGCGCAGCACCTGGCGGGCTATCGCCCTATTCGATCGGGCAGACCGTGAAGCGATACGCCGCCCTGGCCGGGTTCAAGGCGGCCGAATTCGGGGGGCATTCACTCCGGGCGGGGTTTGCAACGTCCGCCGCCGAGGAGGATCCCCGCGTCCGAGTCCAATCGGTCCTCCGCCGGGGTGACGATTGAATCTACATTTGACGAAAGCAGTCCTAAATAATTTTTCGAAGAAATCCGTTCCGTTTGAGGTGAAATAGGTCTCCGAAGAACCGGGTCAAAGACCCATCCCGAACAACCCATTCGCATTGTCGAAAGACACCCGCCGGATGTCTTCGCGCGAAATTTCCGCTCGCCTCATGGCCCGGAGCGTTTTGGGCAGGGAATAAAAGTCGATCGATCGGTACCCGATGTGGTCCGAATTGAGCATGATCCGATCGGACCCGTATTCCTTCACCCACTCGGCCACCTGGTCGAGATGGATGGGCCGTAGCGCGCTGCCGATGCTGATACCGCACCAGGCGGCGGTTTCCTTGTGAACGAAATCGACGATGGTTCCGTCCACGTGGTCGATGACGAGCAGATCGTGGGGCAGCCCCGCTTTTTCGACGATCTCCAGATCGCGCCGGAGGTAATGCAGCCGGAACTCTTCGGGTGAGATGTCTCCCTGAACGGCGACGTTCCCGAGAAAATCCTTGCTCTTTTTTGGCGTAGGGGTGTGGAGAATGAGGGGCTTGCCCGTGTCGGCCGCGATACGCGCCTGGGCCTCAAGACAGCGCGCCTGATCCTCCAGGGGCCAGGTGAGTCCGAAATACTGGGAGGGGTCCAGGCCCGCCTCTCCCACCGCCGCCACGTGGGGATCGCTGAGATACCCCGGAAGTTTTTCGATGAGCGTTTCCCAGTCCTCGACACGGGTCATGGAGCTGACGCCCACCGCGCACCGGATTCGCATGAAGTATTTTTCCTCGGACACCCGCGCCATCCGGATGGGGGATTCCCAGAAACGGAGAATGTCCCCAGCCGTGGGCGGGGTCTCCCAGATCTCCCGGTAGACGTGCGGATTTCCGCACGAGAGTATCGCCCCCGCCATGCCGGTCATGGCGAATTGTTCCCACTGGTCCCAACTTAGGGCATGCATGTGATTGTGGCTGTCAATGTATCGGTCCATCCGCCGAAGCCCCTTTATCTGGAATTATGCGGCAACGCTCTCCACTTTTCAAATTCGGCTAATTAATCCTTCCACGGACGGTGCCTGTGGGTGGCGAATTACTAATTGTACGGAGGTGGGGATCGGGCAAAATAGGATTTCCCTGTTAATTCCCTGTTGTGCTCCGCAAAAATTGGATC
>DNYS01000241.1:0-317 GCA_003506735.1 Nitrospinota bacterium
CCCCTCCATTTCGGCCATTCGGCGGTCGTTCCTGTCGGCCCGGGGAGTGATGATAACGCCCGGAGAAACGACGTTCACGCGAACACCCCATTGGGCGACGCTGTCCGAGAGGCTTTTGGTGAAGCTGATGATGGACGAATTGCCGATGCCTCCCATGGCGTTCTTCGAGGCGGCCTCAACGCCCGAATGCCCCGCGATGTTGACTATGCACCCGGGCCGCTCCTTCAAATGCGGCAAACATATTCTGGACAAACGGACCCCGGCCCGAAACTTCAACTCGATGGCCATATCGATGTCCTCATCCGTCACCTCGTGCG
>DNYS01000241.1:373-5004 GCA_003506735.1 Nitrospinota bacterium
CCACCCCTGCGTTGTTCACCAGGATGTCCAGGCCCCCAAGCGCATCCACCGCGCTTTGAACCACTCTCTCGGCGGCAGAGCGATCGGTCAGGTCGGCGGAAACGGGAACCGCCCGGCCTCCTCTGGATTCGATTTTCGCCGCCAGGTCCGATAGTTCCCTCTCCCGGCGGGCGCAAAGAGCCACCGCAGCGCCCGCCCGGGCTAGGATTTTGGCGATTCCCTCGCCGATTCCCTGGCTGGCCCCGGTGACGAGCGCGCGCTGGCCTTCCAGGGATATCTCGATACCCATTTGCCGCTCCCGGAAATCTACCGGCCAGGTTTCACGGACGCCATGAGCTGGAACAACCCGCGGCTGCGCAAACCGCGCCGGCTCAACTCGATCTGGACCACCTGGTTGACCTCGATATCGAGGCTGACCTCCGAGCCAAACTGGCTGAGAAACCAAAAGTGCGCCCTTGAATCCTTCGCTTGAAAAATCAAATCCTTCAAATCCATCGCGGCCGCCACATCGAAATATACCGTCTCGTTGATCCGGTCCACGTTTTCGGCCAGGCCTTCGGCCTGAACGAGAATTTTCCAGGCGCCGGTATCCATCAGCGAAGACATCTCCTTGCGGAGATAGCCCGCGTGAAGCCGGAGGTCGTCCACCCCCTTTTTTCCCACTTCCGCGATCACGAGGAGCCCGCGCGAGGACGCCTCACGAACCAAAAGGATTTTATCATCCAACGGGAGGCTCAACTGGCTGGTGGATACTTCCACGCCGTCGGCGCCCAGGCTTTTCGCCTCATCGTAATATTGGTTGTGCACCCCTTGGTGAAACGCCATTTCGGAGAAATCGCCCGCAAAGAACACGCGGATATCCGATTGATGGCACACATCGATTTTTCGCCGGAGAAATTCCCGGGTCCATATGCGGGGAGCGCTGATTCCAATTTTGAGCCAGTCGATATATTCGCCGGCGACCTCAATCAGGTCTTCGAGTCCGCGCACCGAAAGGCCCTTGTCGGCCACGATGGTCAGTCCCCTCTCCCGGGGTTTGATGCTGCGCGGGGGAATTTGAATGAAGTCGAAGGCCTTGCCCTCCAGCCTGTCGCTGGGTTCGTTCCTGTCCATCATGAATCTCCCTCTCATAATCTTTTGGCCGAGATTCTTCGGTCAACGATGAATCTTTCACCAGTCGAGTTCCGTGCCCGCCGAGTTGATGACACCTGGACCTGGGCTTTATATTGCCATCCCTTATCAAATACCAATGCTGTTCAGGCGGGAGGTCGAATCGATGCCCCATGCCAGCACCGAAACGAGCGGTACGATGAAAAATCTCAGCCGCTATATTTCATCCGCCGTTGACGAAGATCTGCCTCCCGAGGTTGCCGAAAAAGGAAAGCATCATTTATTGGACACCCTGGCCGCGATGGTCTCGGGCTCGCGCCTTGTGCCGGGCGAAGCGGTGATCCGCTATGCGGCCCTCTAGGGAGGCCGCGAGGAGGCGGGTGTGGCCGACAGCGCCATATTGACCACAGCCGTCAATGCGGCGCTCGCAAACGGGATGCTCGCCCACGCGGACGAGACGGACGACTCGCATAAGGATTCCCGCTGCCATCCGGGATGCGGGGTCGTTCCCGTGGCACTGGCGATGGCGGAAAAAGAAGGGCGCAGCGGCGAGGCGCTCTTGCGCGCGATGGTGCTCGGCTACGATGTTTGTTGCCGCATCACCCCCGCCCTGGGGGTGGACCCATTCTATGAGGCGGGGCACAGCACCCATAGCTTCGCCCCCCTCTTCGGCGCGGCGGCGGCGGCGGGCGCCCTGGCAGGGCTGGAAGAGGAGCAAATTCCCTGGCTGATCTCCTATACCGCCCAACAAGCCTCGGGGGTCAACTGCTGGCAACGCGATAAAGATCACATCGAAAAAGCCTTCGATTTCGGGGGAATGCCCGCCCGGGACGGCGTGACGGCGGCGACGATGGTGGCGGCCGGGTTTACGGGGGTCGCGGATGTTTTCTCCGGACCCCGGAATTTCTTTTCCGCTTTCTCTTCCAACCCCAAGCCCGAACTGCTCACAGAAGACCTTGGTAAGAGGTTCGAAATCATGGAAACGAACATCAAGAAATGGTCCGTCGGCTCCCCCATCCAGGCGGCCCTCGATTCCCTGGAGGTTCTCATCCGGGACAACGGCCTGAAGCCGGATCAAATCGACCGTATTTCGGTAAGAATGTCCGATAAAGAATCGCATGTGGTGGATGACCGCAATATGCCCGATATCAATTTGCAGCATTTGCTCGCCCTATTGGCGGTCGATGGAACCCTCACATTCGCCTCCTCCCACGATGGGGAGCGGATGAACGATCCGGCGGTGGCTGAGGTCAGAAACAAGGTCGCCTTGATTCCGGATTCCGGCCTGCCCCGCCGGCGGCCCATTATCGAAATCGCGACGGCCGATGCCCAAACGATGTCTCACGCCACCCCCGCGGTCCGGGGAACGCCCGAAAACCCGATGCCGCGGGAGGAGGTGGAGAAAAAGGCGATCGACCTGATGGGGCCTATTCTCGGGGCTTCGAGGAGCCGGGAATTGGCCGATACGGTGTGGGCCATGGAGCGGGTAAAGGTTCTGCGCGAAATTCGAGGCCTTTGGATGGCGTAAACTTTCCGAATCTCCGCGGTGCGGGCAATCGTTTTGATACAGGATTCGGCCCGCATTTCCATCGATATAGCCATATCTGGAGCTATTTTCCCTTCTTGATCCCATTGCAAAATGCTGTATCATTGCAAGAAATCTATTTTGATATTTAATCCGTGGCGGTAATGGGTAGCGAGATTTACATGAAGTGACCTTGCCCGTTCATGCGCGAATCCACTTTCCGATGAAGGATTGAAAGAAGGGCATTTTTGAAAATTTTTGGGTTTTCCATTTTGATGCGGTTATGTCCCAGAATATGGAGGAGGCTGTAAGATGTTCAAAATGAATTTACGTCTGATGTTGGCTGTAACGTTCGCACTGCCTTTACTGGTTCCCGCAGGTGTTCGGGCAGACATCGTTGATGATGTGTACAGAAAAGCATCCAAGGAAGGAAAGCTGATTTGGTACACGACAGGCCGCAAATCCTTCAACCGGAAATTCAGCAAGTTCTGGAAGAAACGCTTCCCGAAGGTGAAGATCAGCATCCTCCGGAAAAATTCCGGAAAAATCATTTCCACTTTCGAAGCCGAGCGCGCCGCCGGCCGGGTCCGTCCCGACGTGCTGGCCATGTCGGTTCCCTATCAGGCGGCCGTATGGAAAAGCGAAGGCATCTATTCACCCTATAAAGTCGCCAACTGGAGCAAAATTCCGAAGATGTTCAAAGACGCGGACGGGCATTGGACCGCCCGATCCACCTTTGTGCTCCTGGGCGCCTACAATTCGAATAAAATCAAAAAGAAAAGCGACCTTCCCCTGTCTCTCAAGGACATGACCGATCCGAAGTGGAAAGGAAGGCTTCTTTCGACCGATCCGGTGACAGCCGGCTCCGGAAGGACCTTCTACGCGGGCATCATTCAGCGGAAACTGGTGGACTGGGACTTTCTCAAGGCCCTTTCCAAGCAAAAGATGATGTTCGTGAGAGGCAACTCGGCGGCGGCACGCATGATCGTTGCGGGCGAGAGGGATGTGGCGGTGAGCATTTCTTCGCATAATATCGTCGTCGCCATGAAGAAAAAACAGCCCATCAGTTTCTACATTCACAAGGAAGGGGCTGTCCTCAACATGTCCCCGATGGGTCTCGTCAAGGGCGCGAAGCATCCCTGGGCGGCGAAGCTCTTGCTGGAATGGCAGTTCAGCGATGAAGGCCAAAATGCGATCAGCAGCTGGGCGGGCCAATGGTCTGTCATGGGCCATATCCCGCCCCCGGAGGGCATGCCCGACATGTCTTCGATGAACGTTGTGGTTCCGGATTTGACCTTCATGATTAAAGAAGGAAAGAGTTTCCTGGCCCGCTTCTCGAAGATCATGGGACGTGAATAGACTGCCCGGCTTGAGCGGGAATGGATAATATCGGAATTTCCATGGAAGAGTCCGGCGTCAAACTCTTGCTGCGCGGCCTCAAGAAATTTTTTGGGGAGGTCCGCGCGGTCGATGGCATCGATCTATCGATCCGGGAGGGAGAGAGCGTCGTCCTTCTCGGGCCGAGCGGTTGCGGGAAGACGACAACGCTTCGGGCGGTGGCGGGGTTTGTCCGCCTGGACGGAGGAGAAATTCTCCTCGACGGCAAAAAAATCGCGGATGAAAACACCATGGTTCCGCCCGAGAAGCGCAACCTGGGGATGGTGTTCCAGAATTACGCGATATGGCCCCACCGGACAGTATTCCAAAACGTCGCCTACGGCCTCGTCATCCAAAAACGCCCAAAACAGGAAATCGCCGAGCGCGTATCCCGGGCGCTGGAGATGGTTCAACTCACGGGCCTGGACGCGCGGTATCCCGGAGAGTTGAGCGGCGGCCAGCAACAGCGGGTCGCCCTGGCGCGCGCCATTATCACAGAGCCCGCCATGCTCTTGCTCGATGAGCCGCTTTCGAACCTGGACGCTTCGCTGCGCGAGGAGATGCGCTTCGAGCTCAAGGAGCTTCAGGAGCGCATCGGCGTGACCACCCTTTATGTGAC
>DNYS01000286.1 GCA_003506735.1 Nitrospinota bacterium
CCAGCCCTTGTACAAGTCGTTATTCATCTGGGTGGGCATGTCAAAGGTTTCGATAATGTCCTTTACGCCGATCGGACAGCCATCCACCAGGGAGAGAGGACAGCCCTTCCGGTAGCGTTCCGTGGATGCGTCCGCCGCCGCGCGAGCGCCATCGAGGTTCAGCGTCACAAACGCCTTCACTTCGTGATCGCGCGCTTCAATGGTCGCCAGGCACCGCTCCAGATAATCGCGGGGAGTGTCCTTCCCATTTTGAAAATCCGGTACGGCGGAATGAAATGAAAGCAGCTTCTCGATATTCCAGTGGTTCATGTTGTCCTCTTTTTTTTTAACCACCGTTTGTGCGCGACATCCGCCGGGTGAGAATGGGCGCGAAAAGGGAAAGAACCGTCAGCGCCCAGAACATGAGAACGATCGGACTTTCAAAGAGAAGCGGAAATCCGCCGATTCGGACAGCGCGCAAATAGTTGCCCTCCAGAATCGGCCCCAAAATCAGCGCCAGGAGGAGCGCTGGAATTGGATAATTATAGATTTTCATAATGACGCCCAGCAATCCGAACACCACCATGAGCAAAATGTCGAAGGGCAGGAAGCGCCAGGCGAACCCCCCGGTGAAAAGGAGAACCGCAACGATGGGCACCAGAATCTGTGTCGACAGGAAGGCAACCTTCTTAAAGTAGCGGGCCACGGGTAGCCCCACCGCGGCGATAAGCAGACTCGAGATAAGCATCGAGAAGAGAATGGTCCAGACATCGGCCTGAAAATTCAGAAAGAACCGCGGTCCCGGATCCACGCCATGGAGCATAAGGGTAACGAGCATGATGGTGGTGGAGCCGCTGCCCGGAATCCCCAGAGTCAGAAGAGGAATCAAGGCCGCCGGCGCCACCGCGTTGTTTCCCGAATCGCTCGCCACTAATCCTTCGGGGAAACCCGTGCCGTATTTCTCCGGGCTTTTCGACCATTGCTTCGCCTGCCCGTAGGCGACAAATGAACCAATGGTTGCTCCTGCGCCCGGGATGATGCCGATGATGGTTCCGGCAATGCTGGCTCGCAGAAGAACAAGTTTATGACGAATGCATTCCCGCATCCCTTCCATAATATCCTCCTGCGACATGCTATCCGTAGCGCCTTCCTTTGCGACGCTGCTTTTGCGCATGAGGAAAAGGAGCTCGGAAAAACCGAACAGGCCGAGCAGCGGGGGAACGAGGGGAAAGCCGTCTTCCAGCTCGAGGATCCCGAAAGTTCCTCGCGAAAAAGCCGTCATGCTGTCGGCGCCGATCAGCGAAATGAGAATTCCGAGGACCGCGGCGAGCAGACCCTTGGCCATGTTGTCGCCCGTGAGCGCACTCACTACGGTGAGGCCGAAGACCGCGACCATGAACATCTCGGCGGGGCCGAACATAAGCGCAACGGTCCCGAGAATGGGCGTCAGGATAATGGCCCACGTGGCGCCGAATACCGAACCGATAGTCGAAGCGGTGATTGAAATTCCGAGCGCGAAGCCGCTCTTTCCCTTTTGCGACATGGGATACCCCTCGAACACGGTCGCAGCCGTGCCCGGAGTGCCGGGGATATTGATGAGAATAGCGGGGATGGCGCCCGCCGCTTGTGCCGCGAAATAGAGGGCTGACATGGAAATGATGGCGTTCTTGGGGCTGATATAGAGCGTGAACGGCAGCAGGATTGCCATGAGATTCGCGTCGTTGAAGCCCGGAATCGCCCCGACGATAAAACCGAGGGTGAAGCCCAAGATGAGAAAAAATATCGTGTCGGGCGTAAACAGATTCTGAAACCCCGCCGACATCGCCACGAGATCATACATATTTCCACCTTCTTCCGGATGCCCGGGAGGAGAAATTCGGCGGAGCTATCGGAACCAAGGCGCCACCGGGACGTTGAAATTCATGATCTCCGCGATGGCTAAAAGGAGAAGAGCCGTGGAAGTCGTATAAATGAAGTTCGACTTCCACTTCATTTTCATCAGAATGAACGCCAGAAACAAAAACAGAGAGTTCGCCAGATTGAAGCCGATTTCCTGAAACGCGATATAGTAACCGAAACTAAGTAAAACGAAGGTGCACTCGCGCCGGTAAGCTACAAACCAAGCCCCTATACGATTCCGGATGGACATCGGCCGCGGCAGTGTGCTTTGGTCCCCTTCCTCCTCCCGATGCGCCAGCGCTTCGCGCCACACCACTATGGCGATCAGAATCAGCAGCAACACCATCACGCCGTTGGGAACCCTCTTGGCGGCGGAGGCGGCCTCTCTCAGCTGGTACCAGTACGCGATCACCTCAAAAAGGGCGAGTCCCGGAAAAACCACCTCACGCCAACGAATGTTCAATACAAACGTCCTTTGAGAATAAGCGGGCGGGCCGCTCACGGACTTCCACGGCCCGGAAGCGGCCCGCCCCAACGACGCTACATTCCCTTTATGTCACGCTCCATGGCCGGCTTGAAGTCCTTCAACAAAACGAGGTAGTCCTTGATGAACTTCTCGCAATCCGCCGGGCTCATGTACTTCAAGAACCTCGTCATCTTCTGCTTCTTCGCGGTCTGCTTCAGCTCCTTGCTGTCCATCATGGCCCGATAGGAATCGACCAGTTTCTTGTAGTGGTCCGGATTCTTGCGCTTGACATCGGTCACCACCTGGGCGCTGTAGGGCTCCAGCATGGTCGGAATCTTGACGTCGAGCACCTGATTCAC
>DNYS01000269.1 GCA_003506735.1 Nitrospinota bacterium
CTGTTTCGCTGCATAATGTGGGTAAAAGGCAGGTGATTCATTATTCATGATATGTTTAGCCTCACCACGGCAATGCTTCATTCGTCAATTAATGATAGGAGTGGGATGATGTCTTCCGAGGAAATGTTCGACACCGTCTTAGAATCCGCGATGAACGACCGGCGGGAGCTTATTCGATTCCTGGGCCAGTTTAGTGACCGGCAGGCCCAGTGGGAGCCTCCGGACGGAGAATGGTCCATCGCACAGGGGATTGAGCACATCCTCCTCACGGACGGATACGCCCGGGGAACGCTCCTCAAAACGCTTCAAGAGGCGGAGAAGTTGGATCGATGGAATAACGCGCCGGAGAACCCCCAAAAATTGACCTCCGCACAGCTCAGGCGGCGCGAGCAGGGCGCCGTCCCGTCGCCCGATTACCTTCTTCCTGTCAAGGGCCGCCTCCTCTCGGAAATGGTGCACGCCCTCATGCCCTCGCGAGAGGAGACCGCCGCCGCCTTGCGCCCTTATCGATCCAGGAACCTGGAGTCTCTGCTCCCGCCCAGTACGCGGTACGGCGATCTGAACGTTTACGACCGCATGGCCTATATGGGAATTCACGACGCGCTTCATCATGAGCAGATGGAGCGCGTGACGAAAGCGGAAGGGTTTCCACAGGCGAATTGATTCCGCGGAGAAGCGATTCGCCCTGGGCGCGGATTCAAAACACGATTTCAGACCATGGCCAGAACCGGCCGCATTCGGCGCATAGGCATGAATCCATTTTTGGAAAATTTCCGCAAATTCCTAGATCCCCCCTCCCCCGGGCGCAAGTTTTCCTTGGCCGCCGAGGGAAACTTTCCCCTCAGAGAGTGAAACAAAGGGCCTTTAATTGAATTGGAGGCAACAGGAAATTCGCGGTGATTCGAGGTCCAAGCCCGGGCGCGGAAACTACCCCGCCCTCACGGCTAGCTCTCGGCTTTTTTCTTCTCCAACAGCAACGCCTTCGGAGATTCGGGAAGGTTGGGCCCGACCAGAGCCTTTCTCACCCGGAGAACCTTTCCGTCCTTCCCAATGCGGATATAGAGGGTATCTTTCGTCCCGCCCCCGGCAAAGGTAATGGGACCGAGCTTCTTTCCGTCCTTGTTCTCAATCAGGATCGTCGCCCGGAATTTTTTAAAATCATATCCTGTCGCGGCCTTGGCTTCTCCGTCATGCTCCAACTCCTTGAGCATCGTAATGAGGCTCCCCACCGCGCTGCCGTTTCCCTTCTCGCCCGCAGGTTTTTTGACAATCCATTCCTCACCGCTGCGCTGGAGAATCACCTCGCCGCTGGGGAACGTCGCCGTCACCTTGACGATATCCTCGTCCTTATCGAACTTCGTTAAACGACGGTCGCTGAGGTAGAAACTGGTGCGGAAAATCTTGCCAAAATCCTTCTTGCTGAAGGCGAAAAGCCGTTTCGTTTCGTCCAGGCGGCCGTAGGATTTCTCATCGTCCACCAAAGCACCGAGAAGAATCGTTTTTTTCACCTCGGGGCCGTCTTTTTTCTTTTTGATCCAAATGCTCACCCGCTGGGAAGTTTTGGGCCCCAACTTGTATTTCTTGAGATCTTTCCCCGGCTCATCCACGAACTCGACCGCGTTCGACCACTTGATGTCCCAGAGCACATCGTCGATATGCTTGTGCCTGCCGGTCATCTTGACCTTCTTTCCCCCGGCGCCCGTTACCTCCATATTCCATTTTTTCTTCGCTATGCGGAGGATATCGATTGATTCGGAGGAGATGTCCAGCCTCAGGCGGGTAATGTGGTCCACGTCGTAATCGACGATTCCCTTTTTCCGCAGCTTAAACGGTTCGCGGGGTAAATCCTTGATGACGTTTCCGCCGATGAGTATCACCGGCCCGCCCGAAATCTTCCGGGCGTAGAAAAGGACCTGCTTTGTTTTTTTGCCCCTTGGCCCTTTCACTTCTTCCGTTGTCGTCTTCCCGAGATGAATTCCGTCTCCCTTTTTGCCCTTCTTGTCCGTAAAGATGCGCACGGTGTATCCCGGTTTGTCGAGACCGTACTTGGAAAGGTCCTTGGGGTCCTCTTCGATGAAACGGACAACCTTCTTCCACCTGAGAGTGGATACGATGCCTTCGGTCTCCGTCGAGTCGGCGATATCCTTTACCGGGGCGATCATTTCCCATTTTTCCTTGCCCTTGCGGATGACCGTAAAAGACACCTGCTCGCGGGGTTCGACCACGATGCGCTGGGCATCATCGGGGAGGATAGGAACAATGCTGCGGTCCCGAAGCTCAAAAACGGGTCTGTTGATTTGATTGATGTCGTCGATTTTCAGTAAAAATACGGAGGTTTTATTGCTTTTCAGGGAAGCGTACCGAAACTCGCGGGTGGGCGTGCGGTCGCCGATCTGAACGACGACGGCTCTCTTCGACTTGAGGCCGAAAGTAACGGTCATGTGCGGCTTATCGAGGCCGAACTCGGAGATGTCCGTGACTTTGCCGATGCGCCGGTAGGGCTTGAGATCCACCGCCGCCTGGATGACGACTTTTTGCCCATCCCCATCCATCAGGGCATCGACCGGCTTGACGAAGCGCCATGTTTTTTCGGCCCGGATGATCTGGAACGGCTCCTTTTTCCGCTGGAGAGAGAGCCGAATCAGGCGCTTCTCGTCGATTCCCTTGAGAATCTTGGCCTTGCGCTCCTTCTCGACCTTTTTCTCGCCCGCCCACTTCACGTCGTAGAAATAGTAGGCCCCGGCGCCTATGGCCAGCACGAGCAGGAGTATGAGATTTTTCTTTGGGTTCACCGCAATTGTCTTCTTCGAATGTAAACGGCGGCACCGGCAAAAATTGCGAACAGAGGCATCAGCCCAACGGTGAGAAGCATAACGAAAGCGCTCTGCCCGCCAGTCAGGATGAGCGGATCGCCGACCCGCTGCTTCGGCCGAATCGTGACGAGCGCCTCCTCGCCGCTCAGCCAGTTCACCGAGTTAAACACCAGATTACCATTGCCCTGGGACCCGATGAAGGCGTCGCTCGCAAAATCGGCATCGCCGAACACCACGATCCGGGCCTCGCTCGAATCCTTTTTGGAGGCTTTTTTTCCGCCGCCCGCCCCGTCTTTCTTGGCGTTTTTAGCTCCCTTCGGGAGGAATTTCTTGAGATTGATCGTCACCGCCGCGCCCAATGGAACGGGACCGTCTTTTTTCGTCTTGGGATCGTAGGAAACTTGTTTGTCACTGATCTCGATGCTGCTCACCGTAAAACTTCCCGGGCCCGTCTTGGCCAGCATCTCGGAGCTGATGCCCTTTTTGGGGAGGTTTTTGGCCGAGACCCGCCGGGCGGTGGGAAACATCGTCGCCATCCCGCGCATTCGGCGGGTGATATCGTGAATTCCGTATAGGGAGACGAACGGCGTGAGTTCGTTTCCGCCCACCAGGGCGAACTGAACCGCCCGTGGGTCGATGACAAACGATTCGGGCAAGGCGAAGCCGTACTTTTTAAGCAGATCGATCAGGCGGCCCTGCGGCGATTCGGGTTCGAGGAGAACCAGCATCCGCCCCCCGCGGTTTAGGTAAGCCTCGATAAAACCGGCCTCCGCCTTTTCGATGTCTTTTCTCGGGGCTGCGACGACCAGGAGATTCGCGTCATCGGGCACCCCCTTCTTGCGAAGGAGAAATAACTCATCCACCTTGTAGTTGTCCGAGCGCATTCCCCCGGCGAGGGTGGCCATCACCGTCCTGCCCCGGCCGATATGCAGCCGCTCGCCATGCCCGGTCAGGAAATAAACCACTTTCTGGTCGGTCTGGGTGGTTTTCAAAATCGCGTTCGCGATGGAGTTTTCCGAGAGATCGAAAAATTTCTCGGAACGGAAGGTCTTGGGCTTTTTCTTCGGTTTGGATTTCGAGCCTCCGACGGGAGCGGGTTTCGCGGCCCCCTTCTTCTTCCCGAAATGGTGGACGACAACGATCGTCCCGTAGCCATCGACTTCGTATTTCTTGGCCGTCCTCGGCGAGGCGTCCAGATCGACAAAGCGGAATTTCACCATCTTCGAGCGGCGGGTGTACTGCTCGAGAATATCCTTGACCCCCGGAGTTTGGGATTTCCGGGTAAAAGAAAGAATTTCGATACTTTTCTTTTCCTCGTCGAGCTTGGCCAGGATGCTCAGGGTCTTTGGGGAGAGGCTGAAAAATTTTCCCGGCGTCAGGTCCCACCTGTAATTATGCTTGACCGACACCATCTCGACGACGGCGATAATTCCGACCACGATGACGATCATCCCCGCCACCTGGAAACCCGTCCGCGTCGATTTTCGCTGAACTCCTTCCCGCAGGTCCTGCCGTGACTCCCACAGGCCAAAGGCCAAGGTCAACACCCCCAGGCCAATGGCGGCATAGCCCCAGAGGGACATGCCATCGAACTGATCGCGGCCGACCCAGGCCAGAAGTCCCAAAAGGAGCAAGACCACGCCGGCGAGTATGCTGTAAAGATTGAGGTTGCGGTATTCCACGGCGCCTATCCCCTCCACCTGTAGAATTCAAGCGAGCGCATCGCCAGGAACAGGCACAATATATTCACGTTCACCAGAAAAATAACGTCGCGCGTGTCGATGATCCCCTGGATGAAGGAGCGGAGATGAACCCCGATCGACATATGGCGCAACAGGGCGGCGACGGGCGGGCTCGCCGAGACGGCGAGAAAATCCAGGATAAAGCTCCCCAGCAGGATCACGAAGGCGATCATGGCCGCGACAATCTGGTTCGATGTGAGGGAGCTGCAAAACAAACCCACCGACAGGAAGGCGCTCCCCATGAGGAATATCCCGAGGTAGCCCGCCCCCACCACGCCCCAATCGAGGGACACGAACGCGCTTAAAATCAACGGATAGACGAACGTGGTCGCGATCATGATCAGATACATCATCAGGGCGGCCAGATATTTCCCCAACAGCATCTCCCCGTCGCGCAGGGGAAAGGTCAGGAGCAGCTCCATGGTGCCCTGTTTTTTCTCCTCGCTGAAGAGGCGCATGGTCAACAAGGGGGTGATGAACAAAAGAACGATTGTGATGCTCGAGAACACGGGCCCCAATATGGCCGAGGTGGGCGTCAAATTATACTGGGCCGCCGCGCGAGGGTTTCTCATGAGCTGCATCGAGATGATTGAGTAGTTGACAAACGAGCCGGAATAGAAAAACCCCAAAATACCCGACCAGGCAGCGAGAATGACATAGGCAATGGGCGAGAAGAAGAAGGAGGTCATTTCCCTTTTGGATATGAGCCAAATATTACGCATCGCTCCCCTCCTCTCCGCTCCCTGCCCCTTCGGTTCCCTCCTCCTCAATTCCTTCCTCCTCGGGCCCGTAATCGGCGCCGACGATTTCCACGAATATAGCCTCCAGCGTGCTCCGCACCTGAACCAGTTCGGTGAGCTTCCCGCCCGCCGAGGTGACCGCCGCCGCCAGGTCCGGGCGAATATCCTCGCCCTCGCCGGATCGCACTTCAAAACGCACCTCGCCGTTCGGGGCGGTATCCTTCACATTCACGCTCCGCACCCCGGCCACGGCCGCCAGGCTGCCCTTGAGCGAATCGAGGGAGCCCATCGCCGAAACCCGGATGAGCTCGCCGCCCTGAGTTTTGGCCGTCAGATCGTCGATGCTCCCCTCCTTCTTCACCCGCCCCTGGTGGATGATCACCACGCGATCGCAGATCACATTGACTTCCGGGAGGATGTGCGTGCTCAAAATGATGGTGTGGTTTCCCCTGAGGCTTCGGATGAATTCACGAATCTCGATGATCTGGGCGGGGTCGAGGCCCGAGGTGGGCTCGTCCAGGATGAGAACGGGAGGATCGTTGACCAGCGCTTGGGCCAGGCCCACCCGCTGGCGGTATCCCTTGGAGAGATGCCCGATGATGCGCGAGGCCACGCTCTCCAGCCCAAATCCCCCGATGACGCGGTCGATGGCCGCGGTTTGATCGGCTCCCCGGACCCCTTTCATCGAAGCGACAAAATCGAGGTAGGCCTTCACCGTCATTTCGGGATAGAGGGGGTTGTGCTCCGGAAGATACCCGATGCGCTTTTGGACCTCGAGAGGTTTTTCAGAAACATCGAAACCAGCCACCCTCGCTTTCCCGGAGTGGGGAGGCATGTAGCCGGTCAATATCCGCATGGTGGTGGATTTTCCGGCGCCGTTGGGACCCAGGAATCCCAGGATTTCCCCTTCGTTGACCCGGAAAGAGATGTTTTGAATTCCAGGAATATTGCCGTAAAACTTGGTCAGCCCTTCAACCTGAATCAACTGCAATTTCCTCCAGCGGCAGCAAATTTCGGATCGGCGCAAAAGGCATTCACAGGCAAGCGTTCTCGGAAGAACCTAAAAA
>DNYS01000238.1:0-9504 GCA_003506735.1 Nitrospinota bacterium
GATCTGGCGGCCCCTCCTGGCCCTCACCGTCCACGAAGAGCTGGCCCGGGCAGAGGGCGTTTCCGTGCGGGCGGTCCGCATCGCTTTCATGCTCCTGATCGCCTTCGTGATCGCCACCGCCATGAAAATCATCGGCATCCTCTTGATCACCTCCCTCCTCATCATCCCGGCGGCGGCGGCGCGGCGCTTCGCGAGAACGCCCGAGCAAATGGCCGTTTTCGCCGCCCTGGCCGGGGCGCTCGCCGTGCTCGGCGGGCTCATGGCCTCGCTCCGGTGGGACACCCCCTCCGGGCCCAGCGTCGTGGTGGCCGCGGCGGCCCTGTTTGCCCTCAGCGCCGCCCGGGGCGTGGCCGCAGGCGATGAGCGCCATCCATAGGGGAAATTCGGCCCTCGGGTGGTGTAGTATCGGATGGAGCCGGATTTTCGGTTGAACCGGAATTTTCATCCGCATGAGCCGGAGTTTCGGTCGAACTGGATACTTCGAGGAGCCTTTCCGTGGCGAAATCCCCATCCCAGGCGGGCATTATCGATTGCGACATTCACCAGTCGGTGAAGTCCATCGCCGATCTGTTCCCGCACATGGACAAGGTCTGGCGGACCTATATCGAGGAAACCCGGTTTCAAAAGCTCCCGAACGCCCCCTACCCGAAAACGGGCAACGCCGGAGAGCGGGCCGACGCCCGGCCGCCCGGCGGTGGGCCCGCCGGGTCGGATCTCAAGACGATGCAGGAACAGCTCCTCGATCCTTTTCATATCCGCTACGGACTTTTGAACGGCAACTTCTACAACGTCTCGTTCATGGGCATCCCCGAGTTCGGCGCCGCCCTGGCCACCGCCTTCAACGATTGGACCATCGCCAACTGGCTCGAAAAGGACGAGCGCCTCATCGGATCGATCACGGTGGAGACCCAGGACCCTTCATCCGCCGTCCGCGAGATCGAACGAATCGGGGATCGTCCCTATATGGTCCAGGTGCTTTTCCCGGCCGGATCGCACGCCCCCTACGGCCAGCGCCGCTACCATCCGATCTACGAGGCCGCCGAAAAGCGCAGCCTCCCCATCGGCATTCACTTCGGCGGGACCGGAGCGGGAAACGCGCCTCCGCCCACCGCCGCCGGCTGGCCCTCCTACTACATCGAGTGGCACACCGCCATGGCCCAGGCCTTCATGACCCACGTGGCGAGCTTTATCTGCGAGGGCGTTTTCGAGCGCTATCCCGCGCTCAAGGTAGTGCTCATCGAGGGGGGCCTTTCGTGGATACCGGGCCTGCTCTGGCGGCTGGATAAAAACTACCGGGGGCTCCGGAAGGAAGTCCCCTGGCTCCGCCGCCTGCCGAGCGAATATTTTTTCGACCATTTCCGGGTGACCACCCAGCCGACCGAGGAGCCCGAGAAGGAGGAGCACCTGCTCCAGATTTTCGGCATGGTGCGGGCGGAGGAGACCCTCCTCTTCGCCACCGACTATCCCCACTGGGATTTCGACTCGCCGATCCGGGCCCTGCCCGCCTCGATGGACGAAAGCCTCAACCGGCGCGTCATGTCCGGGAACGCGCGCGACCTTTACGGGCTCGCCTGAGCCGGGCTGCCACGAAACCACCCGCCTCCCCTCTCAATATTCGGGGGAGCCTTCTACTCTTTCACGGTCAGCGAATAGCGCCCCTCGGCCATCCGGCATTCGGCCTCGGGCAGCCCGAGCTCCTTGCGGACGATGTTCGTGCCCTGGACGATCGAGGCGATTTTGTAGCGCGCGTGGCGGCGGCTCATGCCCTCGCGGCCCATCCCGCAATCGGAGGTAATGACAAGCCGCTCGGCCGGGATGTGCTTGAGCGCCCCGCGGATGTGATCGACATCATCGGCGCGCCCGGAGCTGCACGATTCGAACGTGATGACGTCGCAGTTCACTTTGTTGAAGTACTCAATCGAGGGGACGTTTTTGCACCTCGTCGAACATCCGTTGCTGGGAGGGGTTGCCCCAGCAGGTGTGGCACCACACCTCGCACTTCTCGCCCAGGCCTTTCACGGTGTTGTTGAAGACGTCCACCAGGAAATCGGGCGTGACCGGCCCGTCCGTGGCGCCGCGCGCCGCGAGCATGTGAATCTGCGGCTCCTCCATCTGGATGACGGGGCAGCCGGCCTCGGCGAGCTCGGTCAGCTCCTCGGTGAGGGCGTCGCTGAAGGCCATGATCCGCTCGCGCACGTCCTTGTAGTGGTCGTCCCGCACCGCCATGGCCAGAATCTCGGCGGTGATGGTTCCGAACTTAACGGGCTTAGCGGTCAGGCGCTGGGCCACCTTCCACATAGCGGTGTACTGAAGCGTCCCGCGCCCGACAGGGCCAATGAGCCGGGGAACGATCCGCGCCTCAATGTAATCGTGGAGAATGTGGCCCGAGGGGGAACCGGGGACCGGTGCTGTGCGGCCGCGGGTTCGGCTTCTCCTGCTCGAAGCCGTCAAAGTGAAAAATTGGATAGGTGGTCCAGCTCTGCCCGCCGACCTCCTCGTCGTAGTGGGAGTCCCCGTCGGTGACGATGTCCAGTCCCGCGCACTCCTGATCGCGCAGGTAGACTGAGACGGCGTCCACGTACTGCTCCCGGTACCGGGAATTCGTCATGGCGGACAGAAACGAGTCCTTGCCCAGGTTTTCGGTGTACCAGGCGGGCCGCGGCAAGGACCCGATCATGGAGGTGGGAAGCACGATATCAGCGGTGGCGGTAAGCATGGCGATCCCCTCGATGATGGTTTCCGGAGGATTTCAACCGGCATGTCCGGTGGAATTCCCCGGAAAGGAAATAAGAAGCGCGGTCGGGGACCCCCAGAAAGCGCCCGAATTCTCTTGCGCATTTCTTCCGCGCGCGCCCGGACTCTCCTGTGAGAGCCCGGATCGGGCGCAGCCTAGTTTTTATCGACGAAATTCTTGATGTCGGCCATGGACTCTTCATAGAACTGGATCATGAAAAAGTGGCTCGCGCCCTCGTAGATCTTGAGCTCCGCCCCCGGAACGCGGTCGGCGATCTCCCGGGCGGCCCCGACGGAGCACAGCACGTCCTCCCCCCCGGCGAGCACCAGGGTCGGGCATTTGACCCGGTCCAGGCGGTCCAGGGCGTCGTGGGTGAGGCAGGCATGGGTGGAGTGGACGTAGCCGTGCACCGGTCGGTCGGTGTTCCCCAGCATCTCCTCGAAGGCGTTGAGCTGGGCCTCGTTTTCATTGAAATACTGGGGCGGAAAGAAGAAGAGGGACTGGTGCTTGGCGGCGGCCGCATAGCCCTGGGCCTTGACCACCTCGTTGAGATTGAAAAGGATCTGGTGGCCGTAGCGGTCGAGCTTGCCGAACGAGGCGGTGATGAGCAGGCTCCGCACCTGGTCCGGGAAATCGATCGCCATCTCCTGGGCGATGGCGCCCCCCATCGAGCGGCCGACGATGTGGGCCGGCTCGGAGATATTCAGGGCGTCCATGAGGCCGATGGTGTCCTCGGCGAATTGGCGCGTGGTGTAGGGATAATCGGGGGACGAGCTTCGGCCCGCTCCCCGGTTGTCGAAAGCGACAACCTTGTAGTCCTTTTCCAGAACCTTAATCTGCGGCTGCCAGGCGCCGCAGTCGCCGGCCAGCCCGTGAATGAGCACAACGGGCACGCCCGCCCCGTATTCCTCGTAGTAGAGTTCGACATCGCCAACCGTTTTCTTTGCCACCGCTCTCCCCCCCGCAAATAGAAAATTCCGGTATCCACTTCTTCGATCCGGCTACCTCTTCGATTCGGCGCCCTCGGCCACCGTCTCCATGAACTCTTCGTTGTTCAGCACCACCCCGAGACAGCGCAAGGAGGCGACCGCCGGCTCCCCGGGGTCGAGGCGCATCAGCCGCTTGGGCTGGCCGGTCAATCCGGCGATCGAGAGTCTCCCCCTGGGCCATGGCCACCCCCTTTTCATGAATTTGACAGGACCCGGTAAACTATCATATTGTTAGAGAAATTCAACGATATGCGTCTGCGTTTTTTTGGCCTACCTGCGGAGGCAGGTTTGCATCCGCCCACAAGGCCATCACCCAGGGGGATGTGTCCATGAGCAAAGAAAAACTCTCCAGAAGGAATTTCATGAAGGGGGCGGCCGCAACCGCTGTTGCGGCACCGCTGGCGCTCAACGGAGGGATGGCCGAAGCCGGCCCCGAGGAGGACCGGATCGTCAAGGCCGCCAAGAAAATCGGCCCGGCCGCGCTGAACGGGATGATGTGGTCGCTCTACTGGCGGAACTACCCGGGCCTGAACAAAAAGTTCCAGGGCCTCACCGGCATCTACATGAAGAAAGTGAACGACGTTCCCAACCTGCTGATTCCCCAGCGGGCCATGGCCGAGGCGATCAGCCGCTCGGGCAAGTTCGACTTTTTCCACGTCGAGTCGATGATGATTCCCTCGCTCGTCGCGGCGGGCCTGGCCGAACCCCTCGACGGCTACATGAAAGATGCGGGCTTCGACCTGAAAATGGTCGGGAACTTCAAAAAATTCATGACCTACAAGGACAAGACCTACGCCATGCCCACCGACGGGAACGTGTGTCCCCAGTTGATCCGGAAGGATCTGTTCGAGGACCCCGACGAGCGAAAGGCGTTCGCCGACAAGCACGGCAAGCCCATGAAATGGCCCGTGACGTTCGAGGACGAGGTCGAGCTCTGCAAGTTCTTCCACCGGCCTGACAAGGACCTCTACGGCTCCGGAAGCCTGCGCGACAAGGCGAACAGCAGCTTCTGGTACTGGCAGTACCTCTACGCCGCCGGCGGGTTCCCATTCAACGACGATGCCGAACCCACGCTGAACACCCCCGCCGCCCTGTACGCCATGGACACCTACCTGTCCTACAAGCAGGTCTCCCACCCCGAGGCCGCGGCCTGGGGCTCTCCCCAGATGATTCCCCGGCTCGTGGGCGGGAAGATTTTCTCCTGCCAGTACTGGGACGGAATCATCGGGAAAATCGAGGCCGGAAAGTTCCCGACGACGGGCAAAATGCTCTACGACATTCCGCCGGGCTCGCGCTTCTCGGGCAGGCTCATCCACCGCGCCTTCTCGGCGCCGGTGATGGGAATCATCGTGAACAAGCTCAGCCCGCGGAAAAAGCAGGCCGCCATGTGGGCCCTTTACATGTCCACGTCGAAGAACAGCACCGAGGTCGTCGGTCACCCGACGATGACCTTCCACGATCCCTGGCATCCCGACCACTTCAAGGACGGGAACAAAACGGCCAAGGTGTACACCGCCAAGGGGATGAAAGCCATCAAGCGGTCTCTCCTGGTCACCTGCCCGCCGCCCTATGTGACCGGCTACCCGGAGTTCAAGGAGGCAATCGACCAGAATCTTTCGGAGGCCTATTCCGGCCGGAAGACGGGCAAGCAGGCCATGAAGGACACCCAGGACCGGTGGACGAAGATCGTCCGCAAGATCGGCAAGCGCAGGCTCAAGAAAGAGATCCCCTACTACAAGGCGATGATGCCGACGATGGACGTTCCGCCCGTATAAGGCGGCTCGAAGCATTCGGGACATCCATCGAGCGTTTCAGCGCCCGGGCGGGTCCAAGGTGCCCCGCCCGGGCGTGAAATAATTTCCGGACGTCCATCCATTCAAGTGCGCTTTTTATCGTTTGAGGGCAGGAACGCCATCATGGCCACCGAAGCGGCAATCCAACCGGGAAGCGTCAAAATGACGCGGGAAAGAGGGATCCGGTTATTCAAGTGGTCCCTGCTGTCGCCGCTGATCATGCTGGCCCTGTTTTTATTGCCCATTTTCGCGCTTCAACTGTACTTTTCCTTCCATTCCTGGACGATTTACCTATCCACCTGGTGGGACGCGGATTTTGTGGGTTTCGAGATGTTCCAGGACGTTTTTACGGACAAACGTTTCTTCTGGGCCATGTCACGCTCGTTCCTTTTCGCGGGCGTCTCGACGTTGGGCTGCTTCGTCTTCGGATTCGCCCTGGCCCTCCTGATGTACCGCCCTTTCAAGGGACAGGCGTTCTTCTACATCCTTTTCCTCCTTCCCATGCTCACCGTGCCCATTGTCCTCACCTACGCCGCCGACATGCTCCTTTACCGGCAGGGCCCGATCAACGGAATTTTGAGCTTTATCACCGGGCTCGACATGAAATTCACCTGGCTTGCGAACCCGAATTACGCCATCTTCACGATCATCTTGATTGAAATCTGGAACTGGACCCCCTTCGTCTTCATCATCATGCTGGCCGGGCTCTCCTCCCTCCCCACCGAGCCCATGGAAGCGGCCCGGATTCTCGGGGCGAACCGCCTGCAGATCTTCCGGGAAATTCAGCTTCCGCTTTTGAGGCCGGTGATATTTTTAGCCCTCATCCTGCGCTTCCTCGAAGCCATGGCGGAGTTCCCGAAAACCTGGGGCCTGCTCCAGGGGGGGCCGGGCTCGGCCACGGAGACGCTCCCCATCTATCTCTACATCGTGACGTGGCAGGCTTTCGACATATCCAAGGGCGCCGCGATGTCCTACATCATCATGTTAGTCATGATCGTGATCATCTTTTTTGCGATCCGCGTCCTCCACCGCGAGAAAAGCGCGCTCGACACCATGTATCAGGCGCCAGCGCCGGGAGAAAGATAATGAGCCGAAAATGGAAGAGATGGCGCTTCCCGGCGTTTCGCTATACCGCCCTGATTGCCTGGGCTCTGATCGCCTCGTTTCCCATCTTCTGGATCTTCTCGACCTCCTTCAAACCAGATTACGAATGGCACGCCTGGCCGCCCATTTACTGGTCCGACAACGCCACGCTGGAGAATTACAACCTGGTTTGGGGATTCACTTCGACCGGAAAGGCACTCGCCCAGAAATACGACGAGAAGGCCGGACAGGCGAGGTACGAGACTCTGCCCATGAATAAATCATGGGTGGCGCTCGGAAACAGCCTCCTGACTTCGATGATCGCCACCTTCTTTTCGGTCCTTTTCGGCACCCTTCTCGCCTACGGGGTCTCGCGCTACCGGATTCTCTCGGACATACGGATGTTCCAGCTTCTTGTGCTGCGGATGATACCGCCCATCGTCATTGCGGCTCCCATCACCCTGTACTATTCGTGGATTCACCTGATGGACACCGTGACGGGCCTTGTCATCGTCTACTTCATCACCACCCTGCCCTACGCCGTCTGGATGACGAAGAGCTTTATCGATGAGGTTCCGCTCGAGATGGAGCATGCGGCCGAGATTCTGGGCGCGAGCCGCTGGCAGACGATCTGGGAGGTGATCCTCCCACTGGTGCGCTCGGGAATCGTGGCGACGTTCCTCTTCATCCTCATCCTGACGTGGAGCGAATACCTGCTCTCGTTCCTCCTCTCGAAGGTGGACGTCGTGACCCTGCCTGTTCAGCTCAGCAAATACGAAGGCTCGACCGAAGGCCGGGTGTACGGCCATCAGGCGGCCCTCGCGGTGGGAATCACCCTTCCGCTGATGATCGTCGGAATATTCATTCGCAAACACTTGGTCCGGGGATTCAGCTTCGGAATGGTCAAGAGGTAGACAATCGTGGCGCATATCGAACTCAAGGGACTTAGAAAAGTATTCGGCCGCGACATCGAGGCCGTGAAAGATCTGGACCTCTCCATCGAGGCAGATGAATTTCTGGTCCTGGTGGGTCCCTCCGGGTGCGGCAAAACGACCACCCTCCGCATGATCGCCGGCCTCGAAGAGCCCACGGCCGGGGAGATCTTCATCGACGGCCTCCTGGTGAACGATATCGAGCCGGGCCAGCGAAACCTGGGCATGGTCTTCCAGAACCTCGCCCTCTTTCCCCACAAAACCGTCTTCCAGAACATCGAGTTCGGCCCGCGCATGAAAAAGGTCGATCCCGAAACCCGAAAAAAACGGGTCCTCGAGGTCGCCGAAATGGTGCGGATCACTCCCCTGCTCGACAAGCTGCCCAGCCAGTGCTCGGGCGGCGAGGCCCAGCGCATCGCCCTGGCCCGCACCTTGATCACGGATCCCTCGGCGTTTCTCCTCGACGAGCCGCTCTCGAGCCTCGACGCCAAGCTCCGCCGAGAGATGCGCGCCGAGATCGACCGTCTTCATCAGGAGCTGAAAAAGGCGTTCATTTACGTCACCCACGACCAGGAAGAGGCCATGACCCTCGCCGACCGCATCGTCGTCATGCGGGCCGGCCTCATCGAACAGGTGGGAACCCCGCTCGAAATTTACGGCAATCCGGTGAGCTACTTCGTCGCGGACTTTTTCGGCAGCCCCTCCATGAACCTCATCCGGGGCGAGGTCAAAAATAACGGCGGCCCCGTCTTCGAGGGAGCGGGCATGACCGTCCCTCTTCCCGGGGGCTACTCCGGCGCCGTGGGCGGCTGCACCCTCGGGATGCGCCCCGAGCACATCGAGATCTCGCCCGCCGGATCGGGAGATGGCGCCGCCCTCGAGTGCGAGGTCGATCTCGTTGAGCCGCTCGGAAAAGACACCCTCATCTACTTCGACCACGGCGCCGATCAGCCCACCATCGCCATCGTCGATGGCACGGACAGCTACGAGGCGGGGAATCGCCTGGGGCTCACCATTCCGGCCGAAGCCCTCTACCTCTTCGACACCGAAGGAAAGCGCGTGCGCCCCGCCGCTTGATTCCCGCCGCCTCGCCGAACCTCCATCCGATCCACACCCGGACACCATCATTGGGCCGAATATGAACAAACTCTTCGTTGAAAATATTCACTGGCGCATACACATTTTTCCAAATCGCGTCGGACGAAGCGCACCTCGATAAATATGAACAAGGTGCTTGATGAATTTCTCCGCCAACGCATACACTTCGCACCCCCATAAACGCCCCGGAGCATCCCACCTCCGCATCATTTTGGGGCGCAACCCTTTCCGATCAAAAAAACTTTTCACGATTAAAAAATAATTTCAATCTCTCGCCGGCCGGCCACCGCCTATCGGAATATTCCACACATTCGATTTATCTCTTGCGTTGCAAACGTTTTCGAGCCGTCTCTATTTTTTCTCGCGGCAAAGCAACCGCATTTGAATATTCATAAAAGATGAAGCGAACATCGGCGAATACCCAACAAAGACTCTCGTTAAAAAATAATTTTTTTGTTTGGAATAAGACCTCTCGCCGATCAGGTCACCTATTAACAAGGATTTTCACTATTGCGAATTTATTTTTCAAAGGAGGAATAAAACCGTTCGGGATTGATTCATCCGGCATTAAGGGAATTTGTTTCCGGAATTTTGTTTTTCGGGAATAAAACTTTCAGTCTATTGGATCGCCCGGCAATAAGGCAATTTGAGAACGCAGAGGATATTTGCGTCCACGGAGGGAATGAGAATGCGGAAACTTTTGACTGCGCTGGCGGTGTTAGCCGTTGTCCTCGCCGTTTCAGCGCCCCACTTCACATCCGCGGCCAGCCTGAAGGTGAGCGGCATATGGCGATTCCGCGGTATTTCGCTCGATAACGCCGACAGGAACGACCAGGGGCCGAACGACGCGTCGCAGACGTCCGATGCGCTGACCC
>DNYS01000238.1:9575-10349 GCA_003506735.1 Nitrospinota bacterium
CTACGAGCTCCGACTTCGACTCCGGCTTCACGTTCGGCGCTGCAGCCTCCACCACACGGAGATCGGTGGGAAATAACCAGTTTATCCTGGACTTCGTATTCCAGGCACCAAAGTCCGCTTCCGCGTCGGGAAAACCGACTGGAGATCCCCGGACAAGGAACTGATGGGCGGCGCCGGCCTGAACCGGATCGAGGGCTGGGGCCTTCGCGGAAAACTTTCCAAGAGCCTCCGCTTCGAGATCTGGAATACGCAGATTGCAGATGGCGGCGCTTCGGCGAACGACGACAACAACTATTTACTCTCGGTCGGCTGGTCCACACCCGGGCTGAAGATCACCCCCTGGCTGGGCTGGGAGAAGCACAACGCCGCAACCACCGGCACCACGGCGATCAGCGACACCACCACCGAGCGGGACATCTGGTATTACGGCCTGAACGTGAATGCCAAATTCGGCAAGCTCAAGCTTAACGTGACCGGCGTGCTCGAAGACGGCACGTTCGACTTTGGCCGGGGCGTCAACTCCACAGGCCGCCAGGACACCGACATCGAAGGCTATGCGGTGCTGATCCGATCCTGGGTGGACATTGGCCGCGGATTAAAGGTTGGCTTCTACGGCGTGTTCATGCCGGGCGACGACGATGTGACGAGCGCCGTCGGCGATTTGGGCACTCAGCCCGACAACAAGCTGAAGCGCTTCACACCGTTCCATACCCGGGGCTCCGCGAACGACACGCTGGGTTCCTGCCGCCTCGACGGCCCGCAGCTCCTGACGCG
>DNYS01000079.1:0-2796 GCA_003506735.1 Nitrospinota bacterium
GCGGAAGGTGCCGCCGGGCGCAGGGGGGCGCGGTGTGTCCCGGCCCGGAGGGTTTCGGGGGGTTGAGGGAGTTTGAGGCGGATCGTTCGACCCTATGTTTCGCCCGGAGCGGGTTCGGGGATTCCGGTTTCCGGGGGTGGATGCCGGGGCGTTCCGGGTTGTTTCGAGTTATTCGGGGAGGGCGGCGTTCCGGGTTGTTTGCAGATATTCGGGGTAGGGACCCCTTATCCAGGGAGGACGGCGGTTGCGTCGATCTCGACGAGCATATCCGGGTGGGCCATGCCGTCGATGATGAGGCCGGTGCTGGCGGGGGCATGTTCGCCGAAATACTCGGCGATGACGGCGTAGACGGGCTTGCGGTGGGCGCGGGCGGTGACGTAGGTGGTGAGCTTGACGACGCAGGAGAGGTCGCCGGGTACGATGGGCTCGCCCTCCAGGCCGAAGCCGGTCTGGCCGGCGAGGTAGACGGTGTTCCCGGCGATGACGATTCTCGAATACCGGCCGGGGCGTTGGTGGCGTCGATCGGGCGCAGGCGCTTGTGGGACACGGGGGCTCTCCTTTTGCCGGTGGCGGGTCAGCCTTCGAACATCTCCGCCGAGGCGACCTCGATGAGATTGTTCTCGGGGTCGCGGAAGAATATCTGGGGATATCCGTAGGGCTCGTCGTGGAAGGGGACCCCGCGCTCGCGGAGGCGCTCCTTCATCCCGGGAAGGTCGTCGGTGAGAAATCCAATGTGGTGGTCCATGTAGCCGTCCTCGTTTTCGCTGATCGAACTCGTGATGTGCCCATCGCGGATCTTGGCGAGGTGGATATGGTGGCCCGACCCGGCTTCGAGCCAGTTTCCGGGAAAGGGGAACTCGGGCCGCGGCAGGTCGGGCAGGCCCAGGGTGCCGATGTAGAAATCCCGCATGGGCTTGAGGTCGCGGCAGTAGATGCTGAAATGCTGGAGGAGCTTGATACGGGACATGGCGGGTTCCTCTGCTCGTGGCGCCCGGCCGTCGGCCGCATTCGATATTCGATGGGCGGCGGAGGTTGAATTCATGGAGTATTTCATCTGATTATGGAGTCGGCGCCCGCCCGCATCAAGGACGCCCGCATTGAGGAGAGATTTCCTCCGGGATTCGGGGATTGGGTTCCTTGTCACATCCGGGCGGTGTTCCGAGTCACTGTCCCGAAAGGGAGCGCCGATGCCCGCGCGGGCGGCGTGGTAGAATGAGCGGGGTTTTCGAGAACAGGCCATAGGAGAGCGTAAGCGTGTTCATCGTCTGGTTCAGGAGACGGCTCGGGTGGTTTCTCTACCTGTCGGGGTTTGTCCTGCTCGGCTATGAGATTTATCTCTGGCGGCTGGACGGAATTTGGAACCGCTACCCCATGGCGCTCATGGTCGAGGCGTTCGCTCATACGGTGGCCACGGTCATGGAGAAGATTCCCGGCGCCCAGGTGCAGGGGGTCGAGATGTGGTCTCGTTTCGATATTTCGGACCTGCCCTATTATGTGGCCCGGTTTTTCAAGGTGATCCCGATATCCGGCTTTTTCCTGGTGTTCGGGTATTTTGCCATCCGGTGGCACAAATACCTGGGCCACCGGTAGAGTTTCGGGCCGCGCACCGCCCGGGGTTTTCCGCCGAAGGGGCGGCGGAGGCCCGGATGCCGGGCGGGTGCCTTTATTCGGGGCTGGCGCCGTCGATGAACTCCGTGCGGGAATTGATGGCGTCCACCGTGAACAGGTGGCGATCCTTGGCCAATTCGGGGTTGTGAATTTTCGAGAACACTTCGAGCGCCATGCCGTCTGCGTTGCCGACCAGTTTCAGGGTGTGCATGGCTCCCGCGGCGACGTGGACCACATCGCCCGGCCCCAGCCTCCGGGTCTCGCCCTCCAGGGTGAAGTCCCACTCCCCGGCCTGGATGTAGAAAAACTCCTCTTTGTCTGGGTGGTTGTGCATTTTCGAAGGGGTGCCTCCCACCTCGGTGATGAGGTGCTGCATCTGTATGGTGTCTCCAAAAATGCGGCGGTGTGAAATGCCCGGCCGCTCGCTCGTCATGGGGAGCATGTCCCAGTTGTAAAAGCTCATTTTTTCCCCTTGTTCGATCAATCATCGGGAAGCGGGTTCAGCGGCCAAAAGAGATACCGGTTGAAGGCTTGGCCAGACTTTCATCTTTTCACTTTTTCCGGGATAATTCCAGCCAGAATCGGTTCCCGTTCATCGAAATGGTGCGGAGGCTATCTCGGGGCCTGAGCAGAGCGTACCCGATCTGTTTTCCGCTGGCGGTGTGGAGGGAGTAAAATTTCATGGGGGTGAAACGCCTGATCAGCACCCCCACCTTTTCCACTCCCGTCCGCCCTGAAATATAGTGGGCCGGGTTGAGGATGAAGGTTAGGGGCGAATCCTTCAGCTCCAAAAACACCCACACCCGTTTCGTCGTGTTTTTCGATTCCAGGAGATATTCCACGAAAAAAGCGTTTGGTCCCGGAGGGTTGGATGGATTGACGGAAGCGCCTGCACCCGGATTTGATCGAATCTCTCCGGAGATCGGCCTGATTTCTTCCCTGTGCACCCCGTGGCCAGGGGGAGCGCCAGTATGAGCAAAAGGGCGCTTCGGGAAAGAATTGGAAATTTCCGCCTGCCGATCAAGAAAATCTCCTCCATCCCGAGATTCGGTTGAACCGCTACTGTTTCACAAAATCGTTTACAGAGAAAACGCTGCTCGGCCAATTCATGTGTCGGGCCGGAAGCCTCTCTCGCCGGTGGAGGCAAACTGGCGGGAGAATGGCGGTTCGGCTACACTCCGGATTCGG
>DNYS01000079.1:2831-6899 GCA_003506735.1 Nitrospinota bacterium
CCGGATTCGGCCGATTCTGAGAAATTTTTATTTTGCCGTGTGGAGCGGACCCGATTGCAGTCCTGAGAAGGAGATGATGAATGCGACTTTCGGTTACCCCGGGCAACGGATTTGATCAGAGGACGGATGCCCTCGTGTTCCTGGTGGATGAAAATCAATGGCACGATCGGCTCAATAAGGCATTGGCCGGGGCTTTGTCTTCGCTCAAAAATCGAAAGGTTTTCGAGGGGAAATCGGATCAGATCGCATCGGTCTCCGTCCCCCAGGGAAAGAAGGCTGTCCGGGCCGGGTTTGTGGTTTTGGTGGGCCTGGGGAAGGGCGAGGAGATGGACTCGGAGGCCGTACGAATAGCCTGTGCATCGGGAGCCCGGCGCGCCCGATCCGACGGCGCGGCCCGGATCGCAGTCTCCCTCGTCGATGTCCTCAGGGACAACCGGATGGACCCGGCGGCGGCGGGGCAATGCGCCGCCGAGGGGATCTCCCTGGGCCTCTACCGGATGGAAAAATACAAGAATAAGAAATCCGAGGCGGAAAACGATATCTCCCGAGCCGTCCTGTGCGGCGGGCGGGCGTCCCTATCGGCCCTCAGAAAAGGGGTTAGTATCGGAAGCGCCCTGGCTGCGGGAACCGCCTATGCGCGGGATCTGATCAACACCGCCAGCAACGAGAAGCGCCCTCCGGTCCTGGCGGCTGAGGCGCGGCGGATGGCTAGGCGCGAAGGTCTTCGCTGCACGGTGTTGGATCACAAACAGGCCGAAAAGCTCAAGATGGGCGCGCTGCTCGCCGTCGGGCGCGGGAGTTCCGCCCCGTCCCGCCTCGTTGCTTTCGAGTACCGCCCGCGCGGGAACAAAGCCAATCCCATCGCTTTTGTTGGCAAGGGGGTCACGTTCGACACCGGCGGCATTTCCATCAAGCCGAGCAGCGGAATGGAACTCATGACCACGGACATGAGCGGCGCGGCCGCTGTTTTCGGTGCGATGCTCTCCGTCGCGCGCCTCAAGCCGCGCGTTCCTGTCGTGGGCGTGGCCGTCATGGCCGAGAACATGGTGGATGGCGACGCCACCCGGCCCGGCGATATCGTCCGCGCCATGAGCGGGACCACCATCGAAATTCACAACACAGACGCCGAGGGGCGTCTCGTCCTCGCCGACGCGCTTCATTACACCAAGACGAAGTACAAGCCCCAATGCATGATTGACCTGGCGACGCTGACGGGCGCATGCATGGTGGCGCTTGGAAATAAGATTACGGGGATGTACGGGACGCACGACGATCTGATCGAGCGCGTCCGGGAGTTGGGAGAGGAAACCGGCGATCGCGTCTGGCATATGCCGCTTCTACCGGAATTTGGCGAAATGATGAAGGGAAAGCTGGCGGACCTTTGCAATATTTCCGGCCAGCGGTGGGGCGGGGCAAACTCGGCCGCTGCCTTTTTGCAGCACTTCGCCGAGGGAACCCCCTGGGTCCACCTGGATATCGCGGGTCCCTCGCACACCAGCAAGAGCGAGCCCTACCGGCCCACCGGCGGGACGGGAGTGGGTGTGCGAATCCTAGCGGGCCTGGCCATGAACTGGAAGAGACTGCCCAGGCAGAAGGGAAAAGCCTTCGGAACGGAGTAGGAAAAAAATAAGCGGGCCGTCTTCGCAGGATAAGACAGCCTGCTTTTGTTTCATGGGCGCTCGCGGCGGTCTAGAACCGATTAATTCACCACGTCCTTGCAGCTGATGAATTCGACTTCCTCTTCGACCGACCAGTTCGAATGCTCCACCCCGGCGGGGATATAGACGGCTTCGCCCGGTCCGAGAATTTTTTCCTCACTGTCCGCCACCTTGGAGCGCATCCGTCCCTTGAGCACGGTGATGACCTGCTCTTCGGGGTGGGAGTGGGGGTTCGCGCCGGTTTGAGGCGGATAGCGGTAGTAGCCGACCTCGACATTTTTTCCCTTGATGGTGGGGCCTTCGGCGGTGGAATGCTCTGGCGTGATGACGGTGCGGTCCATTTCGGCGAGCTTATAGAAAGTTTGCAACGTCCCTCTCCTTATTTCGGTGCTGGTAGCACCCGGCAGTGCGGGCGCCCGAGAGATAAACCGCAGACCCTCAGCCGGCGTCCCGCGCCGCGATTGCGGCCGCGAACGAGAGGACCCGCTCTCCATCCTTGACCATGGCGATGTCGATCATCCGCCCATTGAAGGAAACGGCTCCCGCTCCGGCCCGCTCGGCCTCGTAGTAGACCTCGATCATCTCCCGGAGGTAGGCCACCCGATCCGGATCGGGTGAGAAGACATCGTTCAGGATCTCCACCTGATTCGGGTGAATCGCCGCCTTGCCCACGTAGCCTAATTGGCGCGCGGCGATTGCGTCTTGGCGGCAGCCTTCGGAATCCTTGAAGCGGGTGAAGGGCCCGTCGGTCGGGAATGGGACCCCTGCCGCCCGCGCGTCGGCCAGCGCCTTGCTCCGCGCGTAAAAAAGGGGTCGCCCGTCCGCCGTCCACTCGCAGCCCAGGGCGTTGCTCAGGTCGCCGCCCTCGGCGCTTCCGATGCCGATTCCGACGACGCGCTTTGCCGCTTTGCAAATGTCGTAGCAGTTGTAGAGGCCCTCCGCGGTTTCAATCAGGGCGATGATGCCGATCGAATCGGCCTCGAGCCCGCGCTCATTCTCAAGGCGCGTGAGGATGGCGTCCGCCGCCCGGATATCGGCAGGCGTATCCGTCATCGCCAGCTTGATGGCGTCGAGTTCGGAGCAGACGATTACCTCGAGGTCGCCCTCGAGAAGGCCAGTCGTGACGTCGTTGACCCGGACGGTAATGACCGGCGGTCCGCCCTTGGTTGCGCGGGTCTCCTTGATGGCCTGCAGGACCATGGGCCGAGCTTTTTCCTTCATGTCGGGTGCGACCGCGTCTTCAAGATCGAAGAGGGCGGCGTCGGCGCCGGAGCTGGACGCCTTGGAGAGCATTTTTTCGTTGCTGCCGGGGGTGAACAAAAGGGATCGCAGGGGGATTGAGGCGTCCGGTCTTGGCATGTCGTTTTAGTACTCCAGTTGAGAGAGGTCCATTCCTTCGAGCGCTGCCCGGATCGAGGCGGCGAAGCGTCCCGCCGCCATGCCATCGTTGGCGCGGTGATCAAACGTAATTGACAGGCCCATGGTGGGCTTCACCCCGAGCCTACCGCCTGGAAGCGCCACCGCGCGGGGGGAGACGGCTCCCGTCCCGATGATGGCGACCTGGGGCGGATTGATGATCGGGTTCCCGTACAGCGCGCCCGAGGCTCCGAAATTGGTTAGGGTGATGGTTCCATCCTTTACTTCATCGGGAGAGAGGTTTTTCCCTCGCGCCCGTTCACCGAGATCGGCCAGCCGCTGGGTAAGCTCGAGAAAACCCATCCCGTCCGCCCCGGCGAGGACGGGGACAACGAGTCCTTCAAGCGAATCCACCGCGAGGCCCAGGTTGACGTAGCGCTTGACGATCAGGACGCCATCCTCACACGCTCCGTTCAAGCGTGCGTTTTCCGGGTCGCGCAACGCCGCGATGATAGCGAGAACAAAAAAGGGCGTGAAAGTGAGCCTGGCGCCGTGTTTTTCCGTGAAATGGTCTTTATTCGCATCGCGCCAGGAGACGATTCGGCTCATATCAATTTCGAGAAAAGTCGTTACCTGGGGAATTTCACGAACCGAACGCATGAGGTTTTCGGCGATTCGCTTCCGGAGGCGGCTGAAGGGTTTATGCACCTCCCGCTCTTCACCTTTGGCGATGGGAGAAAACGAGAGCGGAACGGACCGAGGGGAAGCGTCCCCGCCTCCGGCGATAAATTGTTCTACGTCGCGCATAGTCACACGGCCGCCAGAACCCGTTCCTGGAATCGCCGCGACAGTGCCGATATCCAGCCCATGCCCGGCGGCGAGGCGCTGGACCCGGGGAGAGAGCAAGCGGTTTCCGCCATCCGTTCGCGGCGGGGTCGGCGCTGGCCCTGAGGGCGGGACGGGTGCGGCCGGCTTTTCCCGGGGATTGTTGGGCGCAACGGGCGCCACCCATTCGGTCGCCTTGGGCGGTCCGGAGGGAGCTGCATCCCCGGCG
>DNYS01000079.1:6938-8210 GCA_003506735.1 Nitrospinota bacterium
CGGCGACCTCTTCTTCGGTTTCGAGGATGGCGAGCACCTCCCCCACCCGGACGGTGGAATCAGGGCCCACCAAAATCTCCTTGACCACGCCGGTTGCCGGAGCCTCGATCTCGAACTCGACCTTGTCGCTCTCGGCCGAAACAAGCGGATCGCCCTTCAAGACCCGGTCGCCGACCGATTTTTTCCATTCGATGACGGTGCTTTCGTGAACGCTGGTTCCCATGCGGGGCATTCGCACACGCGCCAGGTACATGTCTATCCTCCAAGTACGGAACTTCGGTTCCATGGACCGGACCCCGGCTATTCGGACAACGGCCAGTGAAATTAATACGCGGCCAACTCTCTTAGGGCACCGATCACTTCTCCCGTTCCTGGCAGATACGCTTTTTCGAGCGGGGGGCTGAGCGGAATCGGCGTGTCGATCGCGCCCACCCGCCGGATGGGGGCGTCCAGATATTCGAACGCCTCCTCCGCCACGATCGAAGCGAACTCGCCCGCGACGCCGCCGCGTTTTCGGGCCTCATGGAGGACGAGAAGCTTTCCCGTCTTTTTGACCGACTCCAGTATGGCCTCTTTGTCGAATGGAAATATCGAGCGTAAATCGATGACTTCGACCTCGGCTCCCTCTTGGGCCAGCACATCCGCCGCCTCCAGGGCCTCGAGAACGGTTGTGCCGAAGGTGACGAGAGATATCTCCCTGCCTTCGCGAAGGATCCTCGCCACGCCGAAGGGAACAGTGTAGTCCTCCTCCGGAATGTTAAGCCGGAACGCCTCGGGCAGATCGTCCGGCGGGTAGTTGTAGAACTTTTTGTACTCCAAATAAATAACGGGATTGTTGTCCCGGATGGCACTCTTCATCATGCCTTTCGCATCGTAAGCGGTGGTGGGGGCGACTATCTTGAGCCCGGGCGTGGCGAAGAACCAGGGCTCTGGATTTTGGCTGTGGAACGGCCCCGCGCTCACGAGCGCCGCCGCCGGAAGGCGAAGGACCAATGGGACCGGCCCCATCTTGCGATAATGGTTTCCAGCCGCGAAATCGGTGATCATCTTGAAAGCTTCGGTCACGAAGTCTGCGAACTGAAATTCGATGACCGGGCGCAGGCCGTTCAGGGCGGCACCGATGGCCGCCCCGGTGAAGCCGGCCTCGCTGAGGGGAACGTCCGCCACGCGGTCCCGCCCGAATCGCTCCTGAAACCCCTTGGTGATGTAGAAGGCTCCGCCACCGAGGCCGATATCCTCGCCTATAAGGAAGACGCTCTCGTCGCGCTCCAT
>DNYS01000164.1:0-846 GCA_003506735.1 Nitrospinota bacterium
ACCGGCCTGGCAGCCGCCTGGCTATACCGCAGACTTCTGTTTCATGGTGGCTCGGGCGGTCGGCGCTGCGGAGAGGGCGTAGGCCCAGTCGGTGGGGTGGCTCGAGGGTCAGTAGATCTGGGTCGCTCCCGATCTGTGGCTTTTATCCATCTGTCGTGCTTTGCGCGTAGGACGGGATCGCTCAGAACTTTATACGAGGCGTTGATGACCTGCAGAATTTGCGTCGATTCGGGATGGGTTCCCGTTCTGTCTGGATGGTGCTTTTTTGCCAACTCTCGGTAGGCTCCCCGTATTACTTCGATAGGCGCGTCCCGCGCGACTTTCAGGTTATCGTAATGCGTGCGCACGGATCGCTGTTGTTTCACAAATTCACGCCTTAAGTGGGTGGGTGACAGTGAAAAAGGTTCTAGCGAATAGCGCAATTCAGAACTGCTAATCACGTCCCGGCGAAGGCGGGTGCAGATCGCTACAATCGCCTTTGATCCGTCCCTAGTTACTCGAAAAACCCTGTGACAACCTTCTTGTCGCTTGGCTTCGCTTGTTTTTCTGGTTTCGGCGGGACGGCAATTATTCGCGACCTGCTCGATGGATTCAGGCCAAAAAGGCCCCCAAAGGTCCGCATCCTCTCTTGCGCCCGGTTCGCTATCCCCAGGAGCGGGTTCTGGACAAGGGATCCGTTCGCCGTCTCGACCACCATGTCTTCACTCTTCAGGGCCTCCAGTGCAGTCATCCAGAGGTCGTAATTGTAGCAATATGCCGCCAACGCCGCCCGGTCCAGGCAAGTCAGGAGGCCAAGGTTGTAAAGTCTGTGTGCGACCCGCGTCCATTCCGCCCTCGCTCCATTTG
>DNYS01000164.1:964-3040 GCA_003506735.1 Nitrospinota bacterium
CCCGGTGCTTCTTCGCTTCTACCGAAAGTGGATTGTTTCCCCGCTTACCCATGATGCTACCCCCTATTGTTAAAATGTGACATCGTGCTTAAATCACTACCCCATCGGTCTAACAGTTTCAGGCCACGAACTTCTTGCCCGCCCCCCATTTTTCCATCGCCGGGGATAGGGGTAATACGTACTTTCGAGACTGTTTTTTTCTTAAAACTAAATATTACTTTTTTCTACACGGTTGACTCAGAAAAGTGCCTATCCCCCCCTATCCCCTTTGACGGGTTATGCCTTTCTGATCGTCCAAATCGTTTGCTTCTGCTTATTCGGTCCGAATCTCCGGGAATTTTGCTCAATGCGATCTTTCCATCCGTCCAACCGCGAAAGTTCCCGCAGCTTCCGGCCAAAGTCAGCGCCATCACGAACATACCCCTTCAACTCGGTTGCGCGCACCTTTTCCCGTAGCTGACCGTATAGTTTCAGGGCCGCTCCGCAGGTTGTAAAGTCTGTGTGCGACCGCGTCCATTCCTGTATGAGTTCGCCAAACGGCGTGACTGGCGACAGGTCTGTAATTAGCTCCACGAGGGCAGGGTGATGAAATTCCTTCACGCCAAACCGATCGCCCATGATCAACGGTGGCACTTCGAAGTTCTCAACGGCGTGCAGGAATGCCGGCATGTCATCTAGAAGCCCCTGAATGAAGCGCTCGTTCTGCGCTGCGGTCCGCGTCGGAAATGGCGCTTTCGGCGGGTAGCACCGAAGAAGAATCACCTTGTCGCGAAACCCTTCATTTAGCGGTGGAAGTAGCTGAGCGGATTCGTGATCGTCATTGCAACTCAGGGTAATGCGCCATATCGGCCTCAGCGAGAGCATCGCCTTTCCTTTGGGGTGAAGCGGATAAAGAGAATTGGCCACCAGTTCCTTGATTTCATCCCGCAACCTAATTCTGCGTCGACGGTCGTCTGCGAGACTCTTATCACCCATCAGAAGATGCTCAGCGCCCCAAAGGCGGTCGTTAAATGAGGTTTCACCCGTAAGCCATAGGGAGGGATCCGCCTCGCGCCCGCCGATCAAATGTGTCAACAAGGTTTGCCCGAGAGACTTCCCGCAATCCGGCGGCCCGCAAAGAATCAACGCGTGACCTGGCAGATGCCGCTCCGGGTTTCTCAGCGCCTCACGGGTTCGCTGAAGCCATCCGATAAAGGTGTTAAATTGATGCTTGAATAGATGATCCTCGTCTTCTCCAAATAGACCCGAAAAAAACTTATGAAGGGCAACGGATTCGGTCGCCACAGGCGTAATGATATTTGGCGAAGAGGTGGCCAATATTCGCAATTCGTTTTCGATGTGGATGCCGGCGGGGCTCCCGCAGAAGGGACCGGCATAACTGACCCGCTGGTTGCGTTGGACGTGATAGAGAGCCTGCTCAATTTCCCTCACCCCGGCGCGGGCGCGATCCGACATACCGCACATCTTAAAATGCAGTAGAGCGTCTTCGCGTGTGAGCCGCTCGAAGCAGCCGTTCTCCTCTTTGCGCCAATAGCTATTATCGCTATCGCAAAAAATGCCTTTGGCGGCAGCCTGAATTCTCGCCTCCTGCTCCTGCGCTGATCTTTCCATTTCTAGCGCGGCCTCCAGGATTTTCACCTTCACTGCCTGCATAAAAGCGGGCCTTGGGATTTCAAGCGTATCGCAAGTGAACGTTATGAATCGATCCTTCGAAATCGGCTCACTGTGGAGGCGTGCTGCCATTGTGACGAGCCGGTCCTCCGCCTTTGCCTGATCCTCCCTGGTTAGTTTCGAAAGGGCCTTTTCTTCTTGCCGCAATAGCTCCAGCATAAGATCCCCGCGTTTGGTCTTCCCCGTCACCTCGATGGCGTCCTTGATGAGGCTGCGAAACCACCACTCAAAGCCATCCCCCAGCGCTTCCCGGCAATCGTCGATACCCTTCCCTGGTCCGTCGAACGGGATACGGGAAAGCAAAACCGGCTGGTCCACGAACCCGGAGAATTTAAGAACCGCATCGCAAAACTGCCAATTCAAGCAGGTGTCCGAATCGCCGAGGTAAAGAAAACGCCGGGGCCG
>DNYS01000164.1:3220-3783 GCA_003506735.1 Nitrospinota bacterium
AGCGACAAGGCTTTGAATTCCCCTTCACACAGAACCATGTCGCACTTGGGCTCAAAATGGTTCATTCGCGGCGGGAGATAGGCGTGAGCTCCACTGTTTTCCCGTCGGTGGTATTTTTGATTTCCGAGGGGAGAGTCGAGCCGCAATCGACCGAATGGGAGGCGATCCACCAGCAGTTCCGAGCCATCAAGTTGCCGATACGGAATCCACAAGCTTGGTTCTTCCATACCACACAGCCTCTTCGCTTCCATTGCATCGACACATCGAACTCCGGCCTGGGTCAGATAGTTTGGAGAAATACCCGGTCTAATCGGAGGCGGCGTTTTCAACGTCTCGGGACTTTTGCGTGGCCCGACAGCCTCCGCGCGTGCATTGACCTGCGATCCCGTCGCTATGGTGGAACCCATCGCTCGGCCTCAAATGTTGTGGGAGTGGTGCCGATTCAGGTGCTGGCGATGAATGCTCCGTTTAGACCCGATCTCCGCCGCCTGCCGCTCGGCCAGGCCATCAAGGTACCGCAGAAGGTCCCCGGCATGGTAAAGCCACCCGCCATGGCTCTGGCA
>DNYS01000164.1:3889-4160 GCA_003506735.1 Nitrospinota bacterium
GTACTCACTCACCGCGGGGTTTAACTTTCAGTGTTTTACGGATGTGGGTTTCGATTTCGCTTGGGCAAAATAGGACGAAGCCGCCCAAGCGCGAAAAAGGAATGGTCCGTGTGCGGGTCCACTCCCTGATTGTTCGTTCCGACGGCACGCGACCGGGGGGCCAGATAGCGCTACTGCGCAGCCCCTTTATGTCGACTAGACAATCCAAATCATTTTTCAGCATGTCATATTAAATTACATACTATTTCAAAAATCAATAAGATTGACATTG
>DNYS01000119.1:0-21729 GCA_003506735.1 Nitrospinota bacterium
GAACCTTGGGTTTCTTTCAGAAGAACAAAAAAGGGGGTGTGCAAATCTGTGCGGGCCTTGGCGCATATTCGTGAATTTTCCGGCAAATGGGGCGGAAGCGTTTCGAAATATTCGCCTTGGGGGGGGGGATTCGAGACGAACCTCGCCGCGGCGCTGGGCGGCGGCGTTGGAATGAGCGGGCCCGAGGGGTAGTCTGTTGGCTCCGTTCTTTGCCCGCCCGACAGGAAGGGGGCCCCAAGAGGTGACATTTCTTTTCTCCCGCTTTTTGGCCTGGGGCGCGGCGGTGGCCATACTACCGGCTTGCTGGGCGGTCACGCGCGCGTTTGTCCGGACGGTTCCGGGCGCTTTTTTTCATCCTCCCGGCTCCGGCGGCGGCTGGGTGCTCGTTCCCGAGGGGTGGGCCCTGGCCGGGGGCGCGGCGGTGTACGCCCTCTGGCACCGCCTTCGTCCGCCCGGGTTTCTCTACACGTTCGTCCATGAAATCACCCATCTTCTTTTTGGCCTCTTGTTCGGGAAAAAAGTGAACCGGCTGGTCGTATCGCGGGAGAGCGGCCAGGTGGCCATGAGCGGCACCAATTTTCTCATTACGCTGGCGCCGTATTTTTTCCCCTTTTTTGCAGCTATTTTCCTGGCGGCGGGCGCCGTGGCCGGATGGGGGGCCGGGGATGATCGCTTCCAGCCCCTGGTTTCCTTTCTGACCGGTCTTGCGCTTTCGTTCCATGTCATAATGACCTTCCAGATACTGGCGACCTCTCAGCCGGATATCGACCGTGGTGGCAGGCTTTTCTCCTGGTCGGTGATCTATTTGATGGGTGCTCTTTTCAGCGGTGGAGCCGCCCTCGCCGCTGCCGGCGGCGGCGAACTCGGTCCATTCTGGGGCGAGTTTATTATGGAAATCCGTGCGGTGTACGCATCGGCCGGGAAAGTGATTTTGGAATGGATTCGCATCGGAATCGCGTGGACGGCGAATGGATGAGCGGAAAGATGTCAAAATATCGGCATGCCGCAGTGGTTTTCGCTCTGTTGACAGGGGTGGCGGGGTGCGCCTACGGCGTCTATCAAGATTCGAGGGTCGTCAATCCCGGACGCCTTGCCGAAATTCGGTTTATCGCCGTTGCACCTTTTCGTTATCCACACCGTTGGACGGGATATTTCAGGGATATTTACCGGAAAGCGGGGGTGATTCCGCCAGCTGTAGAAAAGGTGGACCAGGTCGAGGCGACATTCCTGCCTGTGGGTGTTCTCATCGATCGTGGATACGAAGTTCGGAATTGGTCGCTCAAGGCGGGTAAGGTCAAATGGACTGGCGGCGCTCCGGGGCCAGGGATGAAAAAGGCGCTCTTGAAGATTCTTCCCTCGGGGGTGGAGGCCGCTTTGCTGATTCGCGGGCAAAGCGAATGTCCCGAAATGTATCATTGTATCGCCGTGGTAAATATGTGGCTGGTGGATGCCAGAACCGGTTCTCTTCTTTGGAAATCCAAGGCCGAGGGAACCACCCTGATTGGCCAGGGCAATGAAATGCGCGCCGCCGTCGAGGAAGCGCTGGGTGCGTTACCCGCTCCACGACCTTTGATAAAGGTTGCCCCTTAGAGCAGGGCACCTATAGCCTGAAACTGAAAAACGGCTCCTGTCTACATTTGGCCAAAGGGCCACCATCTGTTGTGCCTCCCCCCATCAAATCGACATTTTGGCAAAATGACACTCTGGCATTTCAATTTGCCCAAATGCCTCCAAATTAGCCCAAAATATGACATTTTGGCAATTTTCCGAATTGGCCAAAGCGGGGTATCTGGAATTTTTTCAATGAGTTGAGTGTTTTCTAATTATGGTACGACAATTGCTTTCTATTCTGGGTAGATAAAATGCTGGATTGAGCGGATAAGGCGGCACGCTCTCTCCAGTAGGCGGCTGGATGAGTCGATTGGTTCGGCTCTCCACCGCCACGTCATCATCATTTCTCCTCCTACCCTCCGGGGCGGGAGGAGATTTTTTTGCCCTGGTGTCGTGAAGCTGATCGTGCATAGATGCCTTCCTCCGGCTTTTCCAAATTCCCAGGTTGATCTATTGTTTTCCTTCCAATCATCGCTACCAGTCTCTCCGGCAGGTGCACGGGGGCATGGGTGTGACTTTATTCTAAATTTTCGATTTGGAAGGAGAAAAAATGGTTGGAGAGAAAGTACGTCTGGCTTCGATAGGTCTTGGATGGTGGGGCGGCATGATGATGGATGCCATTAAAAGGAGCGGTTGCGCCGAGGTGGTCACCTGCTTCGCGCGGAGCGAGGATAACCGGAAGGCCTTTGCGGAAAAATTCGGCTGCCGCGAGGCGTCTAGCCTGGATGAGGTGCTGAACGATCCAGAGGTCGAGGGCGTCGTCATTGTCACCCCACATTCCACCCATAGGGATATGATATGCGATGCCGCTTCGGCTGGGAAGCATGTGTTCGTCGAAAAACCCCTGACGCTTACTGTGGCCGAGGGGAAACAGGCCTATGAGGCGACACAAAAAGCGGGTGTCACCCTTCAGGTGGGTCACCATCGTCGCCGTCAGGGCGGAAACCGCCGCATGCGCGAAATGATCGATAAGGGCGAGTTGGGGATGGTTCACCAACTGGAGGCGAACCTCTCCCTACCTATGGGGCAAAACCCCAAGCCGGGCTGGCGCAACGATACGGCCGAAATTCCGACAGGGGGTCTGACCGGCCTCGGCGTTCACATTATCGATAACCTCCTTTTCCTGGCCGGGCCGGTGAAGCGGGTGTCCGCGTTCAGCAAAAAAATCCTGAGAGCCGGGAACATCGACGACGTCACGGCGGTCATCCTCGAATTCGAGAGCGGCCCTCTGGGGTATATTGGATTCTCGCTGGTCCTCCCGAAGATTTGCGTCACCTTCGCTTTCGGCACCGATGCGTGCGCCTGGGCCGAGGAGGAGGGCGCCAAGCTCTACTTTCAAAAGGTGGACCAGCAGGCCCGCGAAGAACTCCCGGTCGAGGGAGGCGATGCCCTGGCCGACGAGATGGCCGAGTTTGCCCGCTGCATCCGCGATGGCGGCGCGCCTGAGACCGGCGGCCCCGAAGGCATTGAGGTGGTGGCTGTCCAGGAGGCTGTGATCGAGAGCGCCGCCTCGGGCCGGATCGTCGAGGTCGCGGACTACCGGTAGCGAAATTGCGGAAGCGGTCTTCCGTCTCATTTATTTCCCCCAAAAGAGCGGGACTAAAGATGCCTAAAATGACCCACGTCGGGAACTCTCCAGTGAAAAAAGACGCGCTCGCCAAGGCGGTGGGCGATACGGTTTACGGCGACGATTTGCGGTTCCCGAACGAGCTTGTCGGCAAGGTGATCCGCCCGCCGGCGGTGCCCGCGAAAATCAAAAAAATCGACCCTTCCAGAGCGCTCGCATTGCCGGGCGTACACTGCGTCCTGACGGCGAAGGACATACCCGGCAAGAACGCGGGCCGCTATCCCTATTATCCCGTCCTGGCCGAGGATTCGGTCTGCTTCGGCGGCGACGCCGTGGCGATTCTCGCTGCCGAGACGCACGACCTTGCCGAGTGGGCGGCCAGGCTTGTCAAAATCGACTATGAGCCCCTGCCGGGAACCTACGCCTTCGAGCACATCGAGGGCGTGGTGCTCTGTGACTGGAGTGCCGATAAGGGCGACGTCGAGGCCGGTTTCGCCCAGGCCGATGTCGTCGTCGAAAATACCTATTTCGCCGCCTGTATCGACCACGCATTTATCGAGCCCGAGGGCGGTGTCGCCTGGGTGGACGAGCGAGGCACAGTGAACATCCGGGTACCCACCCAAACCATCGAGAACTATCAGAACGTGGCGGCGACGCTGGGCCTTCCCGCGAGCCGGGTTCGCTACGACTGTCCGATGCTGGGCGGCGCCTTCGGCGGCAAGGAGCATCCTCTGCTCGGGGATTTTCTCGGTCTCCTCACGATGAAGACGGGCCGGCCTGTCCGCATCGCCTATACGCGCGAAGAATCTATGGGCCAGTGCAGCAAAAAACACCCCTTCCTCATGCGCTACAAGACCGGAGCGACGCGGGAAGGCAAGCTCACCGCCGTCGAAGTCGATATTGTCGCCGACGCGGGCGCCTATCCGACGAACAGCGGCGGTCTTGTTCTGGGTGGCATGGTCGTGAGCCAGGGCCCCTACGAGGTGCCCAACTCCCGCGCGCGCGCGCTATCAAGACGAACAACCCCTTCACCGAGGCCATGCGCGGCGTCGGCGCCAACCAGGTCTGCTTCGCCTACGAGTCCCAGATGGACGAGGTGGCCAAGCGGCTGGGGATGGAGCCGCTCGAGTTCCGCCGCCGCAATTTCATCAAAAAGGGCGGGACGCTCATGCAAAAACAGCCCATCCCGACCTCGACCATGCTTCCCGAGCTTCTTGAGGAAGCCCAGAGAGCCTTCGGCAAGAAGGCCGGACCCGACTCATCGAAAAGCCAGGGCCCCTGGCGCCGGGGGGTGGGCTATATCGCGAATCTCGCCGGATACGGGCGTCCCCGGAACGAGGGCGAGGCCTACATCTCCATCGAGGCCGACGGCAGCGTGAACTTGCGCTGCGGGGCCTCCGACGTGGGCGCGGGCCAGACCCAGGCCTACCGGCAGATCGCGGCCGAGGCCCTGGGCGTTCCGCTCGAGAGCGTTTCGGCCACGATGTCGAACTCCGAGGTAACGCCTCTGTGCGGCATCACGGCGGGAAGCCGCCAGACCCTGATCACGGGCGGGGCGACCCAGCGCGGGGGCGAGGAGCTGCTCTCCCGCATCTTGAAGGGCGCGGCGGAGCTACTCGAAGCGGCGCCGGAAGACCTTGAGGCCAGGAACGGCGTCATCTCGGTCCGGGGCGCGGCGGCCCGATCGGTGAACTACGTCGAGGCCGTGAAAAAGTGCAAGGAGATGGACATTCCCCTCTTCACGACCGCGAAGATGGAAACCGGCCTTCACACTTTCGAGGGCCATGAGGTCTTCGGCGCGCCGGGCGGCTGGATGGACTACACCTTCGGCGTTCACGCGGCCGAGGCCGAGGTGAACATCGAGACGGGCGAGGTGAGGCTCCTCAACTACGCTTCGGGCCACGACGTTGGCCAGGCGATTAACCCCCAGCACGTCGAGGGCCAGTTCGAGGGCGGGGCCATGATGGGCATCGGCCACGGCCTCACCGAGGAGATCAAGACCGACCGCGGCATGCTCTCCACCGACGAGTTTCACAGCTACCTGATACCCACCGCCTCCGAGACGCCCGAGTGGAACTCGTTCTACCTCGAGTCCGGCGAAGGGCTCGGCCCCTACGGCGCAAAGGGCATCGGCGAGCCGCCCTGCACCGCCGGCGCCGCCGCCGTTGCCTGTGCCGTGAGCCAGGCCATCGGCGCGCGCATCACCCGTATACCCATCACCCCGGACCACGTGCTCGAGGTGTTGGGGAAGCTGGAGAAACAGTAGCGGCTTGGAGAGAAGGGTTTCCCCCGCCTGAAGGTGAGGCCTCCCGTGAACGGAAATTTCATCGAGGTCCTAGGCGTCTTCACCAAGCTAGGGCTCACCTCGTTTGGGGGCCCCACGGCGCACCTCGGCTTCTACCGCGAGGAGATCGTCGAGCGGCGCGGATGGGTGGACGAGCGCGCCTTCGCCGACCTGGTGGGCCTTTGCCAGTCCCTTCCCGGACCGGCCAGCAGCCAGGTGGGATTCGCCCTGGGCATCGCCCGGGCGGGAATCCCGGGCGGCTTCGTGGCATGGCTCGGCTTCACCCTCCCCTCGGCGATCCTGTTAGTCTTCTTCGCCCTCGGGCTTCCGGCCCTCCAGGCGGCCTTGGGCACCCAATGGCTCCACGGGCTCAAGGTCGCCGCCGTGGCCGTCGTGGCCCGCGCGGTCTGGGGCATGGCGGGAACCCTCTGCCCGGACCGGCCCCGCGTCACCATCGCTCTCCTCGCGGCCATCGCCCTGCTGGGTATTCAGGGGGCCGCCGTCCAGATATTCGTCATCCTGGGCGGGGCGCTCCTCGGCCGCCTTTTGTTGAAGGTAGATGACAGGCCGCCATCGGCCGCCATGGGGATCGCCATCCCCCGGGCCGCGGCCCTTTCTTGCCTCGCCGCGTTTTTCATTCTCCTCGCCGGTCTGCCCCTGCTGGCCCAGGTGTTTCCGAGCCCCGCTCTCGCCCGCTTCGACAGCTTCTACCGGGCGGGCTCCTTGGTCTTCGGGGGCGGGCACGTCGTCCTGCCCCTGCTCCAGGCCGAGGTGGTTCCGCCCGGGTGGGTGACGAACGAGAGCTTCCTCGCCGGCTACGGCGCGGCCCAGGCCATGCCCGGGCCCCTTTTCGCCTTCTCGGCCTACCTGGGTGCGGTCATGTCCTCGGCCCCGCGCGGCCTCGCCGGCGCCGCCATCTGCCTGGTGGGCGTCTTTCTTCCCTCCTGGCTGCTCGTGATCGGGGCCCTGCCATTCTGGGACTCCTTCCGTGCGCGCCCCGGCGTCCAATCCGCCCTGCGCGGGCTGAACGCCGCCGTTGTGGGCCTTCTCCTGGCCGCCCTCTACCAGCCGGTCTGGACCAGCGCCGTCCTAAAGCCGAGAGACTTCGCCCTCGGCCTCGCCGCCTTCGGCCTGCTCTCGATCTGGAAATTCCCGCCCTGGCTGGTCGTGCTGCTCGCGGCCGTGGCGGCCCAACTCCTCGGAGGGTAGGGGTCCCTCCCCCCGAGCCTGAAAGCTCGAAAGCCCCCAGACCCCGGCGCCCGATAGCCCGAAAACACTATATGAAACGATCATCGGTAAACTCCCGAAAGCCCCCGAAAGTTCCGTGGCCCCCACGGTGTTTTCGCTTACGCCCGCAATACCCGTTCGCCGCATCCGAATCACCAAAACCTCCTCCTTTTTCTCGGGGCCCAAACCCCCCGTCGGACCGAATGTAGGCCATCCCGGGTTCCGGGGCGCAACCGGAAATGCGGGGAGGTTCGCGGGCGTGCTTTCGGTCGAAGAATCTGTTGGTAGTGGTTGTGCGGTATGGAATCGATATTGAAGAGGGCTTGGCCTCGGAAAATCCAGCCACCGGGGATGAGTCAGAATATCTTCGGGTTGGGATTTCATTCGATATCCAGTAGCATTCTCTAACTTATTCCCCCCGCCCCAAAAACTAAACCACCCCATGCTCTCCACCCTCGACTGGTCTCTCATCTTCGCCTATCTCGCTCTCGCGTTAGCTGTCGGGGTGTGGACTTCGCGGGAATCCTCGAAAAGCCTGGTGTCCTATTTTGTTGCGGGTCGGAGCCTGCCCTGGTGGTGGGTGGGAACGTCCATGGTGGCGACGACGTTTGCATCCGACACCCCGCTCGTCGTGGCTGGGATCGTGGCGACCCGGGGGATTTCGGGAAACTGGTTCTGGTGGGCCTGGGCGATCGGGGCGATGGGGGTGGCGGTGTTCTTCGCGCCCCTCTGGCGGCGGGCCGGGGTGGTGACGGACGCGGAGCTCATCGAGCGCAGGTACGGGCCCGGCACGGGCAGCTGGCTCCGGGTTTTCAAGGCGATCTACTCCTCGCTCATCGTGAACCTCATCGTGATGGGCTGGGTTTTTCGGGCGATGGGGAAGATCGCCGCCCCGTTTTTAAAATGGAACGAGGTCTTGCCCGCCGGGGTGTGGGCCGGGCTCGAGGCGGGCTGGCCGGAGGCGTTCATCATGGGGACGCTGAACGAGACGCTGACGGTGGTGGCGCTGGTCGCGCTGGTGGGGATTTATTCGAGCGCGGGGGGGATTAGGGGGGTCATGCTCACGGATCTTTTCCAGTTCGTCATCGCCCTTTCGGGGAGCGTCATCTTCGCCTGGCTGGCGGTGGCGCACGTGGGCGGCCTCTCGGGGCTGAGCACGAAGTTGAGTCAAATCTACGGGGCGGGGGAGGCCGCGCGCATCCTCTCGTTCACCCCGCCCGAGGGGGCCGAATGGGCGGGCTGGCAGGTTATTCTGATCTACCTGTTCGTGGTCTGGTGGGCGCAGGGGAACGCCGACGGCGGGGGCTACACGGCCCAGCGGATGAGCGCGGCGGCGAGCCCGGCGGATGCACAAAAGGGGATGCTCTGGTTCGGATTCATGAACTACGTCATCCGGCCCTGGCCCTGGATTCTCATCGGGCTGGTGGGGCTGGTCCTTTTCCCGAAGGGGATGGAGGCGCCAGCGGGCACCATCGCGGCCCAGGTCATCGCCGACCGGGAGGCGGCCTACCCCCTGCTCATGGGCCAGTTGCTTCCGGCGGGGGTGCTCGGCATCGCCCTGGTGGGGATGCTGGGCGCGTTCATGAGCACGGTGGACACCCACCTGAACTGGGGGGTGAGCTATCTCATCAACGATGTGTACGCGCGCTTCATCCGGCCGGGGGCGGATGCAAAAGAGGCCGTCCGCGCGAGCCGGGCGGGGGTGCTCCTCATGACGCTGGGCTCGTTCGCCGTGGCCGCCCAGATCGAGAGCATCGAGTGGGCCTGGAAGTTCAACGTCTCCCTCGGCGCGGGGCTCGGGCTTCCGGTCATTCTGCGCTGGCTATGGTGGCGGACGACGGCCTGGACCGAGGTAGCGGGGATGGTGAGCGCCTTCGCGGCGGCGACTGTCCTCAACATGGGGGAGAAACCGCCCGAGTTCGCCGTCCTTCTCCTGTGGGAGGTCTCGGTGGGCGGCGCCGCCATGCTCGCGGCGACCTATATGAGCCGGCCGGTGGAGAGGGAGACCCTCCGCGCGTTTTTCGAAATGGTGCGCCCCCCCGGCGCATGGGGGCCCGTGCGGGAGCCGGGCGATTCACAGACGCCGATCGCCGGGCTGGTGGTCCGGTGGGCGCTCTGCAGCGCCATGACGTTCGCCGCGATGTTTTGCCTGGGCGCGCTCCTGGTGGGCACCTGGGCGGGCGCGCTGGGTTATGCGCTGGCACTTCTGATGGCTGGCGGGGGGCTGTGGGTTTTGGGCTGGAGGGTCGATGGATAGGCTAAATTTCCACTAAAAATTTTCCCCGCAAAAAACCCCGCGCTTTTGGGCACGGGGATTTTTTGGCTTGTGGCTTAATTCGCGGAGCGGGCCTAATCCTCTTCGATAAATTCGGCGGTGTGCTCGACGATGATCCCGCGCTGCACGCTCTGGCTCGCGGGGCACCCCAGGTCGTGGACCGAAAGGGCGCGCTCGGCTTCCTCGCGCTTGCCCTTGGGGATGCGGACCTTGTAATGAACCTTGATCTTGGTGATCAGGGCCATGCCGTCAACGTCTTCGATGATTCCTTCGACTGTGCTCACCAGATTGTCCGGAGCACTCGAAATGCCGCGCGCATCCAGCGCGCCTCCCATATTGCCGGTGAGTCAGCCGGCGACGGCGGCGACGAGATGATCCAGCGTCGCGGGCCGCTCCTCTTCGGGCTGGGCCTTGTAGTAGGCCATGATGCCCCCGTGGATGCCGTAGGGGATCGGGTCGTCGGGGAAGGCATCGAGATAGGCCGTCTTCATGCCCTTTCCGACCTCCTTGACGACCCTGGCTTTGGTGACGTGAATAACTTCTCCCATCGGGTATCTCCTTTTTTTTTGAAGAGAATGAACGGGTGGAATCATAGCACCTGGCCAGGGCGGGGCGAAACGGCGCCTGGCGGGCTGGCAGGCGGCGGCAGGTGCCGGGGGTGGCGGCGTTTCAAACGATGAGAATCGTGCCCCCGACGACGAGCGCCGCGCCGGCGATGAGGCGGGGGGTGATGTTTTCGGCCTCGCGCATGAAGAGCCAGCCGAGGGGAATCACGAACAAGGGCTGGGTGGAGGCGATCGCCGAGACGCGGACGGCGAGGATGTAGGTGAAGGCGAGGGTGTAGAGGGGGACGGCGACGGTCTGGCAGCAGGCGGAGAGGGCGATCCACCGCCAGGAGCGCGAAGGCACCACCCCATCCGGGTCCAGCCACCTGGCGGCCAGCCAGACGGCCGCGAAGCCTACCCAGAGGGCGAGGGCGGAGACCGCCAGGGGATGCAATTCCATGGCGGCTTTTTTGAAGAAGATGGCGGCGATCCCCCAGAGGAAGGCGGTGGCGGCGGCGCAGGCCCAGCCGGTCATTCTCCAGGCCGGCGTGGCGGGCTCGCCGGGTTCCGCCTTGCCCGGCTCGGCCCGGACGATGAGGGTGATCCCCCCGAGGAGAATGATCAGGCCGGCGAGGATTTGCGGGGTGGGCCGCTCGCCGAGCATCAGGGCGGCCGAGACGGCGGTGACGATCGGGTAGCTCGACCCGATGGGCAGGGCGCGGTTGGGGCCCAGGCGCTGGATGGCGATGTAAAAGACAAGGCGCGCCATGGCAATGTGAAAAATCCCGGCGAGAACGAGATAAACCGCCGATTCGGCGGATTTCGGAATAAACTCAGCGGGCGGGACGATGGTCAGGGCGATGGCGGTGACGAGGATGGCGTTCAGGGCGTTCACGAAGACGGTGGTTTTTATGACCGAGGCCCCGCGAAGGGCCATCTTCATGGTGAAGGTGAACACCGCCCAGGCGAGGGCGGCGGCGGTGGCGAAAAGGATGCCTATCGTATGGCTATCGAGGCCCATCGGCTTCCGGGTGCCCCGGGTGGAAAAAGATTGGAAGACGCGCCCCGGAACCGGGCCGGGGAAGCCGGAGCGAATGGGGCAAGAAAATTATTTGTCGGAGTTGATGCAGAGCACCGCTCGCCAGTAGTCAAACATGTTGACCTTTTCCGTGGCGAGCAGGGTCATGTTACTGGCCTCGAGGAGGGCGTCCAGGTCCAGCGTGGCCTCCCATCCGAATTTCTTGCAGACCCCGTTGAGCATGGTTTCGAACGCGGCGAGGATGGGGTTGTGGCTCTTGAAATGGTTGATGAAAACGATTCGCCCGCCCGGCTTGCAGACGCGGCGAATCTCCGAGACCACCTTGAGGGGATCGGGGGCGGCGCTGACCACGTAGCAGGCCGTCACGCAGTCGAAGCTGTTGTCGGGAAAGCTCATATTCTGCGCGTCCATGAGCTCGAGCTGGATGTTGGTCAGCCTGTGCTCGGTCACTTTCTCGGAGGCTTTTTCGAGCATCTTCGGGGAAATATCGATCCCCATGATCCGGCAATGCCGGGGGTAGAGCGGAAGGGAAAGGCCGGTTCCGATGCCGACTTCGAGGAGATTTTCTCCCGGTTTCACTTCGAGCATCCGGGAGCCCACGTCGCGGCCCTCGCTGAAAATATGTTTGAAGATGATGTCGTAGATTTTTCCCCAACGGTCGTAAATTTTAATTACGGAGTCTTGGCTCTGCACGTTAACCTTCCTCTGCCCGGGTCAAAAAATTGTCAAAACGCAATGTCGCCCGCATCTTTTAGGGACGTTGGAAAATAGAAACCTCATTTTTATTCGCTCGCTCGTTTTGATTTTGGCGGTCGAGAGTATTCCGGACGGTCTAGATTATTCCGACCAATGTTATCAGGCGTTTCACCCTCCGTCAACATCTTGCGGGCAAAGAAATACGCCTCACGGATGATATGGCTGTAGCCTCAAAGACACATTCAATATATCGTAATCTTTCCTTTTTTTGTCAAAAAAAAGGAGCCATTTAGGAGGCGAGCCAGATGGAATGGAGTTGCGTGCGTTTTGAGGTTTCAGGCGCTCTCGCGGTTCTGACCCTGAACCGGCCGGGGGCCATGAATTCTCTCAATTCATTGATGTGTAAGGAGATAGAAGATGCCTGCGCCCGCTGTGCTTCTTCCGGTGCGCGGGCGTTGGTGGTGAGCGGCGAGGGGCGCGCCTTTTGCGCCGGCGGCGATATCAAGGAAATTGGCGGCCGCCTGGAGTCGGGCGAGAAAATGGAGGCGTTCCTCGGGCCGGACTATCAGGCCGCCGTGGCGGCCTTGTATGAAACGCCCGTCCCCACGATAGCCGCGGTCAAGGGCCATGCCGTCGGCGGGGGTTTTGATCTGGCCCTGGCATGTGATATTCGCCTGGCTGGCGAGAGCGCCCGCTTCTCTCAGATTTACTCCCAGGTGGGATTGGTTCCGGACTGCGGGGGCACCTATCTTCTCTCCCGCGTTCTCGGCCCGGCGAAGGCGCTTGAGTTGATCCTGACTGGAGAGATGTTGGATGCCCGTCAGGCGCACGAGCTGGGCCTGGTCCGCTCGGTCTTCCCGGATGAAGACCTCATGGAGGAGGCGCTCTCGCTGGGCCGCCGGCTGGCGTCGGGTGCGACGCTCGCCCTTTCGGCGGTGAAGAGCCTGATGAAGAATCCGGGCGAGTTCCGTGCCGCACTGGCTGCCGAGGCCGCGGCGCAGGGGGTTACGAGCCGGAGCGCCGACTTCAGGGAGGGCCTGGCGGCCTTCGGGGAAAAGCGTCCTCCCCGTTTTCAGGGAAGCTGAATTTTTGCGCTCCGGACCAGAGCCGGAGATTCGCCGGGGGAATTCGTTCGCGTGGGATCTTTTTTTCAAAACCTGCCGCTGTGGCTGAACTTGCTCACGTTTCTGGCGGGCTTGGCCGTCGTTCTCAAGGGGGCCGAATGGTTCACCGAAGGGGCGGTGGGAATCGCCGACGCGACGGGGGTTCCGAAAATTTTTATCGGCGCGACCGTGGTCAGCCTCGCGACGACATCGCCCGAGGTCAGCGTATCCTTCATGGCGGCATTTTTGGGCCGCCCCGCCACATCGGTCGGCAACGCGGTGGGCTCAACGATTATCAACATCGGCCTCATCCTGGCGCTGGCGGCCGCGATTCAGCCGGTGAAAATCGAAAAGGCCACGGCCCGCCTTCAGGGGTTGTCCATGACGGCGGCCGGCGCCGCTATCGTTCTTTTGGCCTGGGACGGCCAACTCGTGAGATGGGAGGGGGCGCTTCTCCTGGCCGGAACGGCCGCCTATCTCTGGCTCATGGCCCGGCGCTCGGGCTGGAACGATGGAAACTCCGAACCGGGCCCGAACCCGCACGGCTGGGGGCCGATCCTCCGGCAGTTCCTGATCGGGGGCGCATGCGTCGTCGGCGGCAGCGTTTTGATCGTTCAAAATGCCGCCGTGCTGGCCCGCGCGGCCGGGGTTTCCGAACTGGTGATCGGGCTGACCCTGGTCGCGCTCGGAACATCCCTGCCCGAGTTGATCACGGCCATCACATCGTCTCTTCGCGGGCACGGAGACATCGCGGTGGGCAATGTCATCGGCGCCAATCTGCTCAACATCACCCTGGTTCTCGGCGGATCGGCGGCGATCCTCCCGCTCGGCATCGAGCGGCAAATGTTCATCCTCGATTTTCCGATCATGATCGCCTTGATGCTGCTCGTTTATTTCCTGGCCGGCTTCCGGGGGGGGATCGGCCGCGCCAGCGGCATCGTTTTCGCTTCGATCTACGGGGTTTATCTGGTTCTTCTGACAGCCTTTTTCATGTGAATTCAAAGGCCGCGCAGATGGCCAAATCCGGGAATTTGACTCGTGAGCGGAATGTTCCATAACATGGGCCGTGCTTTGGAATCGCCCGCTTGAAGGGAGGATGAATGATGAGCTGCGCAAGCCAGCCCGCCCCGATACCCGAATCCCATTCGCTCGGCCGTTTTTTCCGCTCCTCGACGGAATCGGCGTTTGATGCCGTCGGGGTCCGCGACGGCGAAATTATCGATTACGTGTGGAAAATGCTCTTGCGGTTCGTGCATGTCGATCAGCTATTCAGAAAAAGCTGTAAAACGGGCGGCCGGATGGAGCATGTCATGGATTTTCTCACCGAAGCGCAGGGGATGGAAAATACTTCCATGCGCGAACTGAAAAAGCAGATGGGAGACGTTTGTCTTTTCTTCACCGGACTTTATCCCGAAAACCTCGAGTACCGGAAAAAGAATCCCCAGTTTTACGTTTCGCAGGGGAAAGCCGCCTACTATCATGTCGCCGAAATCGACGCTCTTCGTCCGTCGGCCCGATTTTTCCGGAAGCTGACCGACCGGTTCGAGGAATGCGTCATGGCACTCCATGTCGAGCGAGAGTTCATGCACGATTCGGTCTATCAATATATCGGCCGCCAGTTCGGCGTCTGATGGATATTTCCAGCGCCCCCCGGCGGAGAAATGCGGCCATGAATGTTATTCGCAGATTGATGGGATCGGTATTTTTGTGCATGGCCCTGATAGCCGCCGCCGCGCCCATGGACGCCGAAGCCGGCGCCATTCCTGAAATGCTCCGGCGGAAACCGGATACCCAAAAGAAAACCCCCTCGCGCACCGTGGTGGCCGAGGTCAACGGCCGGAAGATTACGCTCGCGATGGTGGCGGACCAGATGGGGGCACTGCCGCCGGAGGTGGGGGTGACCGCGCTGGAGGATGGCAAGCGATTTCTCGAGCGTTTTGTTCAAACCGAACTGCTTTTCCAGGAGGCGCTCCGCAGGAAGCTGGACTTTTCGACCCGGGTTCAGGCGAAAATCCGCCTCGCCCGGAGGCAGATACTGATCCGGGTGCTGATCGAAAACATTTTGAAGGGGATCAAGCCCGCCAGAGAGGAAGAAGTTCGTGAATACTTCCGGGCCAACCGGAAGCGGTTCAGGCGAAAGGCCTTCGTCCGGCTCAGCCACCTCGTTGTGAGATCGGAGGCCGAGGCGATAAAGGCTCTCCGGGAGATTCGCGGCGGCGCATCCTTCGGGGAGGTCGCCCGGAGGCGCTCCATTTTCGAATCTTCCCGAAAAAGAGGCGGCGCCCTGGGAATTGTGCGGCGCGGGGAGTTCGATCGGAATCTCGAAAAAGCGGCGTTTGCCTTGCCGGTCGGGGAGGTGAGCGGGCCGATCAAAACCCCGGTGGGGTGGCAAATCGTTCGGGTCACCGAGCGGCGGGAGGATGCCGACGCCGTTTTCGATGATGTGAAGGAAGAAGTGAAGGAAATGATCTTCGAAACGCGCCGCCGCCATGCCTACGAAAGCCTCCTGCGAAAGCTCAGGCGCGAGGGAAAGACCGTCCTCTACCCCGGGCGCCTCCGTTAGGTTCACGGGCTTCCCGGCATTTCCCCGAACCTGCCGTCTCTGCTTTATCGAAAAGACCGCGCGGCGGTTTCTTCCACATCTTTTCCACAAATTCCTCCCTGGGCTATCCACTTCTTATCCACAATATCTTGTGGTTTAAGAGGTATTTTTTCTTGACCCTGTACTATATATTGTGATTCAATCCCCCCATCAGTTTGAACCGGACCTACGAATCACACGCCCCTGCTTTCGGGCGGGCAGAGGCGCGTGCTCTGGGGGGCAGGGGGGAGCGGTGTCTCTTCCCGCCCCCAGAGGCTTTCCCTCCTCCATTCGAATCCAGGGCATCAATTCCAGGGGGTTGGCTCCATATCCGGATTTGTGCGGCACCGGGAGGCAATGAGGCAATATGAGTATCAAGAGTGATCGGTGGATCATCGAGATGGCCCGCGAGAAGCGGATGATCGAACCGTTCGAGGCGGAACAGGTGCGGAACGGAAAGATTTCCTATGGCGTCTCCTCGTACGGCTACGATATCCGGATCGCCAATGAGTTCAAGATTTTCACCAACGTCAACTCCACTATCGTGGACCCGAAAAATTTCGATGAAGGCTCCCTGGTCTCAAGCAGCGCGGACACCTGCATCATTCCACCGAATTCATTCGCGCTAGCGCGGACGGTCGAATACTTTCGGATTCCGAGGAATATCCTGACGCTTTGTGTGGGCAAGAGCACCTACGCGCGCTGCGGGATTATCGTGAACGTCACCCCTTTCGAACCCGAATGGGAAGGCTATGTCACCCTTGAGATATCCAACACGACCCCGCTTCCAGCCAAGATTTACGCGAACGAAGGAATCGCCCAGGTGCTCTTTTTCGAGAGCGATGAGGTGTGTCAGATTTCCTATGCGGACAAAAAAGGGAAATACCAGAAACAGAAGGGACTCACCCTGCCCAAGCTCTAGGGCGCATCCCCCCCCGGCGGCCGGCTGTGTCTGGCCTCCGATTCCGTGCCTCCCCCGGGGCAACCAGCCGCTCCCTCTCCTTCGATTCACCCTTGATTATGATGTAACATATTTGTTATTAATGAGTTGCAAGTTTTTCGCCTATGTTTTCTTTTCCCACCAAGAGTCAAAAATATTCCGATTATGTCCGGGGGGATGTATAATGATTTTCGGTTGCGTTGATGGAAGGCCAAGGGAATCGGTTGATTTTTCTGATTTTGGGGGCGCGATGCCGAAAGAACTATCCCATATCGACGAAAAGGGCCAGGCCCGGATGGTCGAGGTGGGGGAAAAGCCGGAAACCTTCAGGGAGGCGGTTGCCCGGGGCCGGGTGGACATGAAGCCCGAAACCCTTCGCCTGATTCTCGAGGGCGGGCTACCTAAGGGGGATGTTTTGGGAACGGCGCGCATCGCGGGCGTCATGGCGGCCAAGCATTGCCCGGATTTGATCCCGATGTGCCATCCCCTGCGCCTGACCAGTGTGGAGGTGCGGTTTGAGCCCTCCGAGGAGGAGGGCTCCCTCGAGGTGGAGGGAACCGTCCGGGCGCGGGACAGGACCGGGGTCGAGATGGAGGCCATGACAGCGGTCAGCGTGGCCGCGTTGACGGTTTATGACATGTGCAAGGCGGTGGACAAAGAAATCACCATTTCGAGCATCCGCTTGATGAAAAAATCGGGCGGCAAGAGTGGAACATTCATAAGAGAAGGGGAGTAGTCATTCTTCGTATATCTTAATGCTGCCCCTTCCGCCGGGAGGTGGGATCATGAAGGAAATGGACCAGAGTTCGAGAGCGGGGCCTTTGAAGTCGGGGGAGAAGAAAAAGGGTCGGCCAAGGCGATATCATCTCGGCGGCCGGCTGATGGTCTTGGCCACCGCAACCATGCTGGGCGCATTTTTAGGGCTTTCTCTTTATTCGACGGTTCGGGGTATGGCCGTGGGCGCGGCGGCGGGCGGGCTGGCCGCGCTTTGGTCGTTTTGTTTCGTGGACCGCCTCATTCGGACTGGCCTGGGTTCGATTGTCGGGGGGCTCGCCGGGCTGATCATCGGGATCGGCGCCACGTTTGCCGTCATGGCGGTAATCGGCGAAAACGTGCCGCCCTCCTCGAGATCCATCGCCGGAATTCTGGTCGGCCTCATATGCGCTTATGTGGCCAACGCGGTCGGCGCCGCCCACGGGGGGCGCCGCGCCGTGCCGAAGGAAGTGGCCGATCAGGGCCGGTCCTCGGACTCCCCGATCGAGAAAATTCTCGATACGAGCGTTATCATCGACGGCCGGATCGCCGATATTTGCGAGGCCGGTTTTCTGGATGGCCCGTTGATCCTGCCCCAGTTTGTCCTCCATGAGCTCCAGCAAATCGCCGACTCCTCGGACTCGCTCAAGCGGAACCGGGGCCGCCGCGGTTTGGAGATTCTCAAGAAAATCCAGCAAAACCCCGAGCTGGACATCCGGATCGTGGACACCGATTTTTCCAGGGTCCGGGAGGTGGATTCAAAGCTCGTTCTCCTGGCCAAGGAGACGGGCGGCAAGGTCATGACGAACGACTTTAACCTGAACAAAGTGGCCGAGCTCCAGGGCGTATCGGTTCTCAACATCAACGAGTTGGCAAACGCGGTGAAGCCCGTCGTCCTGCCGGGCGAGATCATGAGCGTTCTTGTCCTGAAGGAGGGCAAGGAATTCGGCCAAGGTGTCGGGTATCTCGACGACGGGACCATGGTGGTCGTCGATCAGGCCCGCGATCACATCGGCGACAAGGTCTCCGTCTCGGTGACCAGTGTTTTGCAAACCACCGCGGGACGGATGATTTTCACCAAGATCAAGGACGATTCCGAATCGAACCGGAACGGCGCCTGAGGGCGGCCGCCGGCGGTTTTTTAGCGGGTGTAATTTTCATATGACCTCAATTCCACCGCCCGAGAAAGTGGGGGCCGTCGTTCCGGCGGCCGGTCTGGGCGAGCGCATGCCCGGCCCTGTGGCCAAGCAGTTCCGCCTGCTGGCCGGAATTCCCCTTCTCCACCATACCCTCCTCCGCCTCGCGGCGGATGGCCGCGTGGGCAGTATTGTGTTGGTGCTCCCGCCCTCCGGGATGGATTCGTTCGAGGTGCCCGAGGGGCTTACCGTATCCGTCCGTGTGGTGGCCGGGGGCGCCCGCCGGCAGGATTCCGTCGCGAACGGGCTGGCCGCGCTGCCCGAGGGGGCCGAATGGGTGGCTGTCCACGATGGCGCCCGCCCGTTGCTTCCCTCCGGCCTCATCGAGGCCTGCCTTGCCGGGGCCCTAGAGAGCGGGGCCTCGATCGCCGCTTTGCCCGTTTCGGATACCCTCAAGCGGGCCGGGAGCGGAGATTTCGTGGCGGAGACCGTACCGCGGGAGAGTCTCTGGCTGGCCCAGACGCCCCAGGTGGCCCGGCGGGATTTGCTCGAGCGGGCGATGCGGCTGGCCGCCGAGAATGATTTTCAGGCCACCGATGAGGCCGCCCTGCTGGAGGCCGCGGGTGTCCGGGTGAAGCTCGTTCCGGGCGCCAGGTCCAATCTCAAGATCACCACGCCCGGGGATCTGGCCTGGGCGGAATCGTTTCTGGCCCGCCGGGAGGCGGCTGGCGCCGCTTTTGTGGCCTCGGAGGGCGCCGATTGATCCGCATCGGCACCGGTTTCGATGTCCACCGCATCGAGGCGGGGCGGCCGCTTATCCTCGGGGGGGTGGAAATCCCTTTCGATAAGGGCCTAGCCGGCCATTCCGACGCGGATGTTCTCGCGCATGCGGTTTGCGACGCGATATTGGGCGCCGCCGCCCTGGGGGATATCGGAACGCATTTCCCCGATTCGGACGCGCGCTACGCGGGCGCGGACAGCCTGGACCTTCTCCGGGAGGTGGTGGCCATGGCGGCCGGGCGCGGGCTGGTTCCCCACAACGTCGATACGGTGGTCATCGCCGAGCGCCCCAAGCTCGCGCCTCACGTCGCAGAAATGCGAAAAAGGCTGGCGGCGGCGCTTGGGCTGCCCGAGGATTCCGTGGGCGTCAAGGCGACAACCAGCGAGGGTTTGGGCTTCACCGGACGGGGGGAGGGCATCGCCGCCCAGGCGGTTTGCACCCTCCGCGAGAAGCGGCCTTGACGTCTCTCCCGCCCGCATGACAAATTCTCGCCCTTGAGGAATCCGCCGGCTGGATGCCGGCGCCGTCTTTTTTCGCTTTGTGGAGTTTTCCCGTTGCCCATCCAGCTTTTCAACACCATGACCCGGCGCAAGGAGCCGCTCGAGACGCTCGAGCGAGGCCACGTGAAAATATACGTCTGCGGGGTGACGGTCTACGACCACTGCCACCTGGGCCACGCCCGCGCCGGCATCGTTTTCGACGTCATCCGCCGCTACCTGAATTACCGGGGCCAGCGAGTCACTTTCGTCTGCAATTTCACCGACATCGACGACAAGATCATCGTCCGCGCCAACCGCCGGAAGATTTCGACCGGCGAACTGACCGAGGAGTACATCCAGGAATACTACAAGGACATGGACGCCCTCGGCGTCCAGCGGGCGGACATATCTCCCCGGGCGACCGAACATATTCCCGATATGATCGAGATGATCCGCCGCCTGGAGGAAAAGGGAATCGCCTACCGGGCCGAGAGCGGGGATGTCTACTACGACATCTCGAAATTCGAGGGATACGGAAAGCTTTCCAGGCGCAACACCGAGGATCTGGAGTCGGGCTACCGGATCGAGCCCGGCGAGGGCAAAAAAAACCCTCTGGATTTCGCCCTTTGGAAAGCCTCGAAGCCGGAAGAGCCGTCCTGGGAGAGCCCTTGGGGGGATGGGCGCCCGGGATGGCATATTGAATGCTCGGTCATGTCCAGCCGCTACCTGGGGGAGAGCTTCGATATCCACGGGGGCGGAAACGACCTGGTTTTCCCGCACCACGAAAACGAGATCGCCCAGAGCGAAGGGTGCACCGGCCACAGTTGGGTACGCTATTGGATGCACAACGGAATGGTTCACATCAACCACGAGAAGATGAGCAAGTCGAGGGGAAATTTCTTTACCATCAAGGCGATTCTCAAGGAGCATCCCGCCGAGGTGGTCCGGTTCTTCCTTCTGGGAACCCACTACCGCCATCCGGTGGACTACTCGGATCAGGTGATGCTGGAGGCGAGAAAGGGCCTGGACCGCCTCTACAACTCGATTCTCCGTCTCCGGCGGAATGCACCCGGCGGCGGGGAGGCCTTGAAGGAAAAGATGGAGGGGGTGGCCCGGAAATTCATCGAGAAATTTACCGGGGCGATGGACGATGATTTCAACACCGCCCTGGGGCTGGGGCATCTGTTCGACTTCATGCGCGAATCTAACGCCGTCCTCCAGGAGGGGGGCTGGCAAATTCCCGAAGAGGCTGCCCGCCCGGCGCTCGATGCCTATGAAGAAGCCGGGAAAATTCTGGGTCTTTTCACGATGGAGCCGGACGAGTGGTTCCGCCAGTCCCAGAGGGGAGAGGGCGAGGCCCGGCCGGACAGCGCGGCGGACGGAGGCCCCGAGACCGCCAACGGCGACCTTTCGGACCGGGATATCGACGACCTTATATCGAGAAGGTCCGATGCCCGGCAGCGCAAGGATTTTGCCGAAGCCGACCGGATACGGGACGAACTCACTGCGTCGGGGATCATATTAGAGGACGTCCCCTCGGGGACGATTTGGAAGCGAAGGCCCTGATATGGCGAAAAAAAAGGGGCGCGATGTCATTTGCGGCGTCCATGCTGTCCTGGCGGCCCTGGAGCGGGGCCCGGGTCGGGTCCGGCGCCTTTTCATCGCGAGCGGGCGAAAGGGCCGTCCGGCGGAAATGGCGCGCGAGTTGACGGAAAAGGCCGGAATTCCGGTGGTGGAATTCGCTTCCACCGCCCTGGAGGAAATGGCCCAGACCCCACAGCACCAAGGCCTGGTGGCCGAGGTTCACCCGATCCCGATCCTCACACTGGAGGCATTTTTGGAGGCCCAGCCCGCGGGGCGCCCCCCGATTCTTCTCCTCGACGGAATTCAGGACCCCCGGAATCTGGGCGCGATTCTCCGAACGGCGGCGGCCCTGGGAGCGGGGGGAGCGGTGTGGCCCAAGGATTCGGCGGTGGATTTAACCCCCTCGGTGGTCAAGGCCGCGGCCGGGGGGGTCGAGACGCTTCCCCTGGCCCGGGTGACGAACATGGCCCGGGCCGTTTCGGCGGTCAAAAAAGCCGGGTACTGGGCGGTCGCGGGCGACCCGGAGGGAGAGGCCGTTCTGGGGGAAACGCAGTTGCCCTGGCCCACCGCGTTGGTCCTGGGCGGAGAGGGCAAGGGCGTTCGCCGGCTGGTCCGGAAAAACTGCGATATGGGGGTGCGAATTCCTGTTTCTGGGGGTATAGTGATGTCCCTGAATGTGTCGGTTGCCGCCGGAATTCTTCTCCATGAGATCATATCCCGGGCGGGCGGGAGTAAACCCCGGAAAACGCGTGACTCCGAGTACGCAAAGGCTTGACATCTATCTTGGTTGGCCCTATTTTGCAGCGCCTTTGCTGGCTGGCGTAGCTCAGCGGTAGAGCGGCTGATTTGTAATCAGCGGGTCGGAGGTTCAATTCCTCTCGCCAGCTCCATGGTCATGGGGCGCGAAGGAACCTTCGCAGTACAATAAGCGATACGGGTCTGGGGAGGTTCCCGAGTGGTTAAAGGGATCAGACTGTAAATCTGACGGCTCAGCCTTCGGAGGTTCGAATCCTCCCCTCCCCACCAGTTGTGAATGATAGTCGGCCAAAAAATCCGGCTGGATGGCTTGGGCGGGAATAGCTCAGTTGGTAGAGCGTCAGCCTTCCAAGCTGAGGGTCGCGGGTTCGA
>DNYS01000119.1:21938-22090 GCA_003506735.1 Nitrospinota bacterium
GTTCGGGCGAAGATAAGCGTAATTGGGTTTAGGTGACGAGGCAGGCTGCTGCGGCCCGTCTTCTATATTGTTGGGAGCAGGAAAAAGGTCCGGCGCCGAATTTAAAGAGCACGCCCACGTAGCTCAGTCGGTAGAGCACTTCCTTGGTAAGG
>DNYS01000008.1:0-495 GCA_003506735.1 Nitrospinota bacterium
TGACGTTGAGCGCGTTGCCGTAGCCGTGATCGGCATCCACCATCAGCGCAAGGTTCCCCGCCCGGCAGATGCGGTGGGCCTGGGCCGCGAATTCGGTGAGGGTGAGCAGGATGAGATCCTGCGCGCCAAGCACGGTCAGCGAGGCGGTGGAGCCGGCGAACATGCCCGTCTCGAAGCCGAGATCCTCGGCGATCCGCGCCGATATGGGATCGAAGACCGACCCCGGACAAACGCACCGCTCACCCGCGAGAATGCCGCGGAACCGCTCACGACGTTCGGTCCAATCCATTTTTCTCTCCTCGCCTCCGCGCCTCGCCCCCGTTCCGCCAAATATGAATCGCGTGGCGCAAAGAGGTAAAGAGCGAAGTAATCCCTGGAAGTTTTCCGGAACGGGCCTTCGTTTTTTGTGCAATGCAAAATGATGGGGCGCGTCCTGATTATACCAGAACCGCCGGGGGATCTGAGGCGGAGTATCGCGCCGCCTTGCGCGGCATT
>DNYS01000008.1:677-4044 GCA_003506735.1 Nitrospinota bacterium
AACCACAAAACCACTTGCCTCTCGGGGAGACTCAAATTTATGCCTGTAGTCATATTTCCCTTAAATAGATTCGATTGGAAGGGAGAAAATTTCGAGTTAGGAGAAGGAATAAATACCATACGAACAAACATAAACGAATTTGATTCGATAAGCGCCTTAATTGGAAGAATGGACATAAGAGGCATTGGTAGGTGTTCTCACTCTCTTACTTTTGAAGAACCTTACCCGTTTAACCTCAGTTACAAAGACGCAATAATTTTATTTTTATTTTCTCTAGGGGTCATCAAATATTCCGGCATACATACAAGTCGATATATCGCTCGCATTCCCGGCGGACCTGTAAATTATGCGCGGGTACTCAGAAAATTCGTCTTTGTAAACCACCGGACAATCCCTAGAATAAATTCGTCAGACCTGATTGAGACCAAGTGATTATTTCACGTTTCTACTGAAATTTACGGAAAGAAATCGCCTAGCTGCGGCGGATTATTTTACTTAGAGACCGCTGAAAAACAATTCTAGGAGGCATTCGGCAAGGGATATTCTTCCCGAAATCATATTATAATATATTATATATTGTTCCATTATGTATCATTTATCGGTCCGGAGAAACTCACTTTGGGACTTTTTCAGCAGTCTCTTACATAATGAAAACAGAGGATCATTGGGCACCTGCATTGATTGCTGGCGTTATCGCTTTGGAGGCACTTTTTTCAAAAGATTCTGTGGGAGGTCAAACTGCCTCAATCAGCAGAAGGGTAAGGGCTTTTTGCGGCAGCAACCTCGCAAAAAAAATAAAAATTGGGAAAAGAATGTGGAAATTACATAACGTTAGATCAGAACTAGCTCATGGTCGTCACAGGCTGAATATCGATAATTCTTCACAAGCAAGGAGCAACCTACACAAACTATATCTAACTGAAAATTTACTACGAAAGTGCTGGAAAAAGATTCCAGGAAATCCAGAAATTAGAAATCAATTTCAAGGAAACTCTCGATCTTTATACCTGAATAATATTTCCAGCCGTGTTTCCGCCAATGACGTAGGACGGCCTTGACCTACTCTCTGTTGAAATTGAAGTGCGTCCACTGGTAACTACGCAGCCTCTTTAACTTTGAGTTTTCGGACTTGCCCTTCTTCGTCTCGTCTCCGCCGAGCCCGCCTCCATTCAGCGCCGGTCAGGAAACCGCCCCGCCCCCGGCGAGCCAGGTTTGCACGGCCTCGCGCGTTGCCCGGGCCGCCTCGGTTCCCTCGATGACGATATCCTTCGAGGGCGGGCTTCCGCTGCTCTTCTCGTTTCGCCAGCAGTGGTAGCGAAGCGCCTTGGGGTAGGGGGAAAGGTCCATCCCGGCGAAATAGCTCTCGGGTACCTCGCCCGGCTTGTGCGGGTCCATCCGGTCCTTTTCGTAAACCATCGTCCGCTCCAGGACGCGCCAGGCCCCCTCTCGCCGCACGAAGAGATCCACCACGCTGCTCCAAGTCTGGAAATCGAACTCATAGCCGTCCAGCCAGCGCCGCTGGTGGAGCGTGAGGTAGTATTCGCAGACCGCGCGGCCGCCGTTCAGCGCGACGCGCGGGTTCCCCGCGAAATGTTTCTGGCTGTCCCCCGGATGATGGCCACCCATCATGTTGCGGGAGCCCTCGATGAATTCGTGTGCGTTTCCCGAGAACCAGGAGACCGTGATCCGCGCGTCCGCGTGAAAACACGCCTTCAGCCCGTCCCAGTCTCCGGTATCGCGGCAGACGTGCGAGCGCATCGCCACCTCGACGATCTCCACCTTGTCCGCCACGGCGCTCAGCCGGGCCTCATCGTTCATCGTGGAATCGCTCATCCCCGCTGGCTCCGCGCCCGCCCGCGGACGGTTCAGGTCAGCCACGCCTTGCTCTCTTCCCGGAGCCCGGCCTCGGCCCCGCTGCCCGCCGAAACGATGCCCGGCGCCGGCCGCCGGCCGTGTTTCGAGTGGCGGTAGCACATAAATTTGCACGAAGCCGGATACTCCGAGAGCGCCATCGCCGCGAAATAACCCTCCGGCACCTCGGCCGGATTCAGCGGGTCCATCCGGTCCTTCTCGTAGATCGCCGTGCGCTTGGCGATTCGCCAGGCGCCCTCGCGCCGCTCGAAGAGGTCGAAAAACCGGATCCAGGCGGTGAAGTCGAACTCGATTTCGTCGATGATGAGCCGCGAGTAGAGCGTTACATGGCACTCGCTGACCGCGCGGTTTCCGGCCAGGCGGATATCCGGCGGTCCGACCTGATGCTTTTGGTGCTCGCCTTCCCGCATGGGCGGGCGGCCCCGCAGCCGCTCGACAAATTCCCCGGCCGTGCCCTTCGTCCATGAAATATCCATCTCCCCGTCCGGGTGGTAGCAGGCCCGGAGCCGCTCCCAGTCCTCCCGATCGCGGGCGAACCCCCAGCCGATCACCACGCGGGAGATGGCCCGATCATCGAGGGCGGTCTGGATGTCCGTATCGCCGGGCATGGAATATTTCTCCTGAGACGATAAAGCGCAAACGGTCGCAACCGGGGGCCGGCCATTCCGCCCCGTCGGTCATTTCTTCTTTGTCATGCTCTCCAGTTGGTTGAGCAGGCGGTCGCGATCGTCCTCGTCCATGATCATGAGGAGGCCGACGTGGTACATGCCGGGACGCTCGTGGACTTCCTCGCTCCAGGCCCGGAGCGCCTGTACCCGCTCGAAGGACATGTCCGAAATCTTGAAGGATACGTGAATCTCGCCGCTCTCCTCAGGGTTGGTGGGGACGACGATATGAAATCCGCTGGCCGATACGTTCTCGGGGGTGACGGGAGTGTCCGAGAGGGAGGGAATCTCGAGCTCGACGGGTATATCGTAGCGGGGAAACCTGCGGGGGCCTTTTTTTCGTCCATGTATCGCGCTCCATTGCCGGTTTGTGGAGTATGCCTTGTGCCAAGCGCAACATCAAGCAAATCAATATCATATGCGATGCCAAATGTATAGGAGGGAGCGGCCCCGGAGGGCCGGCTCTTCAGGAGGGAGCGAAAGCCGTGTCAATCCGGCCACTCGCCCGCCCGCCAAAGGGAGCCCCATAACGTCACGGCGCAGATGACCCACAGGAAATCGAAGGATTTCCTGAAATCCTCGGCGGGATCGGCGAAAAAATTAGCCCAAAGGTAGAGCAGCAAGACATAGGGGCCCAGGATGGGCAGGTGGGCCCGGAGGGCCCGGCTCTCTAGGAGAGGGCGGCCCCGCTCCCTGAGCGCCAAAAAGCGCCGGGCCATCGCCGCGAGATGCCAAAGGGAGGCCGCCGAAAAAACGATGAGCGTGGAATCCGTGGGCCGGGGAGAGGTGACGGCGGCGATCATGACGTAGAGCAAAAAGGCCATGGCCAG
>DNYS01000215.1:0-3164 GCA_003506735.1 Nitrospinota bacterium
TTGCCCTCGCGGAAGCGCCTCAGGCCGAAGGGGGAGGCGTCCATGGCCTTGAATCCGCCGTCTGCGATGAGTTCGGCCATCAGCAGGCCCACCATGGGACTGAGCTTGAATCCGTGTCCGCTGAAGCCCACGGCGTAGTGGAAGCCTTCCACCTCGTCGGAGCGGTCTAGGATGGGGTTCCAGTCGGGGGTGACCGTGTAGAGGCCGGCAAGGGTGTGATGCACCCCAGCGTCCGCGAACCGCGGCATGCGCTTCGCCAGCAGCCCCGCAATCTTCTCGATGAAATCCGTGTCTGCCGTTTCTTTATAACTGTCCGGATCGACGGGGGCGGGGTTGTCCACCCCGCTCCCGCACAGAGCGATGTTATTGCCTCCGGCCCGGAAGTAGATCTGCAGGGCGATGTCCTTCACCACGGGATACTCGTTGCCGTAGTCGAAGTTCGCCTGAAAGTGGACGATCTGCTGACGGGTGAGGTGCAAAGGGAGCTGGAGGCCCACCTGTTCGGCGATACCCTGGCTCCAGGGGCCCGCGGCGTCGATCACGACCGGTGAATCCACTGCGCCCTTGTCGGTGTCCACCCCGCGAATCTTTCCCCCTTCGTGCCGCACCCGGGTCACCTTGGTCCCCTGGTTGATCTCGCAGCCGCCCCGCTTAGCCAGGTTGGCGAACGACTGGGTGAGGCCGTGGGGGTCGGCGTAGCCCGAGCGTTTCTCGTAGGCGGCGCGCGTGATGCCCTCGGTATTCAACAAGGGATGGAGCTCGCGGGCCTCTTGTGGGGTGATCTCCCAGGTCTCCACCCCCACCTCTTGGGAAATTTTGAGGTTGTGCTCGAAACCCGCTTCCTTTTCTTCGGGGACGCTGATGATGTAGCCCGTGTTCACGAAGCCGCAATTTTTTCCCGTTTCTTCGTCGAAGGTTTCAAGCATTTGCAACGCCTTCCACGCCATCTCCGTGGTCGGCCGGTTCGAGTAGTGGTTCCGCACGAGGGCGCAGGAGCGGCCGCTCGATCCGTAGCCGATGGCATCCTTCTCCAGGAGGACGATGTCCTTCATGCCTTTTTTGGTGAGCTGGTAAGCGATGCTGCAGCCAATGACGCCACCGCCGATCACGACCGCATCCGCTGTAGTTTTCATGGCGCTCTCCTCACTCCGGCGCGTTTGTCGTCCTGTCCAAATATTCATCTGAATTCTAAGTCTCTTTTTTTAAAAATGTCCATGGGGAATTAGTAATTCGCCACCCAGAGGATCTAAAACGCGTCTGAAGGGGGCAGTGTAGGTCGGTGCGGGTGTGCATGGCGAATTCCTAACCTAGCAGCCGTAGAGATGTAATACAGGTCTCGACAATGTGGTTGAAGTCAAAATTTCTCACATTTACTTGAATGGTTGGACACTTCGATTTGAGTGCTACGGCAGGGGGTATTAAAGGGGGTATCTTCCATTTGTGGGCATGAATAATTTTTATAACCAATTGTATATTTTAACGTTAAAGCATGAGTTCGATTCCCGCCGCCTAAGGTTAATTTTCGTTCGATTTTCTTTTAAGGAATTGGAAAAGCCGTTGGTTTCGCTACGTTTTTCTCCCTCCTCTCCAAATACACGATCAAGTCTTAAATTTTTGTCTGAAAGAGCTTATTATCAGACTTCAAAAGCATTGATTTTTAAGGGATCCATTTTTGCAGAGCACAGCAGGTAATTTTACAGGAAGGAGATGGCGATATGAGTCAAAGCGAAAACCTGGATCAATTCCTCAAGCCCACGGAATTTATTGATTCGGACAACTCTGAAATTATTGCCAAAGCGAAGGAATTGACTGAAGGGTGTTCTGACGAAAAAGAAAGGCTCGGAAAAATTTATTACTTCGTGAGAAATTTCCCATATGACATCTTGAATTCTTTCCGCTATCTGGCGGAGGAGAAGCGTCAGGCAAGCGATGTTTTGAAGAGCGGACAAGCCTTTTGCATGGGAAAGGCGAGTATGTTCGCCGCCCTATGCCGGGCGGCCAACATTCCATCGCGCATCGGTTTCCAACAGCTTCATTGCCCCGACAAGCCCTTTATGAATGAAGAGGTCGCCCGCATTTGGGGTGACCGCAAACTGCCCTGGCATTCGCTCGGGGAGGCCTAACTGAACGGCAAGTGGCTCAAGCTCGATGCCACCATCGACAAAGAATTTGCCGCGAGAAAAGGCAGACAATATAGCCAGGAATTTGACGGCGAACACGACATTCCCTCTGTGGAAGGCCCACTTATCAAGAACCTCGAGAGTCACGCGGACTACCCAAAGGATGTGGCCGACTGGTACGAACAAGTGGCCAAAGAAGTCGTGAATTCTGTTGATGAAAATGTGGCTCACAAAGATGTACTTACAGACGAGAAATGGTCAGGACCCGAAGCGAAAAATTTGAAACGGTAATCCGCTTCCCCTAAATGATGGGTTTTCGGGAGTGCACGATGCGAGTGATTTCATGGGACACAAACGCCAGATCCCGAAGTGTCGATGGGCAAGCGGAGTTCCTTCGGAAAAGGAGGCCGGATATCATCGCATTACAGGAGGTGACACTTAAAAGCGCACCGCTTTTTCGGGCGGAACTCCGAGAATTCGGATTCGGGTATGCGTATGACAGTTTCAGGCCGTTCCGGAATTCGTCGGAATTGAAAGGCCNNCTAAAAGCGTACCAGCGGGGCGGCCTAAAAGCGTACCACCGGGTATGAGAAGAAGGGGGCCCGAGGGCCCCCTTCTTGGTCCTTTTCACTTCATTTGAGCGGTTTTCTGAGCCTCATTCTGCTTATTCCGGTGCCGTTTTTCGCTTTGCTTGAGCCGGTAGCTCTCCCCGTTCNNAATGATTGCCTCCAAGTATCCCGCCAGGGTCATCCGCAGGAAAATATTCAGCGTTCCGTGGAAAGAAAAGATATTGTCTGTCACAGTCGATGCCCCTGGTTTTTCTTTCGAATTTCACACCACCTATGTTCCGCCCGGCTCCTCGAACGGATGGATAAAGGTGGAAACTCTCGAGGGGATATACGCGGGTCTTTCCGGAAGGGCAGGGCGGCCCCGAATTTTGTGCGGTGACTTCAACATTCCGCAGATGGAATTTTCAACCGGAGGGATAGTCACATGGGCACAAAGAATCCGCGAAACCGGAGAGGTCGCACTGCGGAAGCGATT
>DNYS01000215.1:3277-3513 GCA_003506735.1 Nitrospinota bacterium
CCGGTGGGACGCCGCGGAGAGGAATATCATGACTCGGCTAGCCGAATATGGCCTTCCGGATGTCTACCGCTCGCTCCGGGGATGGAAAGCACGGGGCGCCAGCTGGTATCCCATCCGCAAAAAAGGGACCGTCGTGGGAAGAAGGTTTGACCATATTTTTGCATCCACTTTGTTGAATGCGTCCGGATGCCGTTACCTCGACAGCGCCAGGCGGAATGGTCTGAGCGATCATTCCC
>DNYS01000177.1:0-5743 GCA_003506735.1 Nitrospinota bacterium
CGCCAGCCCGTCATGGCATAGGTCTTCGAGAAACCGTCCAGCAACAGTGTGCGCGCCCGCATCTCGGACGAGAGGGAGGCGATGGAAACATGCTCTTCGCCGTCGTAGAGGATTTTTCCGTATATCTCGTCCGAAAGGACCATTGCCTGGGGTGAAGCGAGCACCTCCTCGGCGATTCCCTCGATCTCGGCGCGGCTGTAAACGCATCCAGAGGGATTGCAAGGGCTGTTGATGACCACGAGCTTGGTGCGAGGCGTAATGGCCGCGGCCAGTTGCTCGCGGGTCATCTTGAAGCCGTTCTCCTCACTCGTCTCGATGGGAACGACTTTCGCCCCGGTCAGGGTCGCGACGGGCTCGTAGGCCACCCATACCGGGACCGGAATCACGATCTCGTCCCCCTCTTCGAGGAGGACATGGAGCGCGTTGAAAACCGATTGTTTTCCACCGACGGTGACAATTACCTCGTCCGGTCCATAGGCGACGCCCTTGTTTTCCTCCACCCAGTCGCAAATCGCCTTTCGGAGCGGCGGAATGCCGCTGACGGCCGTGTATTTCGTGTGGCCCTCGCGCAACGCCCGGATCGCGGCCTCTTTGATATGGTCGGGCGTGTCGAAATCTGGCTCACCCGCCGCGAAAGAGATGATATCCACCCCCTGCTCGCGCAATTCGGCGGCCTTGGTGTTCATTGCAAGGGTTGGGATTGGAGGCAGTTTGCCCATCCGCGATGCAAGCTTCATGAAAGGACTCCCGGGGCTAGTCGGAGTTATTGAGGCGGCGCGCGAGCGCCTCGGCCACCGATTTGGGGACCAGGTGGCTCACGTCGCCGCCGAACGAGGCAACTTCCTTGACAAGACTGGAGCTGAGAAAGCTGTACTGCTCGCTCGGCATCAAAAAGACCGTTTCGATCGTGTTATTGAGCTGGCGGTTCATGAGAGTCATCTGAAATTCGTACTCGAAGTCGCTCACCGCCCGGATTCCGCGGATAATGACGTTCACTCCGATTTCGCTGGCGAAATCAACAAGGAGCTTCTTCTCGAAGCTGACGATTTCGACGTTCGCTTCGCCGGACAATTCGCCGAGAAAAAACGCCTTTCGTTCATCAAACGAGAAAAGCGAGATTTTGTCGGGGTTGAGCGTCACCGCCACGATCAGCTCATCGAAAATTTCCAGACTCCGCCGGACGATATCGATATGGCCGTTCGTGGGCGGATCGAAGGTTCCGGGATAAACGGCTCGGCGTGCCATTAAATTCAATACCTTTCGGTCGAATCTCAGCGAGGAGAAACCAGGGTTGCCGCTAAATAAATTCGGGGCAAACTAGTCTTTTCCTAAGCGGTGTGTCAACTTACCGGTTTGGCCGGATGCGGATTTCATATCTCTCTCGGAGCGCCTGCGCCCCCGCCCCCAGAATCCAGAAAAGAGCCCGCGTTGGATATCATCCCCCTCGGCCTAATCCTCGTTGCCGCCCTTCTCCACGCCTTATGGAACTACGCCGCCAAGGATTCGGAAGAGCCCCAAGCCATGCTTCAGGCGTCCCTTTGCGCCTCGCTGATTCTCTTCGCACCGGCCTTCCTTTACCGCCTTCCCACAGCGCGTTTCGCTCCCGGCGCCTGGAGATTTATCCTGGCCACCGGGATTCTTCATGCCCTTTATTTTTACACGCTGGGCCGGGCCTACCGCTCGGGGGACCTGTCGAGGGTGTATCCGCTGGCCCGCGGATCGGCTCCGGTGCTGGTCGTCGGGCTGGCGGCGGTCTTTTTGGGCGAGCGGATACCAGCCACCGGGGCCGCCGCGATCCTCCTCGTGGTGGCCGGTATTTTTATCGCGCATACCGGCACGGATGGCGGCGGGCGCTCCCTTTTTGAGTTTCTCGGCGAACCCGGCAGCCGCTGGGCCCTCGTTACCGGGGTGGTGACGGCGGTCTATTCCGTCGTGGACAAGGCGGGCGTCGCGCGGGTATCACCGGACATCTACATCTACCTCATGTTCGTCCTGACAGCGCTGTTCAACCTGCCCCTCCAGTTCAGGCAAACCCGCGCGGGCTTCGCCGTCCTTCGGCTAGGGGGGGCGCGCTCCTTATTCCGCATCGCCACCACGGGCGCAGGCATGATGGGCGCCTACGGCCTGGTGCTTCTGGCCATGACCATGAGCAGGGTGAGCTACGTCGTGGCGGCGCGCGAGGTGAGCGTCGTCATCGGCACGGGGCTGGGCGTATTTATCCTCAAGGAAGGAGGAGCCCGCCGGAAACTGGCGGGAGCGGCGGCGGTCGCCGCCGGTCTTGTTTTGCTCGCGCTCTCGAAGTAGCCCTGCCGCCTCAGCCCTTTTTCAAGACCTCGCGGACCATGTGGCTGATCTCGGGCAGAATGATCTTCTCCATGCCCGTCCGGCAGGCGTTCCCCGAGCCCGGCAGCGTCATGATGATCGTCTCCCGGCAGGTGCCGGCCGTTGCGCGGGTCAGGATGGAGGCGGTGCCGATTTCCAGATAGCTCAAGTACCGGAACAATTCGCCGAAACCGGGCATCTCTTTTTCGATCATCGAGAGGGCGACGTCGTAGGTCGTGTCCCGCTGGGTGATGCCCGTCCCGCCGTTGGTGATGACGACCTGTACGGCCGGATCACCGCAAGCCTCCTCCAGCGCCGCTCGTATCTGGCCGGCGTCGTCCTTGACGATGCGGGTGAATGCAATCCGGTGGCCGCAGTCGGTGAGCATGTTGGCGATGAGTTTTCCGCTCGTGTCGGTCTCCTCGGTGCGCGTGTCGCTCACCGTGACAACCGCGCATGTGACGGCGTCCGGACCCTCGGCCCGGTGCTCTTCGTAGGTTTTCTTCTCCGCCGCTGCGGCGATTTCATCGCGCGATGGGCCCTGGCTCATGGTCGCTCCATCCTCGTTTCCGGGAAATGAAAAGCCCCCTGGGGGCGAGATTGGCACTTCAATCCTCCAAAACTATCCGAACGGCCCGGCGCGGGCAACGCACCGGGCGGGGAGGAGCGCCGACCCGTTTCCTGAAACCTATCGAGCCGGAACGGTGTTTATCTATATGTGGCGTCCGGGTATTCGCCGGGCGGGGCCGGATCGAGCCGCCGAATAGGAAGATTTCGCTCTTTGGGAATTCAGTGAATTTGTGAAGAATGTCACAAATTTTTCGAAAAAAAAGAAATTTTGTATCCTTTTTGATGTCTAATAGTTAGGTGAAGGGATCGCCGCCACTCTTGGAATACCGATGGACGTTAGGGGGAGTATAATGACTCGTAAAATGGCTCTCGGATCCATATTTCTGGGGGCGGCATTTCTTTTTCTGGCCGCCGCAACGGCAAAAGCGTTTCTCCCGTTTCTCTTGCCGCCCATGGATGAGCCGGTGGGCAAGGCGCATGAACCCATCCTTGAGGTAATCGCGGCCCAGACCGAAATTCGCAACGGAAATATCTGGAAAATTTACATCCGCGCCACCGACCCGGACGGCGATCTGGATAAGATTCAGTTCACCTTCGGACAACTCGGCGCCTCTTCCTACTCACCCGATACCATATATTTCGATAAAAAGGTCGCCTCCATGAACGGGTCTATTTCGGTGTGGGCCAACCTCAACGGCGGAGGAGCCTCCGGCACCATATACGGCACGGTGGAAGTCCTCGTCGAGGACCGCGCCGGGAACATGAGCAATTCAAAAACGATAATGTTCGAGGTCCAGCCATTCGGCCCCAAGGACACTTTCGCGCCTCCTCCCGGCATCAATGCCAATGTCGATCTCGGCCAGGTGGATTTCCCGCTCCAGACGGATTTGGCCCTGGTCGGAGACGATAGAAACGATTGACCGCGATCAAACCATAGGCTGAGCGCCAAACGAAAAAAAGGGGAGAGCGGCCCTCCGGTCGCTCTCTCGTTTTTTTTCTCCGGTCCGCTAGCGGGTGCGCCCCGTCGAGGTGTCCAACTCGTGGAGGTCCGTCACGAGCCGCTCATCGTAGGGATAGGGCGTATAAATGTCCGGCCCATTGCTGGTGACCACGACGTTGTTCTCCAGGCGGAATCCGCCCACCCCTTTCTTGCCCGCATAGGGCTCGAGGTTGAAGGTCATCCCCTCCTCCAGGACCATCGGATCGTCGTAGGACGCCGGGCTGAAGTAGGGCAGCTCCCAGGGGTTTGTGCCCGAGCCATGTCCCAGGCTGTCCAGGACATAAGGCATGGCCGCCTTGTAGACGTCCAGCGTCGTGTTGCCCACCTTGGAGGCAGCGCATGAATCCCACACCGAGTTGTAGCACTTTTGATGCCACTCGATCTGCTCCTTCGTCGGGGCGATGGCGCCGCAGATCCAGGTGCGGGTGAAGTCGCCCCAATAGCCGTTGAAGCAGCCGCCGATGTCGATGATCACCGGGTCGCCCTTGCGGATAATCCGGTCCGAGGTCAGCCGCCGGTAGGGCGCCGTGTAGGGCCCCGAGCAAACGATGTTGGCGCACTGGGTCCACTCGCTCCCGAGGGCGGTCATGGTCTGCCACGCAACGGCCAGCACCTCGCATTCCCGCACCCCCGGCCGGAGGAAATCGAGAGCGGCCTCCATGCCCGCCTCGGTAATAACCGTGGCGGCCTTGAGGCAGTGGATTTCGTCCTGGGTCTTGATGATCTTCGCCTTCATCAGGACCTCGTAGCCGTCCACGAACTCGGTTTTGGGGAATGCCTCTTTCAGGCGCGCCTCAATCGAGGGGGTCCACAGATCGACGCCCACCTTTTTCCCGTCCAAGTTCCCGATGAGCCCCTCCACGCGACCGGCGAATTTGCGCACCGCCGATATGTCGCGCAGGTTCGCCCGCTCCTGAATCTGCTCGGGCGCCAGCCAGGTCATCCGCTCGGCCACGTGATCGTTGTCCATGCTGAAGATAAAGGGCTCGCCGCCCTTGGCTAAAATACAGACGGCCATCCCGAGCGAGGCCGTCGGGTGGAGGTGGGATCGAAATCCCGTCAGGTAGCGGCAATCCTCCGTCCGAAAGACGAAGAGGGCGTCCACGTCCGAGGCCTCCAGCGCATCCTTCGCCCGCTGGAGACGCTCCCTCCTCATGCGGGCAAAATCGATTCGCTCCTCCCAATCCACACCCATCAATCCATGATCGCCAAGATCAGCCATTGCTCACACCGCTCCTTATGAAGAATTGAAATAATTTTCGTTGCGCTTCGGTAGCGGGCCGCCCGCCGCCGCGGGAGCGCCCCTGTGCTAGAATAGGTATGCTAACCCATTCATGCGTTTCGCAGAAGGCCAGCCGATGGGAAAAACCGCCTGTTCAATCCTCCTGATCTTGGCCGTTATTCTTCAAGCCGCGCCCGCCGCCGCCGTCCGCATCCGCGTCGCCCAGGAGTCCCGCCCCGGCCTCGGAGATTTTGACGCGAACGTCCTGGGCCACATCGATGCTTACTACGAGAAGGAAAAGGCGGCGAGCGATTTTTACTCCTACCAAGCGGTTTCCCGCTACTCGTTCAACGGCCCGCATCCCCGGCTTCAGGCGGACACCTCGCATCTATTTTTCGTCACCACCCGGGAGGGGTTTTCCCTCTTCATCGTCCACGACAAGCCCAACGACGCCGACGGCGGGGCCGCCGTCATGCGGATCAAGGTGACCGGAGACCCGAACGGCGCCCGCGTCCTCGTGTTCGACGATCCCTACAGTGACTGGGACTCTTTCCGGGCCGCCCCCGGCGGGCGGGATTTTTCCACCTGGCACAGATGGTTTCCCTGCTGCACGGACGGAATCGTCCTCA
>DNYS01000177.1:5935-6306 GCA_003506735.1 Nitrospinota bacterium
CCCATGAAAGCAATGGTTCTTCACGAAAAAGGCGCCCCCTTCGTGCTGGAAGAGGTTCCCGATCCCGTACCCGGGCCGGGCGAGGCAGTCGCCCGCGTCTTGGCCTGCGGTTCCGGGCTCACCATCCACCATGCCCGCGCCGGGCGCGCTCCGGTCACCTACCCCATCATCATCGGCCATGAGGTGCTGGGCGAGATCTCGGCGGTGGGCGAGGGCGTAACCCTCCTCAAGGAGGGCGATCCGGTCACCATGCACTGCTACCTTTCCTGCGGGCATTGCTACTGGTGCCGGATCGACCGCGAGGCGCTTTGCGAGAACCTGGCGGGCTTCACCGGCCGAAACGCGGACGGTGGCTACGCCGAGTACATCAA
>DNYS01000192.1 GCA_003506735.1 Nitrospinota bacterium
AAACCCGGAGTTTGACAATCGTTCTGCGAGGTACGCTCGTACCCGACCGGATCGCCTGGGAGGCCACTTTCCCAATCAGGCTTCTAATGTTCGTGTTGACGGTGCCCGCACCACGGGCGCGGAGACCGGCCCGGCCAAGGGCGGTTCGCGCAGCGGCAAACGGCTGGCGAACCACGTTGGGAACCGTTGCGGCTTCGGCTACTACACTGACGAGGGAGAAACTGATTGCCATGGCGGCTGTCAGCATTCCCATACCCATTCGTCTCATCTTCTGTCCCTCCTAGGATTTTGTGAGATTCATGAATGAAAAGAACATGGAACCTTCCGGCAAACGAGTATATTCCGGTAATTAATCATTCGTCTTGCTGTGCCTATATTGGCTAATGCGCTCAACATGCCACATTTCGAGATTTTACCAAGGTTAGAATTTCAGCCGCATCCCATAGTATCTGTGCCGAACCGGGCGGCGGCCCACTGGCCCCTGCCCGCGCGGTCTGTTCGGAATGGGCCCGGAAATTTTGGGGATCATTACGGTCGGGCGGGAGGTATCTTTATCGGCGGAGGTCCGAATCATGGGGGCGTTCAACGATAAAGCCGCACAAAAAAACCGGCGCGGGGGGTTCCCCCGCGCCGGATGGGTATCGGAATTCGTTAGCCGAGCTTGTCCAGCGCCGCGAAGAGTTTCTCATCGTCGGGCAGGTCCGGCGGGGCCGGGGTCACCTCGGCGTGGACGACCTTGCCCTCCTTGTCGAGGAGGATGACCGCGCGGTTGCTGAAGCCGCCCTCGTGCGTGAGGCCGTAGGCCTCGACGGTGCCCTTCCCGAAAAAATCGCTCAGCAGCGGAAAGGAGATCCCGGCGCTGCCGGCCCAGGCGGCGTGGGCGAAGGGGCTGTCCACGCTGATACCCAAAACCTGGCAGTCCGCCTTCTCGAAGCGCTCGGCCTGGGCCGAGTAGGCGGGCAGTTGTTCGCTGCACACCGACGAGAAGTCGAACGGGTAGAAGCAAAGAAGCACGTTTTTCTTTCCCTTGTAATCGCTCAGCTTGATGTTGTCGCCCGCGCCCTCGGCCTGGGGCAGATCGAAATCGGGCGCGGTGTCTCCCACGTTCAGCGCCATCGCGCTGTCCTCCCATCGCCGGGCCTGCTCTCAAGGCCCGAATCGCAGTTTTAAAAAACCACCGCCGGGCCGCTTCGCGCCGCCCGGATCGCGGTTTCGGAAATTAACCTTCTCTCTACTTCGCGGCCTCGAAACGCTCCGCCACGTCGGCCCAGTTGACGACGTTCCACCAGGCCTCGATGTATTTGGGCCGGAGGTTCTGGTAGTTGAGGTAATAAGCGTGCTCCCAAACGTCGATGCCCAGGAGGGGGATGAAACCCTCGGTGCGGACGCTGGTCTGGTTGGGCATGGGCTTGATCTCGACCGAGCCGGAGCCGGCCTTGGTGCAGAGCCAGCACCAGCCGCTGCCCTGGATGGGGGCCGCCATGGTGGAGAATTTTTCCTTGAACGCGGCGAAGTCGCCGATGGCATCGGCCAGGGCGCCGCTCGGCTCGCCGCCGCCGTCCGGGCTCATGTTGGCCCAGTAGATGCAGTGGTTGTCGAAGCCGCCGCCGTTGAAGTTGATGGCGCCCTTCTTGTCGGCGGGCGCGGCGTCGAGGTTCGAGAGAATGTCCTCTATGCTCTTGCCCTCGAGGTCGGAGCCGGCGATGGCGTTGTTGAGGTTGGTGGCGTAGCCGTTGTGATGCTTGGTGTGGTGGATCTCCATGGTGCGCGCATCGATATGGGGTTCGAGAGCGTCGTAAGCGTAACTCAGCTTGGGAATTTCAAAAGCCATGGTCGATATCTCCTCGTTAGTAGGATAGGGCCGCCGGGAGCAAATCGCTCCCCGGCGCGCCGCCTAGATGAACGGTATCGCCGCCGGCCGCACAGATGCCGGTTGATCGGCGTATTCGATTTTGAGAAAGAAGGGAACTCCCCTCCAAGAGGTGCGCATCATATTCAAGACCCCAGCCCCCGTCAATTTCGGGAGGGCCAAAACGGGGACCCATTCCATACCATTTCATCGAAAATAAACGGCCCATCGAAACAAACAGGTCATCGTCATTCAAACTGCCAAATTAACCCTGCCATTCGCACTGCCCTTGGCTCTGCCCTTTAGAGGAGGGCGGCTCTCGCCGTGAACGAGCGGGGGTTGCCGAGGGTGGGGAGGTTTCGGCGGGAATTGGCGATGGTCCCCGAATTCGGGGGCAGTCCGCGAAAATACTGAAATTTTTTAAATGGATTCGGGTTTTTGGGTGAATCATGGGGAGGTTATTCTGGAAATGCGGTGGTTTGGGGAATTTTTTGTGTTTCCGGGCGCATCTTAGGGGATTTCGGGGAATTTGGACAGATTTCTGGGATTTTGAGCGGGTTTTCGGGGGGTGTTCGGGCGTGTCTTGGGGGGGGGCTGCGATTCACCCCGCAAATCCGGTATTTTGCGCGCGTCTTGGCGGGTTTCCGTGAGATTGCCCGCAAATCCGGGTGATTGGGCGGGTATTGGGGGATTTTGGGGAAATTGCCCGCAAATTCGGCGGGGGTGTTTNNGCACGTCCTCCCGGACCGTTTCGAAATATTTGCCCTAGGGGGGGGATCCGGCCCCGGCGCGGGGAGGGCCGGCTCAGACGCTCTCGGCGATCCGCGCGGCCTCAATCAGGGCGGCGCAGGCGCGGTTCCGCTCACGGACGAGGCGGGTGTAAAGCACCCGGCCTTCGTGGGTTTTCGGGCCCGCTTCGAGAAAATCGCCCACCCGGGAGAGACCCGGAAGCACCTGGGCCCCGGATGCGGGGTCATGGTCAAAGGGGCCTTGCTGGGTGTAAAGAACCGCGTTCAAGGCATGGCTGATCCGCCGGGCCGCCAGGTTCAGGGCCTCGGGATCCACGGCCTTGGCTTTTTCCATCATGGATTCCGCCGATTTCCGGAACCGCTCCGCCGCGTTGAAGGCAGGCCCAAAGTCGAACGCGCCGCCTGCCCGCTCGTTCAGTCCCACAAGCGCTTGATCGATTGCATCCGCCGTGGAGCGCGGGTCGAGCGGAAATCGCTCGGCCGTGCAGAGTTCAAGGAGCGCGCCCGCATAGAGGCGAGTGTGCTCGGTGAGGAGGTCTTTGTCCATTTTATCAAGGGTGTCGGCCGGGTTATGCCAGTATTCGGGGAACCCGCCTTCAGGATGATCTTTTTGAAGATCGGGGGCTTCGGGCGGCAGGACCGGAAGAAACGAAAAAGATGGAATGCCCACTCCCCAGAACGATTGATCGGCTATCTTCCGGGGATTTTCCGGGACCGTTTCCTGCCCCCCGAGACGGCTAACGGCATCCTTTACCCAGGCGGAGATGTCGGCCGTGCAAAATGGCCGGTAAATAGTGCATTGTCGACATCCTGGCTGGTCGATGTTGAGGTAGGCGGCGCAATTGGACCGGAGATCCTCGAACATATGATCAGAATACCAAGTGGAGCCCGAGAAGCGTCCGTGTGAATGTCCATTCCACCAAGCCACGCGCAGACCGCGCTTGAGCTCATTGCGGCGGCCGTGAATGACCCGCGCCAGCTCCATCAGGGTGGTATCGCCCGCACCGTTGTCGTTAGCGCCAAACTGCCATGAGTCGATGTGCCCGGCAACGAGGACGTACTCCTTGCTCACCGAGGGAGGAGGGATGGTGGCCACCGGCATGGTGGTCTTTCGCCACCGTGTGTCAATCTGGGCGTGAATGCGGAGTTGGACTTCATGTTTGGATTTGATGAGATCGATCAGGCCCTGACCCTGCTCCCGGGAGAGCGTGACGACGGGCGTCGCCGGGAGCCGGCCCACGCTTTCCGGGGTGGGCGAGCCCCAGATGGTCGAGACGGTCATCTCGTGGGCGACGCCCATATTGACGTATACCTGTCCAATCGCCCCCGCCTGCTCAAAGGCATAGAAACGGCCTGGAGAGAGCATCCTTTCGGCGACGATGATTCTGCCCGCAACGGGGCCTTCAGGCGCCAGTGCCTCGCCCACGTAGACGGCATCTCCGGTGACTCCCGCAACACCCGTTGAAGCGCCGAAGACCGCCGTAATGGCGGGGATGTGCTCGGGCGGCTCACCCAGAATATCGAGCGAAGTTTTTCCGGGAATGCTTATCAAGGCGTCGAGTTCATGAATTTTTACATCGATCCCAAGAGCCGAGAGTTCTCGGGCGATGTATTCCACAGCTTGGGCTTCGCCGGGGGTTCCGGTGTAGCGCTCCCATTGGCATATGGCCTCAAGGTGCTTCCATAAATGGTCGGTGCTAACTTCGGTGGCTATGGACATGAAGGCTCCTTCAAATCACGGTCTATAAATTAAGTTAACCTTAGGATTGGGATGAAAATAAAAACAGAGGGTCAAAGCATGACGGTGGGGAGCAGTATTTATGTCAAGTGACAGAGGTCATCCCTTCTAACAATCGGAGAAGTTCATCCTGTTCGGTTTCAGGTAAATTCACCTTGAGGCCAACTGACCAGGGGCTATTTTGGTTGCCACTCTTTTCGCACCAGGCGACCATGACCTTTTCCCAGTGGTAAACCTTATCGCTAATACTTATGGAAATTCCGAATTCGCCGTCCGGCTCCGGTTTTTTCGAAATCGACAAGAGCAACCCGCCTGCTGAGATATTTAGCAGGGCGACCGGGTCGTCGGATAGGGCCGGGATGTCCACAACCCCCGGCACGACAAACCGAAAATTTTGGCGAAGCTCCGTGTCTGTGGGTTCCGGCGGAGTTTTCTCGGGTTGGGGCTTTTCGAGCTGCGCTTGCTGTTTGTTGTTATTCCGGATCATGTTGGCCAGTTGAAAAACGATGGCTGTCGATATGGCAGGGTTCTCCTGGATGAGCAAGAGAAGGTGCTCCTTCCGCATGGCGAGGAATGTGGAATCCCCGCTGGCGATGGCGGTGGCAGAGCGTCCCTCGGAGCCGAAGAGCGTCATTTCTCCGAAAGAAGCTTTTTCCTTAAGGACCGCCAGCCGAACTTCCCCGAGAGCGCCATGGTTTTTCATGATCTCGATCTCACCGTCCACAATGACATAAAGGTAGTCCGCCGGATCGCCTTCGTTGAATAGAATGTCCCCGTCCTGAAAGGTCATCTCCTCGGAAATGTTGGTCAAAATTTTCAGTTGCTCGGGCAGCATCGATTCGAAAAGGTTGATTGTTTTCAAAAAAAGCGCTTTTTCGATGGAGGAAAGCATATGGATCAAACCTCTATTAACCGTTCCCCGCATGAGGAGCCGGATTCCGGGCGCGCGGTTTCAATAAGTCCCATCAACCATCATAACCTTATTCGCGCAGAACCCCTGAAATTTATCACTTTGGGGAAGTATAATATATTGGGCAAATGGATCGAAGCTGAGATCTTTGGACAGGGTGCGTTGAAATGGGAGAGAGAAGAGGGGAATCCGCGTAATATCTCCCTCCCGCGCCGAACGGCAATATTCGGGGCATTGTATGGGTTCAGGACCTAGTGGA
>DNYS01000257.1 GCA_003506735.1 Nitrospinota bacterium
ATCGCCACCCGCGCATGCTTCCCAGCATCGCCGAATATCTCGACGGCCAGCTCGGAGGCCCCGTTTAAGACAAGGGCCTGGTCCGTAAATCCCTCCGAGGAGGCGACATATCCGGTCATCCGGACGATTCGGGCCACCCTGTCCAGGCTCCCCAAGGCCGCCTTGGCCTGGGCAAGCGCATTCAGGAGGCACACCCGGGCGCACTCCTGGGCCGCATCGACCCCCACATCTTCCTTAACCTTCCCCTGGTGGAGCAAATTCCCGTCCCGGAAGGGAACTTGTCCGGATATGAATAAAAAACCCTGGGATAATACATAGGGCACATATGCCCCCACTGGCGCCGGGGCGAGCGGAAGCTCGATTCCAAGCGCTTGAATCTTTTCCTCCGCTCCCATTCCGATCTCCTCTCAAATCACCAATCGGTCAAATCACGAACCGGCCGAAATTTCTTCGTATTCCCCGGGCGTGTTGAGGTTTCGAAACGACAGGCCCGAAGGGTCCCAGGCCCGCCATTCCGGCTCCTCCACCCGGCGCACGCGGACCTCATCGTGGAAGCCGATCATCTTCAGCTTCCCGCCTTCAATCCGCCGCCGGATAGGCCCCTCGCAAGCGGAGCCGTAAACGGCGCACAAGGGCTCCGGAAACCCCCGGTGGATTGGAATCACAACGTCCCAATCCGCCGCCAGGGAGGCCAGGCCGCTCAAAAGGGATCTTTGAAGAAAGGGCATATCGCATCCGGTGACGAAAACGCGGGCGGCCCCGGCGGCCGAGACCGCCGCATGCAGCCCCCCCAGCGAATCGTTTCCCTCAAAAATATCCGCCGAGACGCGGAATCCGATTTTTTCAAATGGCGCCGCATTGTTGGCCACCACGAAAACATCGGAAAATACCGCCCGCAGGGAATCGGCTATGCATGAGATGGCCGGACGGCCATCGATGAGAAGGAAGGATTTGTCTCGCCCCATGCGCCGGCTCCTTCCGCCGGCGAGAATGGCCGCGGGAAAATCAAAATTTCCTGCGCTATCGCTCAAAGCGGCCCCTCCGGAGGGGGGCGATTTCTCTCGAATTCGCCAGCCTCGAATTCGCCGCCGTCATTTCGCCTCCGGCGAGACCAGGGAGCCCGGCCCCGCGGCGGGAAGCGGCTGCGCGCCGAGCGCGGATTCGCCCTCGAGAAGGAGGACCTGAACCTGGCTTCCCGCCTCGAGATCCGACTCGAATTCCGGGAAAACGATCAGGGAATTCGCCCGGACCATCGAGTGGATGATATTGGAACCCTGGGCCTCGACCGCATTGACGGTCCACTCCCCGTCCTTGAACGAGGCCACCGCCCGGACGTAATGCCGGCGCTCGGGCGACTTATGGAGAGGATGGAGCAATTTGGCCGCGATCCGGGGACGATGGAGGCCGGCCACGCCCTGCATCTTCATCAGCGCGGGACGGACGAAAAGCTCGAAGCTCACCATCGTGGAAACCGGATTCCCCGGAAGGCCGAACACCGGCCGGCCTTGCAGGGTGCCGAACGCCATCGGCTTGCCCGGCTTCATTCGCACCCGCCAGAAGTGCATCTCGTTCCCCAGGTCGCCGAGGGTGCTCTTGACCAGATCGAAATCCCCCACCGACACCCCGCCGCTGGTCAGCACCATGTCGGCGGCGAGCCCGTCCCTCAGGCGCTCCTCGAGATCCCCGGCGTCGTCGCGCGCGATGCCGAGCACGAGAGGCTCCCCGCTCGCCTCGCGAACCTGGGCCGCAAGGGCATAGGAGTTCGAGTTGAATATCTGACCCGGGCCGAGCTCCTGGCCGAGTTCGACCAACTCATCGCCGGTGGAGAGGATGGCGACCCGGGCGCGCTGAACCACATACACTTGGGGCCTTCCGACTCCGGCCAGCATGGCAATCGAGGCCGGGCCCAGCCTGCTCCCGGCTGAAAAAATCTTCTCTCCCGCCCCGACATCCTCCCCCGGGCGGCGGACGGCCTCTCCCTCCGGAACGGATTTCAGGATCCGCACCTCGTCATCGTTGTCCCGCTCGGTCAGTTCAACCATGACCACCGCGTCGGCCCCNNGCGGGGATGGGAGCGCCCGTCATGATGCGGATGGCCTCGCCCGGACCGATGGTTTTGGCGGATTCAAATCCGGCCTGGATTTCGTCGATGATGCGGAGGGTGGCCGGATTCTCCTCGCTCGAATGGGCAATATCCCGGGCGCGGACGGCGTATCCGTCCATCGCCGAGTTGGCCCAGGGCGGGATCTGTCTCGGTGAAACGACATCCTCGGCCAGAATCCGGCCCAGTGCATCGCCGATATGAACGCGCTCCCGGCCCATGGCCGAAATCCGCGAAAGAATGGCTTCTTGTGCTTCTTCAACGCTGATCATGGGAAGGCTCTCCACTGGCAACCTCGAATTTCGGGCCAAACGGACATATCATGCCCGGCAATCGTATTTTCCCGGGCGGTAGTGATGATTATAGCCCAGGGAGTAAAAGGAACAAGCCGGTGGGCATTCCATCCTGTATATTCGCGTATTGCCCAAAAACCCTCCGGCCCGCCGGGCCGAAACCGGGGAGCGTGAAATGGCGCGATCGGATTTTCGGTATAAAAGTGAATTCCGCGTGCGGTTCGGCGAGACCGACCTTCAGGGCGTGGTGTTCAATGCCAACTACCTTCTATACATCGACACCGCCCAGATGGATTATCTCCGCCACATCGGGATCACCTACGCGGACATGCGGGAGCGGGGGAACGACATCTATATCGTGGATCTGAATCTCCAGTTCAGCACGCCCGCCCGCTACGATGAGGTGATCGAAGCGTTCGCCCGAATTTCCGGTTTCGGAAACTCCAGTGTAAACATGGAGTTCGAATTGTACGAAAAAGAGAGCGGGCGGCTCCTCGCCACCTCCCAGACCACCTACGTCATCGTGGACGCCGAATCGGGCGCTCCTGTCCGCGCGCCAGCCTATATGCGATCGGCGGTCCGCTCCTTCGAGGAGAACGACACCATCGAGGCCGAATAGCCCCGGCGGCGAAGGCCCCCCCTCAAAGGGCGAGCCAATAGGTCAGCAAACCCACGATCGCCACCTGGACCGCGCAATAAACGCCCACCCGCCGGAACACCTCCCCTTCCCTGCCTCCCAGGCCCGCAGTCGAGCAGCCCACCAGAACCTTGGCGGGAGCGATCATGTCGAGCAGCCCACCAGAACCTTGGTTGGCCGCCGCCAATACCGCGGGGCTTTTATCCAGCAATTCGGCCGCGTTGACCTGGAATTTTCCGAACAAGATATTGGCGTTCGTGTTGCTTCCCGTAACGAAGGTCCCCATCAGGCCCACCAGCGGGGCCAGGAGGGGGAACATCTGGCCCGAAAAAGCCGCCACCCCATGGGCCAGCACCTGAATCATGCNNGAAACCGACATGACCGAGGCCATCGCCACCATCGCGACGGTGCCCACGCAGGTGGGGACGGCCGCCCGGGGGGTGGTCCGGAAAACGGCGGCGCTTTTACCGGGCCAGCGCCCGTTGGCCCGGTAGATGAGATATCCCAGATACGAGG
>DNYS01000165.1:0-148 GCA_003506735.1 Nitrospinota bacterium
GCGGGGGTTTGTCAGGGCGCCGGCCGCGCCGCGCCGCCGGGCGGGGGCGATCCGGAGGAAAGCACGTTTTTCCGTTTCGTTGGCGAGAGTGCGCGCTCCCCGTCCCTAACCCGGTTCCCCGGTTCTTTCCCGCCACAATTTCACTAAA
>DNYS01000165.1:253-2457 GCA_003506735.1 Nitrospinota bacterium
AAATCATTGGCACCAGACTTCAAATATCGGGGTTAATAGAGGTCTCCTAAAATGTGAGTCTTGAAGCTCCCGAAGCGCTTGTATTGGCGGAAGAGCGCGGGGGCGGCCGCTTCGACGACGATCAGGGCCGCCCACCACTGGGGCGTCCACCGGGCGAGCGCGAACAGGGCGAGGACGCCTAACCCAGCGATGAGGTAGCTTCGGACGATCCCGGCGCTTTCGCCGGTTTCGTATTTTTGGGCAAGGCGGGAGAGAAACCCTTTTTCGCGTTCGCTCAATTCACCGGGGAATGTATTTTCGCCGGGAGAAGTTTCTTTTCCGGGTTCCATGGCGCCCTCCTTATTGAAACTCTTGCCAGAAAAAGGAGGCGGGTCTTCCGGCGGCTCAGCGCCCCGTCCATTCGGGCCGGCGCTTTTCGAGGAAAGCGCGGATGCCCTCGGCCTTGTCGGCAGTTTCGCATAGCGCCCCTTGGGCGAATTTTTCCATCGCCAGCCCGGTGGCGAGGCTGCCCTCCATCCCGGAGTGGACCATCGCCTTCATGAACCGGGGAACGAAGGGTGCGAACGTGGCGAGGTGATCCGCCATGCGCCGGACCTCGGGCATCAACTCTTCGGGCTCGACCACGCGCGTCACCAGCCCCATCCGCAGCGCGGCCTCGGCGTCGATCGTCTCTCCCATCAGGAGCATCTCCAGCGCCCAGCCGCGCCCCACGATCCGGGGCAGGCGCTGGGTCGCGCCCCCGCCCGGGATGATGCCGAGCTTCCCCTCGGGGGTGGCGAACTTCGCATTCACCGAGGCGACGCGCAGGTCGCAGCCCAGGGCCACCTCGAGCCCGCCCCCCATGCAGTAGCCGTTGATGGCGGCGATGGACGGCTTGGGCGTCCGCTCCAGGCGCTCGGCCACCCCCTGGACCAGGGGTTCCAGGGCCTTAGCCAGATCGCGGCGCTCGACCTCCTCCAGGTCCGATCCGGACGCGAACGCCTTCTCGCCCGCCCCGGTGATGGCGATGACGCGAACGGCCTCATCCGCCGCCGCGGCCTGAATCGCGGTGTGGAAATCGTCCAGGGTGGCGAGCGAAATGGCGTTGTGCCGGTCGGCGCGGTTGATGGTGATGAGCGCCAGCGGACCCTCCACTTCGTAGAGCAGGTTGTCGTATGGCATCATGAGACCTCGTGGACATAAATTCGGTTGAACCGGATTCCGGCGTCTGCGCCGCCCCCGATTCTAGGCGCGATGGGCCGCCCATGAAAGGCCCCCCATAAAAGGCCGCAATATGAGGAGGCGCACGGTGACGGAGAAGCCCTGGCGCAAGGTGGAACGCTGCATCCCGGAAAAATACGGCCGCTACCGGTATTTGCTCGAAATTCAGATCTCCGCGGAGCCAGGGCCCCGGCTTGCGGCGCTGCTCAAAAACCCCTCGGCGGCCTCCCGGGAGCGGAGCGATCCCACCGTCGGCAAGCTCGAGGCCTGGGCGAGGCGGCGGGGGTTCGCGTCGGTCTCGGTGATCAACCTGTTCGCCTGGCGGACGCCCCATCCCCGGGCCCTGAACGGCCTCCCCTTCCGAAAGATCGCCGGGCCCGGAAACGACCGCCACATCCTCGCCGCAGTGGCCGGCGCCGATCTCGCGGTAGCGGGATGGGGCAACCCGAACGGGATCGACCCCGGGGTCTACGAGAGACGGATCGGCGAGGTGCGCGAGCTCCTGCGCCCCTACCCCCTGCAGGCAGTGGGGCCGCCGACAAAGGACGGCCATCCCCGCCACGCCCTGCTCTGGAACGGCGACGTGGAGACGGCCCCTTTTGGGTTCAGAGAGCGGCCTGCACCGACCGCCGCCGCGAGGCGATGAGGTTCAGCGCCTCCACCCCGGCCGAGAAGGCGATGGCGAAGTAGAGGTAGCCCCGCGGGATGTGAAAGTGCATCCCGTCGGCGATGAGGGCGGCGCCCACGAGCAACAGAAAATTCAGCGCCAGCATCTTGGTCGTCGGGTGGCGCTCGATGAACGCGCTCACCGGCCCCGAGGCGAAGAGCATGATGGCCATGGCGATCACCACCGCCGCGATCATCACCGGGAGGTGGCGGGCCATACCCACCGCCGTGATCACCGAATCGATCGAGAACACCAGGTCCAGGACCATGATCTGCGCCACGACGCTGGCGAAGCTCTCCGCCCCGCCCGCGCGCCTTTGGAGATCCTCCCCCTCGAC
>DNYS01000165.1:2571-3579 GCA_003506735.1 Nitrospinota bacterium
GAGAGCGCGAAGCCGAAAATTTCGGCGATGGGCGCCTTGAGCCCGGCAATCCAGGCGATGCCCGCGAGCAGGCCGATTCGCATGATGAGCGCCGCCGAAAGCCCGAGCCGCCGCGCGCGTGCGGCCTTTGCGCCCGGCAGGTCCGCCGAGACGATCGAGACGAAGATCACGTTGTCGATACCCAGGACGATCTCCAACGCCGTCAGCGTGAGCAGGCTCGCCCATATTTGCGGATCTGGCATCCAAGCCGTCATGATTCCTCCAGGAAGAAGAAAGAGAAAATATACAGGTAGCGGGGGCGATGGCCGTGCCGGATAAGAAGCTCAAAGTTCTTTTTTTGTGCTCGGCGAATTCCTGCCGAAGCCAGATGGCCGAGGGCTGGGCGCGCGCCCTCAAGCGGGAGTCCATCGAGGCCCACTCGGCGGGCATCGCCGCCAGCGCCCTGAACCCGCTGGCCGCCAGGGTCATGGCCGAGGCCGGCGCTCCTATCGACAGCTAGCGATCGAAAGCGGTGGATGATCTCCCCGGCCTCTCCTTCGATTTTATCGTCACGGTTTGCGCCGAGGCCGGCGCCGCCTGCCCCGTCTTTTCCGGCGGGGGAAAGGTGGTTCACGCGCCCTTCGACGATCCGCCCCGGCTCGCCGAGGGGGCGGGGAGCGAAGAGGAGGCCCTGGCCCACTACCGCCGCGTGCGCGATGAAATCCGCGCGTTCGTCGAGCGCCTGCCCGGCGCGCTTACCGGCTAGCCTTCCCGGACGATGCGGTTTTCCAAAACGCCGATTCCCTCGATTTCGAGCTCCAGGACATCGCCTGGCTGAATCCACCTGTCCAAATCGGCGCCGCACCCGGTTCCGACGGTTCCCGAGCCGATGAGCTCGCCGGGTTGGAGTTCTTCCTCCATCGAAAGATGTTCCAGGACGCGGCCCCAGCTGAAGTGCATGTCCCCTGCGTTCCCCCGGCTCCATTCCTCGCCGTTGACCCGCGCCGTCATTACGGCGTCGGTGTGATC
>DNYS01000165.1:3681-7015 GCA_003506735.1 Nitrospinota bacterium
ACGGTAAAGCCGAAGATGTGGCCCAGCCCCTCGGCCTCGGGAATATCCTTGCCGCGTTTTCCGATGAGGATGGCGATCTCGAGTTCGTAGTCGAGCTTCTCGGTATAACGGGGCCAGGCGAGGTCGCCGGGCCCGATGATGGTGAGGCGGTTTCCCTTGTAGGCGGTCGGCATCTCGTACCAGAGGGGATCGACGGTGGTGTTCCGGCGGCGGGCGCCGGCCTGTTTGTGCCCCTCGAAGGTCAGGCAGTCCCGGAAGCCCACCGGGCGCGGGACGGGCGCCAGAAGGCGGATCCCGGAAAGCGGATGGGAGAGCCTCTCTCCGCCGGGACCCTGGGCGTCCAGTCCCTCCGCCTCGACATAGGCCAGGGCCTCGCGCGCGGCATCGAGCGAGGGTTCCCCGCCCGCCGCGAACTCGCAGATATCCTGGGGAATCCGGAAATCGGCGTACTCTCGATACCGAGGCTCTTCCCCGCCGGCCTGGAGCCTGGCCGCGAAGGCGGGGGCCAAATCCGCCGCCCGCTCCTCTCCGGCCGATCCGAAAAGCGCCCCGAGCCGCCGGACGGTTCCCGCCGGGGTGGGAATTTCAAATGTGATGAATTTCATGGTTTGCCTCCAAATCGGAATGTCCCCAAAAAACTCCCCTAAAATTCATCGATGAATGAAATTTCCGGGGGCCGGGATGGGAATGGAATGACGCCAGAGCTTATCATTTTAGGAATGGGGGCGTCCCGCCGGTGGGGGTGCGGCCGGCCGGCGGGGGGTGCCAGTGAAAGGGGCGCGCGCGGCCTCCGGGCCGGCAGGTATTTCTCCTGATTCCCGGGCCATTTCAGGCTTGACTTCCCATGAGCGGGCGGTTAGCTTTAGGCGTTTTTGGAAAGTGGACTCCGGACCGCGAGCCCGGCGGATTACATATAACTCCTTTATTATCAACTTTATGGATGGTTTGAAAGAGGTTTTTGTGCCCATGGGGCGGAACGTGCGCCCCGGCGAGCGCAAGACCGGAAGGACTCAAATATTCTCATGATGGCTGGAGCGCATATCCGGCGGACTCTTAGGGCCGCTTTTTTTGTGTGTCTTGCAGTTCTGGTTTTGGTGTCAGCGCCCGATCTCTCCTGGGCCGCCGTGGCCCATCAAGGCGGCGGTGGTTTAAAGGAATGGATCGCCGGATTCAACTTCGGAAGCGGCGCCCTGATCATCAATCCGGTCATCATCTTCATCCAGTGGACCAACTTTATCATTCTCCTCCTCGTCCTGAACAAATTTCTCTATAAGCCCCTATGGGCCGTTATCGAGAAGCGAAACGGGCAGATCGCGGGCGATCTGAAGTCCGCCGAGCGGGACAAGAGCGAGTCCCAGGGCTATATCACCCAGTACGAGGATTCGCTGGCCGAAATCCGGAGGGAAGGCGCCGAGACCATGGCGGCGCTTCAGCAGGAAATCAACGAAGCGGGCCGGAAGCGGATTGAGGAAATCCGGATCCAAACCTCGCGGGAGCTCGAAGAAGCCCGCGCCTCGATCGCTTCCGAGGCGGCGACCGCCGCCTCGGAGCTCGAAAAGCGCGCCAAGGAGTTTGCCGGACAGATCGCCAACCGCCTCGCGGGCCGGCGGATCGCCTGAGGAGATGCCGATGACGCCGACGAGCCGAAAAGCGTTTCTCCAGGCGGGTATTTGTCTGGCGGGCGCCGCCGCCCTGACGGTCTTTTGGCCGGAGGGGGCGCTCGGAGCCGAAGCGGGAGAGGTCCATCATAAAGCCTTCAGCTTTGTCGAGGAAGGTTTCAAGTTCGTCAATTTGCTGATCGTCGTGGTGATTCTCTACAAAGTGGCCGCGAAGCCCCTTGTCCAATTCTTCCAGGATCGGCGCGATGGAATTCGCACGGCCCTGGCCGATGCGAAGGCGGCCCGCGCCGAGGCCGAAAAACTACTCGAAGAGCAGCGCTCCAAGGTGGCTGACCTCGAGGCGGAATTGGACCGTATCCGTGAGACGGGCGAGCGCGAGCGCGCCGAAATCCGCTCCCGGATGGAGGCGGAGCAAAAAGCCCAGGCCGACCGCCTGCTGGAGCAAACGCGCGGCGCCATCGAACTCGAAACCTCCAAGGCGAGGGCCGAGCTTCAGTCGCACGCCGCAGAGCTGGCGATGGGCCTGGCCGAGGAGATGCTCAAGAAAAATATCGGGGCCGAGGATCAGGAGCGGTTCGTATCCGCATACCTGGTGAAGCTCGGCGGCGAATCGGGAGGTGATTCGTGATCGGAGGCGAAGCAGCGCGCCGGTACGCCAAGGCGCTCGTTGAAATCGCGGAAAAGCAGGGCCTCCTCGACGAGACGGGCGAAGAGCTGGCCGAGCTGGCCGAAACGCTGGAGCACCCCGAGCTTCGAAAGGTGCTCATGAACCCCCGCTTCTCCCGTCAGGCGAGGACCGGGATTATCGACAGCATCCTGGAATCCGCGGGCGCGAGCGAGTTGATGCGGAAGTTCGCGAGGCTCGTCGCCGAGAAGGACCGGATCGCCGAGTTGCCGGCCATCGCCGAGCGGTACCAGTCCCAGGCCGACAAGATGAAGGGCCGGGTGCGCGCCCAGGTCCGCACCGCCTTCGACCTTCCGGAATCCGCCCGGGAAGAGCTTCGCAAAAAGCTTTCCGAGGTTAGCGGGAAAGACGTTTTGCTCGAAGTGGAAAAAGACGAATCGCTCATCGGCGGAGTGGTCTGCCGGATGGGCGGTGTGGTGATGGATGGCAGCATTCGGAATCAGCTCAAAAATTTACGCGAGAATTTATCGGCGAACTGACGTTCGCTTTCACCGAACAGCCGAGGGGACGAGATGCAGATTCGTGCCGAAGAGATCAGTCAAATCATTCAAAAACAGATCGAGGGGTTCGACGCCTCGGTCGAATTGGCCGAGACCGGCACCATCATCTCTGTGGGCGACGGCATCGCCAGAATCTACGGCCTGGAAAAATGCATGGCCGGCGAAATGATCGAGTTTCCGGGCGGCCTCTACGGGATGGCGCTCAATCTGGAAACGGACAACGTGGGCGCGGTGCTTCTGGGCGACGACCGCCATATCAAAGAGGGCGACGAGGTCCGGCGGACCGGCCGCATCGTTCAGGTGCCCACCGGCAAGGCGCTGGCGGGGCGCGTGCTCAATCCGCTCGGCCAGCCCATCGACGGCAAAGGCCCCATCGAAACCGACACCTCCAGCTACATCGACATCGTCGCCCCCGGCGTGATTGACCGGAAGTCGGTGACCGAGCCGCTCCAGACGGGCATCAAGGCCATCGACGGCATGATCCCCATCGGGCGGGGCCAGCGCGAGCTCATCATCGGCGACCGCCAGAC
>DNYS01000165.1:7049-9511 GCA_003506735.1 Nitrospinota bacterium
TCGACCGTCGCCCAGATCGTCAAGGTCCTGGAAGAGAACGGCGCCATGGAGTATACCGCCGTCGTCGCCGCCACGGCGTCGGAGCCCGCGCCCATGCAGTTCCTGGCGCCCTACGCCGGTTGCACCATGGGCGAGTACTTCCGCGACAACGGCATGCACGCCCTGATCATCTACGACGATCTTTCCAAACAGGCCGTGGCCTATCGCCAGCTTTCCCTGATGCTGCGCCGCCCGCCGGGCCGCGAAGCCTATCCGGGCGACGTGTTCTATCTTCACTCGCGCCTCCTTGAGCGCGCGGCCAAGCTGGGCGACGAGCTGGGCGGCGGCTCGTTGACGGCCCTTCCGATCATTGAAACCCAGGCCGGCGATGTATCGGCCTATATCCCGACCAACGTCATCTCGATCACGGACGGGCAGATTTATCTCGAATCGGCCCTGTTCTACTCCGGCATCCGGCCGGCGGTGAACGTGGGCCTCTCGGTCTCGCGCGTGGGCGGCGCCGCCCAGAACCGGGCGATGAAAAAAGTCGCTGGCACCCTGCGGCTCGACCTGGCGCAATACCGCGAGATGGCGGCCTTCGCCCAGTTCGGCTCCGAACTCGACGCCACCACCCAGGCGCAGCTCAGCCGGGGAGCTCGGCTGACGGAACTTCTCAAACAGCCCCAGTACGAGCCGGTCCCCGTGCATAAGCAAATCATGTCGATCTACCTGGGAACCAAGGGCGGCCTCGACGACGTGGAGATTTCCGGCGTCCAGAAGGCCGAGGCGGAATTCCAGATCTTCATGGAGACGCGCCACCCGCAGGTCGGCGCCGATCTCTCGGATAAAAAAGAGCTCACCGATGATATCGTAGAGCGCCTCGACGCGGCGATCGAGGAATTCAAAAAAACGATTGCGACCTCGAAGGCGGCCCCCGCGGCCACTTCGTAATCGCCTCGGTGGATAGAGAAAAATGCCATCGACCAGGGACTTTAAAAACCGGATCCGAAGCGTAAAAAATACGCAGCAGATCACCCGCGCGATGAAGCTGGTGGCGGCCTCGAAGGTGCGCCGCGCCCAAGAGCGCATCGAGAGCGCACGGCCCTACAGCCAGAAAATGGAAGAGCTGGTGAACTCCCTCGCCCAGCGCGTCGAGGGCGAGCCGCATCCGCTCCTCCGAGATACGATGAAGTCCGACAAGGCGCTTCTTCTTGTGATCTCCTCGGACAAGGGCCTTTGCGGAAGCTACAACACAAATGTCAACCGCTTTGCGCTGCAATTTCTCCGGAGCCGCGAGGAAGAGGGAAAAGAGACGGAGCTTGTCGTCGTCGGCCGAAAGGCCTGCACCTTTCTCGGGCACCGGGAATACACGTTTAAGGAAGATTTTCAGGAAGTCTATGGCAAGATCGATTTTCAGCTGGCCCAAGCCATCTCGGATATCTTGATGAAGGCCTTCCTCGAGGAGGGATTCGACGAGATTCACATTATCACTACGGAGTTTATAACCCTCCTGAACCAGATGGCGGGAATCAACCGCCTGTTGCCGCTCGCACCCGCCGCGCCGGACGGCGTGGACCCCCAGGGCGATCCGGTGTCGGTGGATTATCTCTACGAACCATCCATGGAAGGGGTGCTGGCCAGCATCTTGCCGTGCCACATTACGGTCCAGGTCTACCGCGCCCTGCTCGATGCCGAGGCGAGCGAGTTCGGCTCGCGGATGACGGCCATGGACAACGCAACGCGAAACGCCGAGGACATGATCGATACGCTTACATTGCAAATGAACCGGGCCCGGCAAGCTGCCATCACCAAGGAGCTGCTCGAGGTCATCGCCGGAGCGGACGCGCTGTCCGGCTAGGGAGCCGATGATGAATGAAGGTGTCGTAACACAGATTATTGGACCCGTGATCGATGTGGAGTTCGAAGTCGGGAATCTTCCCGAGTTGCGGAACGCCCTGGTCGTCAAAAAAGATCCCGCTCAGGTCAAAGAGGGCGAGCGCGACGAGGTTGTGGTCGAGGTGGCGCTCCACCTGGGCGAATCGACCGTTCGCACCGTTTCGATGGAGACGACCGAGGGGCTGATTCGCGGCCTCACGGCGGTCGACACGGGCGCCCCGATCATGGTTCCGGTCGGAAAGGAAGTCCTTGGGCGCATCCTGAACGTCATCGGAGAGCCCGTGGACGGGAAGGGCCCCGTCCAGACCCAGGACCGCAGCCCGATCCACAGGCCGGCCCCGACGCTCGAGGAGCAGAGCACCTCGACCGAGATGCTCGAAACCGGCCTCAAGGTCGTTGACCTGCTCGAGCCCTACACCAAGGGCGGCAAGACGGGCCTCTTCGGCGGCGCGGGTGTGGGCAAGACCGTTCTCATCATGGAACTCATCCACAACATCTCCACCGCGCACTCCGGAACGAGCGTGTTCGCAGGCGTGGGCGAGCGCACCCGCGAGGGCAACGATCTCTATCACGAGATGATCGATTCC
>DNYS01000173.1:0-243 GCA_003506735.1 Nitrospinota bacterium
CGGCTGGCTCCACACGGGCGATATCGTGCGCATCGACGAGGACGGATACGTCTACATCGTGGACCGCCTCAAGGAGATGATTAAATACAAGGGGTTTTCCATCGCGCCGGCCGAACTCGAGGCCCTGCTTCACCGGCATCCCCGCGTGGCGGACGCCGCCGTCATGGGCAAGGCCGACGAGGAGGCCGGGGAGATTCCCAAGGCATATGTCGTTTTAAAAGAAGGCGAGACCGCCGGGGCCGG
>DNYS01000173.1:277-3291 GCA_003506735.1 Nitrospinota bacterium
AAATCCTGCGGCGGGTGCTGCGCGACCGTTAACCACCGCCGGCCTCCCGGATTCCGGCGAAGCGTCCCAACCGCCCCGCCCTCTACCCGGCGAAGCGTCCCAATTACTCCGCCCCCCTCTACTCGGTGAAGTGTCCCAATTACCCCGGAACATCTGCGATCTCGGCGCGCCAGCCCAGCTCCTCCTCGCACCACCTCGCGGCGGCGAGCAGGTCCGCCTCCCCGAACCGGCGGCCTCCGAGCTGGATGCCGAGCGGCATGCCATCCGCCCCGCGTCCCACCGGGAGGGTCAGGGCGGGATGGCCCGAGAAGGTGAGCTGCTCGTTGAAGAGGGTACTTCCAGTGGATTCCTCCCGCGGCGGCGGCCCCTCGACCTGGGTGGGCAAAATCACGATGTCATAGCTCTCGAAGACCGCGTCCATCGCCTCGGTGAACCGGGCCTGGAGGCGCAGCGCCTTGAGATAATGGACGGCGGGCACCATGAACCCCGTCGTCACCGTCCTTCGGACGGCGGGCGCATAGTCGTCCGCGTTTTCGATAAACATGTCCTCGTGGTAGGTGGCCGAATCCACGCATCTGGCCAGAAAATGCGCGGCGTGGATCTGGTCCAGATCGAGGGAAAGCCTCCCCTCCTCCACCCGCACGCCGTTTTCCTCTAAAAGCGCGGCCGCCGCCGTTATCCGCTCGGCCACCTCACCGCTCGCCCGGGGCATGAAGTCGCTCTTGTAGAACAGGGCGCGGGCGGGCTTTCTGGGAGACGAGGCCGCGGCATAGCTCTCCACCGGGACATCGGGCGCGCCGTGATCTCCGGGGTCCGGACCCGCGGCCACCTCGAGCAGCCGGGCGATGTCCTCGATCGAGCGGGCGATGATGCCCAGATGATCGAAATTCCAGGAAACCTTCACGATCCCGTTCCGGGGAATCCGCCCATAGGTGGGCTTCAGGGCCGCCACCCCGCAAAAAGCCGCCGGCCGCAGCGTCGAGCCGGTGGTCTGGCTCCCCAGCGCGGCGGGCACCATCCCCGCGCCCACCGCCGCCGCCGACCCGCTGCTCGAACCGCCCGGGCTCCTTTCTAGATTCCAGGGGTTCCGGGTGATCGAGGGATCGCCGTTGGCGAACTGGGTAGTCACCGTCTTGCCCAGCGCGACCGCTCCGGCCTCCCTGAGCCGCCCGGTGCAGGCGGCGTCCTCCTCGGGCACGTAGCCCGCATAGAGCGGGGAGCCGGCCTCCCGCCGCAGGCCCTTGATGTCGATAATATCCTTGGCGGCGTAGGGCGCTCCGGCAAGAGGCCCCAGCGCCTCGCCCCCGGCCCGCGCGGCGTCCACCCTCTCGGCGGCGGCGAGGGCGCCCTGGCGGTCCACCTGCGTCCAGGCCTTCAAGCGATCGTCCAGGGCGTCGATCCGCCCGAGCAGCGAGCGCGTCCAATCGGCGGCCGAAAGCGAACCCTCCGCCATCCGGTCCAGCCCCTCGCTCAGGGTCAGCCTCCACGCCTCAACCATCGGCCCGTCTTCCCTCTGGCGGCCGGGGCCGGATGGGCTCTTCCTCTTTTTCGAATTTCACCGAAGAGAGGGTGAGCAACAGGGCCGCCACGTTCCGGGCAACCGTTTTCGATACTTCGTTTTTGGGAAGCCCGTACATGACATGGGCCATCTCCTCGATCTGGCCCTCAAGCCGGCCGGCGTCGCCCCGAAAATCTCCCGCGCCCATGGCTGCCTCCTTTCGATTTCAGCGGAAAAACAGAATCTCCGGCGGGCTCCCCCGGAGGCCGCGCCTCCGCCCGGGGATGGGTCCATCCATTTCGGTGGAACCTGGACCATCGAAGATGTTCGGAACCGGACACATGGCGCGAACACGCACACTCCCCGTCCACCACGCTCCGGTTCCCCAAATATTCGACACCGCCTGTATGGCGTTTGCCACCCGATTCAGAAGATTATTTGCGCTATTCGCGCTCTTTTCAAGCCAATTCTGAAAAATCGCATCCAACTCTGTGAGCGGGGACACGAAATTCGTATTCCGGCCTATACACTCCCCCGCGAGGGGACGATATTAAACATATAGGCGGCAGGGAAGCCGCCGCATACACGAACCAGGCTCCCGGAGAGGCGCTTTCAACGGGCCGACAGGGGGCGAGGGCCAGGGCCAAGCCGCAAGAAAGAGAGGGTATCGAACCATGATGTACCGTGTGGGTGATTTCGGCGCTTCGAGAATCGGAATTTTGACCGCCGCTCTCAGATGGACCCTGCTCACCGCTCTTCCGGCGGGACTGGCCGGTTGGGCGGCCGCCAGCGGCCTATTTTTCATGAGTGGCATTCACACCACCCGGCCCCTATGGTTCCTGCTCTTTTGGTGCCTGTGGTTTTTCTGCAATGCCCTGAAACACTTCAGCGCGCAGGAAAAAGCCCGCTCCCGGAAACATTTCGAGGAGCGCCGGAATACAGCCGGAGAAAATTTCGGCCTGGCCGCTTGAAAAAATCCCCGGGCAGGGAATCCGGCCCCCGTTTCATCCTCTTCTTGACAGAATTCCTCCCCTTTCGTTAGCTTGTGGCCCCTGTCCTAAGCGGGGCCCCGCTCGCCCTCGCTTTTACCTCCAGACGCTTTCCCCGAGGGCGGCCGCATGAGCGCACAGAACCCCACGCCCCCCGGGGCCGATCAACCCCTCTCGCGCACCCTGATCTCATCGGAGCGGTTCGGCCAAATCGATCCGCTCCCGGTCCGGATGCTCGAGGAGGCCGGCGTGGAGCTGGTCCGCAACCCCTATGGGCGGCTTCTCGATGAATCGGACATGAAGGAGCTGATCGCCGGCTGCGATTCCGTGATCGGCGGGGCGGAGCCGCTCACGGCCGCCGTGATGGATTCCTCCCCGGAGCTACGGTTCATCTCCCGGTGCTCGGTGGGCCTGGACAGCGTGGACCTCCTGGCCGCCCGCAAGCGGGGCATCCCGGTCTCCTACGTGCCCGGCACCAACGCCGGGGCGGTGACGGAACTGACCGTGAGCCACGTCCTCTCCCTCCT
>DNYS01000173.1:3507-3646 GCA_003506735.1 Nitrospinota bacterium
AACGATATTGACCCCGACAAGGCCTTCGGCGAAGAACTCGGCATCGAGTGGGTGGAAAAAGACCGTCTCTTCCGGGAGGCCGACGTCATCTGCCTCCACGTCCCCGCCACCCCGCTCACGCGGGGGATGGTCGGGCGCG
>DNYS01000095.1:0-1442 GCA_003506735.1 Nitrospinota bacterium
TACTAATTCGCCATGCACAGGTTCCGATTTAATTCATCGGGGCTTTAGCGGCCATACTGGGTATCGCCAGTTGGCGGCGAAAGACCTGATTTTTAGCTGGAATTATTAATTCGCCATGCACACGCGTCCCGGGCTGACGCTACCCCGCGGCAGGCATTTTTTCGTACCCGAATCGAAGGGCGAACCACGACAGGAGGGACGATAGAACGGCGTAGACGATACAACCCAGTGCGATCGACTCCATCGTCACGCCCCAATCGATCCACCAACCCATTGTGACCGGAGCAAGCGCCGTAGAAAACACCATGAACGCGGTCGCCAGGGCACGTATCCCTCCCAGGTGGGCGACCCCATAGATCTCCGCCCAGATGGCCCCGCCGATGGTGACGCGCAGCCCCACCGTCACGCCGCTCGCTAGCATGAAAATAACGGCGGCGCCCGGATGATCGGAACCCGCTATGGCCAACATCGCCAGCCCTTGCGGGATCATATAGTAGGGCAGGAGCCGCACCGCCCCGATCCGATCGACGATCGGCCCCGTTATCAGGGACACGGCACCGAGGACCACCGTGTACAGGAAATAGGCTTCCGTAAAATCCGTCAGGCTCCACCCCTTTGATTCGACGAGGTGGGCCATGTGGAAGAAAAAACCCGTCGAGATGTAGGAGGGTGCGAGTAACACGGGAAGAATGAGGTAGAAGCGAACGTCCTTCAAGACTTCCCTGCGCGACCACCTGAGCGTCACCCCACGCACCGGGGAAATCTGCGCGGCGGCCCGCTCGATATAGCTTTGGTGCCGCTCTTTATGCCCCCGGAGCAACCAGAGGGCGAGGGGGACGACCCCCACGACGACCAGCGCCGCAAACGCGGCCCAGGTCCACCGCCAGCCCACCGATTTCGAAATCGCCAACGCCGCAATCGCCAGAAGCCCTTGGCCCAACGGGCTTCCGAAAGAGACCAGGCTCACCGCTTTGCCGCGGGCTCCCTCGAAATAGCGCGCCATGGTGGTGGCCGCCGTGTGGACCATGAGGCCTTGCCCCGTGAGACGAAGCGCGAACAGGGCAAGAAAAAGAAAGAACGTCGTTGGCGCCGCTGCCATGAACAGGCACGCAGCTACGAGCCCTCCCAGCACCGTCATTGTATATCTACGAAGATCAGTCTGGTCGATCATGCGCCCGAACCAGATCAGGCAAAGGGCACTGCCCACGGTGGCGATGGCGAATACAATGCCGAAATCGCCGTGGGAGAGGCCAAATTGTGCCCGGATGTCCGGGTTGAAGACCGAGATAACGTAGGTCTGTCCGAAACTGGAAAAAAACGAGAGGAGAAAGCCGAAGGCAAGGAACCGGAAGTTCCCAATGACGAATGCAAGATAGTTCAAATTGGTCTTTGTGCCCCGCAAAAATTTGATTTTGCCGCATAGGCGGCAGCGCCATGCCAGC
>DNYS01000095.1:1504-5061 GCA_003506735.1 Nitrospinota bacterium
AGTTTCACGGTGGGTTTGCCCGGCCGAAATCTCTTAAATATCCAGCATTGATGATAGCCTCCGAGATCCAGCAGCAAGACCTTTTTCGGAGGCCAACATGCCCGTCAAGCAGGCTCGTCCCCGAATCCCCCTTCCCTGGAACGGGCACAAGGTTTTCGTTTCGCTGGACCGGGATACGGGTGCGGGCTGCGCCTGGCCGGCCCGCTCCTCTAAGATATTCTGGAGAAATTGATTTCGTTGGCTGGCCAGGCTCATCCCCAGATTCCAATACCCGCATGAATAGAATACCATCCCCTCATTCATGGTTGAATTCGGGGGAACGCCGGTGAGTCGGGCTACGTCGTTGTTGCTTGCGCTTTTTCTGTTCTTCCTTCCCGCCGCACCTCAAGCGCTGGGAGAGTCGGCTCCTTCCGGATCGATGAGCGATACCGGCAAATTCGCGGTCTCGCTGATCTCAGCGCCTCCCTGGGTTCGCGATAACGCGCGCGCCTGGATGGCCCGCCGGGGCAAGCCGGACGTAGCCGCCGCCCTGATCATGGCCCTGCGCTACGTTCCGGGCGATCGGGCGAAAAACACCGGGGTGCTCAAGGCGATCACCGGCGCGAATTACGGCCCCGATTGGAACGACTGGATGCTCTGGCAGCAGGCCCATCCAGAGGTCAAATCCTTCGAGGGTTTCGATCGATTCCAAGCCGACCTCTTCGCGCGAATCGATCCCAATTTTCGCGTTTTCCTCCGTCCCGGCGTGAAACACGAGATCCGCCTCGAAGAGATCGTCTGGGGCGGGGTGAAGAAAGACGGGATTCCGGCCTTGACCAACCCGGAGTTAATCCCCGCGGCCGAAGCGGACTATCTCACCAAAGAGGAACTCGTCTTCGGCGTCGAGATTAACGGTGACGTGCACGCCTATCCGCTGCGTTTCATGGACTGGCATGAGATGTTCAACGACGTGATCGGAGGCGTGCCGGTTTCTCTTGCCTACTGAACTCTGTGCGGATCGGGGATCCTTTTCGGTACGCGTGTGAAAGGAAGAAGCAAATCTTTTGTCTTCGGGTCTTCCGGCTTTCTCTACCGCTCCAACAAGCTCATGTACGACCGCCAGACCCACTCGCTTTGGAACCAGTTCACGGGCCGTCCAGTGGTGGGCAAACTGACAGGCTCCGGAATCAGGTTGAAGATTTTGCCGGTGGTGATCGCTACTTGGGACGAGTGGCGCGCGCGGCATCCCAAAACCAAGGTGCTCTCGCTTCGAACCGGATATGATCGAAACTATTCACCGGGCTTGCCCTACGGCACCTACTTCGCAAGCCCCGACCTGATGTTTCCGGCCCTCACCCTGGACGCGCGGCTCCGGCCGAAGGATTACGTCTTCGGCCTGCGGATGACGGGCGTCCAAAAAGCCTGGCCGCTAAGCGCCTTCGAGGGTGGCAGGGTGCTCAACGACCGCGTTGGGATTCTCGAAATCGTTCTGGTGGGCGGCGCCACGAGCCGCACGGTGCGCGCCTACCGCTCTGGAGGCCGCGTCTTCAAGAAAGGACCCGGGCCGAACCAGCTTTCCTCCAAAGGCGCCATATGGACCATCACGGAAGCGGCCCTAAAGGGCCCAAAGGGGGAGACCCTGACACGCCTGCCCGGCCACATCGCATACTGGTTTGCCTGGAGCGGGTATCTAAGCAAGGCGGATTTCTACGCAAAATAAAGAGGTGAACGTGAGTCGATTGGTTCGGTGTGCTCCACGAAAAATGGATCCTCGTCCCGTGCATGGCGAATTCCCATTCGCCGCAAGGTGACGAAAGACTTGAATCAAGCTAAATTACACATTCGCCATGAATACCTTGATTTCGGCCGAAATTACCGTTTGCCACTGACAGGGGAATTCGTAGATGACTGCGGGCCGTGCAGTTTCTATCAAGAGTCTTCATCCCCGGGCAAATGTTTGCTCGCCCGAGGAGGCGGCGGCGCTTGTGCGCTCGGGTGACAAGATAGCCATCGGCGCAAATGCGTGCGCTCCATTGGCCTTTCTCAAGGCTGTGCCTGGCGAATCCTTCATTTTGCGGTTCTGCCTTTTGGCCCCTATCCCATATAATTCCCGCGGTTCCTCCGCGAAGGGATTCATACGATGACTTCCATGAAGGAGTGCGCATGATGGCCCAAGGCCCTGGAAACCCTCCCCTCGACCTGCTCCTCATCGGTGGCACGTACGTTCTCGGCGGCGGCTCCCGCGCCGCCGCCCTCGGCATCCGCGATGGCCGGGTGGCCTGGACCGGCGCGGCCGGGGATGCCCCTCCCGCCGGAGAGGTGATGGATTTGACGGGCAAGCTGATCCTCCCCGGCGCGGTCGATCCCCACGTCCACTTCCGGACCTTTTCCTCTCAGTGCGACACCCTGGGCGATGTCTCGCGCAGCGGCGTCCACGGCGGCGTCACAACCCTGGTCGCCTTCGCCACCGGCGAGGAGGACGAATCCATGCTCGGCACCCTCCGCCGCTGCCGCGAGGAGGGCGAGGCGGGGTGCGTGGCCGATTTCTCCCTCCACGCCTGGATCTTCGAGGACTTCGGCTATCTGGCCGAAATCCCCAAGGCCGTGGACGCCGGCGTCACCTCCTTCAAGGTCATGATGGGCTACCGCAAACGGGGCCGGGGCCGGTGCATCCCGGACGAGTACACCTACGCCGCCATGGAGCGCGCCGCCGCCTGCGGGGGGATCGTGCTGGTCCATGCCGAAAACGGGCCGGTGGTCGATTATCTCGAGGACAAAGCCATCGCCGAGGGAATCGACGGGGCGGAGTACCTCCGGCGGTCGCGCCCCCCCGGGATCGAGGCCGAGGCCGTCGCCCGCTCAGCCCATCTGGCCGCCCTGGCCGGGTGCCCGCTCTACATCGTCCACGTCACATCGGCCGCCGCCCTGGCCGAGGTCAGGCGCGCCCAGGCCGAGGGCAGGGACCTCGCCGCCGAGACCTGCCCCCAGTACCTCACGATCACCGACGATGCCGTGGCCGAGTGGGGGGCGATCGCCAAGGTGGCCCCGCCCCTCCGCTCCCAGCCGGACATCGACGCCCTCTGGGAGGGCGTCCGGGAGGGCGGCATCGACCTGATCGGGAGCGATCACTCCCCCTACACCCGGGCCCAAAAAGAAGAGGCGTCCTTCATCGACTCCCCCTTCGGCGCGCCGGGGATCGAGACCCTTCTGCCCGTCCTCTATAGCGAGGGCGCCGCCGCCGGGCGCATCTCCCTGGATCGGCTCGTTCAGGTCGCGAGCGAATTCCCAGCCCGGGTTCTCGGCCTCCACCCCCGGAAAGGAAACCTCCATCCGGGCGCGGACGCCGACATCGCCGTCATCGACCCGGAGGGGGAAACGGTTGTCCGCGCGGCGGACCAGCACACCCACTCCGACTACTCGCTTTTAGAGGGCAGAGCGCTGACGGGCAGAATCGAGATGACCCTGGTGCGGGGCGAAGTGGTGGTGCGCGATGGAGTTTTAGAGAAAAAACCCGGTTTCGGGTGTTTCATCGGTCGCGGCCGGGCCGGGGGGGGGGGGGCCCCCCCAGAAAAAAAAAA
>DNYS01000095.1:5187-5417 GCA_003506735.1 Nitrospinota bacterium
CGGAGCTGCAAGCGGTGTTGAGTCCGAAGAGGGATCGTTGCGCCCCGATGAGGAGAGAACCGCCTGCTGGCCGTGATTTTGGCCGGAAGGGGCGCCCGAGAGGGTTCTTTTTACGGAGTTTATGGCTGTCGGCGGGGAGGCGCCGCCGGGGAAGGGGTGAATTGGCGAAATTTTGAAAAGGGAGAGTGTTGCCGCATAATTCCAGGCGGTAGGAATCGAAAATCTTCCGG
>DNYS01000095.1:5488-13913 GCA_003506735.1 Nitrospinota bacterium
AAATCTTCCGGAGGGGGCGATGACGCGCGCGGTCCTGAAAATCTTTCTCGCCACGGCGCTGGTTTTTTCTTCTGCGATTGCCGCAAATGGCGGGATTGTGTCGTTAAAGGTGCGGCCGGGCGCTTCGGTGGATTTTCTCGTTGTCGAGCCGAAAAACGCCTTCGCCGCGGTCGTCCTCTTCGAGGGGGGAGGCGGAACGCCCGATTTGCAATTTCCGGGCGGGCGGGGATTTATCAACACCAGCCGGGACCGGTTCGCGGAAAACGGCCTGGCCTTTTCCCTGATCGATGCGCCTTCCGACCAGAGGGGGTTCCTCGGCGGCATGCACCCTCTGTTTCGGAAAAGCGAAGCCCACGCGAAGGACATCGCCGCCGTCGTCGCCTGGATGAAGAAAAAAACCAAATTGCCGGTCTGGGTGGTCGGGATCAGCATGGGCACCTATTCCGCGGCCTCCTATGCGGTCCGGGGCCATCGAGACATCGCCGGCGTGGTGCTCTTGTCGAGTTCGACGAGACCGCCCGTAGGCGGCCGGGGAATCCTGGATTTGAATTTGGACAGGATTCAGGTGCCCCTTCTCGCAATCGCTCATAATGATGACGCTTGCCCCGGCACTCCGCCGGTGGGTGCAATCGAAATCGTAAGGGCGGCGGCTTCCTCCCCGAACGCGAAGGCGAAATCTTTCGCCGGAGGAGAGGACGCCGGCCGCCGTCCCTGCTCCCCGGAAACGCCCCACACGTTTTTCAGGATAGAAGAAGAGGTGATTTCGGCTATCGCGAAATTCATCCGGGCCAACACGAAGCAGGGGTTTCATGGCCGGAACGCCCCGGCGGAGATCCATTGATTTTTCATTTTCAGTCCGGTTGGGAAGTGTTCGATGAACATTCATTAGACAGACAAAAACGGCGTAAAACCATCCTAGGGGATGAGTGGGGGATACTCGCTTTTTTAAGAGTCGAGGTGGGACAGCAGTTCGTTTAAATCAAGCGGTTTCGGTGCGCCGTTGGTTTGCTCATCGTTTCGGTTTCGCATGTCGACATAGGCTTCCACCTCGTTTCCTTCCGGATCGCGAAAATACAGCGCATGGGAGATGCCATGGTCTGAACTTCCCATGGAAACGCCCATCTCCTGAAGCTTCTTGCATACCTCGGCCAGGATTTTTCGGTTTTCCACTTCAATCGCGAAATGGTACATGCCCACGGAAAGATCGGGCGGGATGGGCGCATTCGCACCCACATTTCTTAAGGCCAGATCGTGGTGGTGGTCCCCCAATGAAAGGAAGACAAAAGTATCCCGGATTCGTTCGGTGACGCGGAACCCGAAAACTTCGGTATAAAAGCGCTCGGCGTTTTCCAGGTTACGGACGTTCAAGTGCACATGCCCGATTTTGTTTGCTTTCACCTTCTTGACTCCTTTAACACCGGAATTTCCCAGGCAGCTTCCGGATGGTCCGATATTATCGGAAATGCCCCTCGGGCAGAACCCTCAAAATGACCGTTGTCCGGGGCGGAAACTGGCATACACCCGGCCGCATCAAGGCGATGAGCGGGGGCGGGGGTTTATTTTTCGAACCTCTCGTATATGCGGTGCATCAGGCGGTCAATCTTGAATTTCCGGATGAGCCGCCAGGCGCGCCTGTCCTTGAAAAATAGATAGAGGTTTCGAGGCTTTGCTCTGAAAGACGTTGGGGGCCTCGTCGTCCACCTGTATCCGCCCGATGCGGTAGAGGTCGGACCGCCGGAGGGTCGGGCACATCGTCAAAACGCCCTCGAAGCCTTCCTCGATGAACCATTTTCGAAGCCGCCGGTTCGGAAACGTCTCGCGGTAGGCGTGGTAGCGGACCGGGGCGCCCAGCTTGTCTTCGAGCGTCCGGCGGGCGGTGCGCGCGTCCTCGCGCCATTCGGATGGCTTTATCTCGGTCAACCTGGCTCCGTATCTTCCCAGCGATCCGATCGTCATCCCCGCCGCCAGGAGTTCCCTGATCTGGCCCCAGTCCATGCAGGGGAGGTTTGCGCGGTAAAGGGCGTGCTCTTTTCCCACGTATTCGGTCGGGATGAAAAACGTGGTTTTGATGTTTCTTTCGGTCAGAATGGGAAGCGCATTTTCGGCGGCGTCCCGGAATCCGCCGTCGAAGGTGAGGGAAACCGCGCGGGGGGAGAAGGGGGCCTCCCCTTTCATCTGGGCGAGCATCCGGTCCAGCGGAATCGCTTCGAGGTTGAGTTCTTCGAGCGCGTCGAGGTGGGAGCGGAACGCCGCCGGGGTGACGCCATACTGCATCAGATCGGCCGGGTAGTCGCCAATCTGGTGGTAGATGAATATGGGCCGCTCTCGAATCCTGGCCATGCCACCCCGCTCCAAATTCGAATTCACATAAAAAAATTCAGTCGTTCGATTTTATGAAAGATTTCTTTATTTGTCTTTCGGAGTGGGCAGGTAGCCCGCCCGCCAGAAACGGTCCATGCGGATTGAGAAGAATTTCCCCATCTCCTGCGCTCCTACTGAGCCGGATATCAAAGGTTGACCCGCCGCTCCCGTATATCCCCCGCTCCTTATACTCCGGGGTGGCGGCGTCCGCCGGGGGGGTCGCCACCGAGAGAAACCGCAAACGTAGAATCGGAAAAAGTGTTTTAGGGGGTCATTTCCCCTTTTATTGCAACGGCAAAGACAAAACCCTTCGTTCCCGCCGGAACGACCCCAACCCTCTCTCTTGCCCCGTTTGAGCCATGTTCGGCGGGTGGAGGTGGACTCCACCTCCAATCCGGGGGGAGAGGCTCATGTGGTTTTTTCCAAAATTCCCCTCCACCTGAATTTCCACGCAACTCCTGCCGCTCCATTCGCGCTCCTTCCTTGACCAGTAAAAAGACTCTGGAAATGGCCCCTATAAAAAAACACATAAAATGTACATCTCCATACATTCAATGATAATTCGCACGGATTAGCACCTTCATCCCTGTCTCCATTTAGGCTGCAAGTGATTGTATTTTATTGAAAAGCCAACAATTAAGGTAGATGGCATAACTGTTGCTCTATTTGGGTGTGTTCTGAGTTGAGTTTTTTGAAAGAGGAAATGAGCGCGGCAATGAATTAAATGGCGGGCGAAGAAGGGATGTATGGATTGAGAACCTGGCGGACCATTCGGGGTAATACGCCAAGAGACATTTTCTGACCGATTCATCTTTGGAAGGAGCGTGAGATGAGCAAGGAAGTGTCCTCAACATGGCGGCCTAGCCGCTTTCGCAACAACTCATGTGTCTCTTAGTGATAGGCGCTTGTCGTCCAAAATGTTCTGACGACATACACCCGCCAGCGCGGATACCAGGGATATCGCGCGAATCCTCGAAAAGGCCGGAGCTTTGAAATAGGGTGCTGTTGCCGCATAATTCCGGCCATTCTTATCGTGCGGTGCTGTTGGAGAGGTGGTCTTATGACCCCGGTGTTGCGTGCGGCGGCCAACGTTCTTGTTCATGTGCCCGATCTGGTGCGCTACGGGTCGAAGTGTTTCCGCGAGATCGCCGCCCAGGGCGATTCTTTCTCGCGGGCTCTCTCGAAGCGCCTCAGGCGGTTCGATGAGGCGGTGGCTTACCCGCCGAACCAGGCGTTCATCGGCAACATCGCGCCCGAGCGGTTGAGGGAGGTTCTCCTGCCCTGGCATGCCCACCCCGCCGGGGGCGCATCCGCCCGGGGCGCGTTCGGAGAGATTCTCGGTCAGGAGACGTTCTACGCCCTCCTCGCGGCGGCGGATCTGTTCGGTCTCACCATGTTCGAGCGGCCCCTCGGGGCGGAGGGCGCCTCGCTTGCCGTCCCTTTGATGGAAAGCGCCGTGCCGCCGAAGGCGTCCGGGAGGGAGGACATCCTCCGCCTCGTCGAATCGGGGGAGGCCCTTCCGCTTTACCGGGGCGATGCGCTCATCGGCTGCGCCAGGCGGGATCACGAAACCGACGAGGCGCTGGGCGCGCGCATTCTCCTCGAAAATCTGGCGGCGAAGGCGAGCGGCGCCTATGTGCTGCGGCATCTTCTCGAGGGGGCCGGGACTGCGCCCGATGAGCTCGAATACGTGATCAGCTGCTCTGAGGAGGCCGTCGGCGACCGCTACAACCGGGGGGGCGGCAACCTCGCCAAGGCCATCGCCGAGATGGCCGGCTGCGTGAACGCCGCCGGGACGGACATCAAATCGTTTTGCGCGGCGCCCGTCGTCGCCTTGATCCACGGCGCGGCCCTCATCCAGGCGGGGGTCGTGCGCAACGTCGCCATCGTCGGCGGTGGCTCGCTGGCCAAGCTGGGGATGAAAGCCCACCGCCACATCGAAAAGGAGATGCCCGTTTTGGAGGACGTTCTGGGATCGGTCGCCTTTTTGCTCGGCACGGGCGATGGGGACGGCCCCCGCGTGAACCTTGAGATCGCCGGCCGCCACGCGGCGGGACAGCCTTCCACCCCGCAGGGGCTGGCCGAGGCGCTGGTGCGCGATCCGCTCGCACGGGCCGGCCGGCGAATCTGCGATATCGACAAGTACGCCGTCGAGCTCCACGACCCCGGGGTGACGCTCCCGGCGGGCGCGGGCGATGTTCCGCGGGCCAACTACCGCACCCTCGCGGCGCTGGCCGTCATGGCGGGCGAAATCGGGAGAGAGGATATCGACTCCTTCGTCGAGGAGCGCGGGATGCCGGGGTTCGCTCCGACCCAGGGGCACATTCCCGCGGGCGTCCCCTATCTCGGCCATGCCCTTGCGGGGATGCGGAGGGGAGACCTTCGGAGTACGATGGTGGTGGCGAAGGGTTCTTTGTTCCTTGGCCGGATGTCCCAGCATTCCGACGGCGCGTCGGTCGTCATCGAAACCTAGCGGCGTCATCGAAACGGAACGGTATCATCCAGATGGAACGAGAGGAGTGCCGAATGTTCAAAGGGAAAAAGGTAATTGCCCTGGGAGAGCGGGACGGGGTTCCCGGCCCGGCCATCGCCGAGTGCATCGAGGCGGCCGGGGGCGAGGTCGTTTTTCAGAAGACCGAGTGCTTCGTCTGAACCTCCGCGGGTGCCATGGACCTGGAAAACCAGGCCGCCATCAAGGAGCTCGCCGAAAAATTCGGCGCCGAGAACCTGGTGGTGGTGCTGGGGATGCCCGGTGAGGGCGTCCGGCTCGCGGCCGAGACGCTGACGACCGGAGACCCCAGCTGGGCCGGTCCCTTGGCGGGAGTCTCGTTGGAACTCCCGGTGTTTCATATCCTGGAAGAAAAAGTCCGCAGCGAAGTTCCCCGGGACATTTATGCGGAAAAACTCGAAATGATGGAAATGGTGCTCGACCTGCCCCGGATCGAAGAGGATCTGGCCCAGGTTCGCGGGGCGATTAGAGGATAGCGGATGTCCATGCGGCTGGAGATGGGGTATTTCCCGGTGAACCGGGTGGTCCTGGGGGATCGAACCGCCTACCGGGAGGGGACCCTCACGGTGGACCCGGCCGAGCTTCGCGAGCTGGCCCTTCGGGACGGGAATCTGGATGACGTCAGCTTCCACACCGCCAGGCCCGGCGAATCGGTCCGCATCACGAACGTGCTCGACGCCGTAGAACCGCTTTTCAAGGTGAGCGGCCCCTCGTGCGCGTTTCCGGGGTTTCTCGGGCCGGCGAAGACGGCGGGTCAGGGGCGGACCCATAAGTTGTCCGGAATGTGCGTGATCAGCTCGACTTATTTCCTGGGTCCCATGACCGGCATCATGACCTACCGGGAAGGTATCATCGACATGACCGGCCCGGGTGGGAGGTACTGCACCAACTCGGAGACGGTGAATCTCGTCGCGCGCTACAAGCCGGTCGACGGGGTCTCGAACGAAGCCCACGACGACGCGGTGCGGCTCGCCACCCTGAAAATTGCCTCCCGGCTGGCCGAGTGCACGGCGTCCCTGGAGCCGGTCCGGCTGGAGACCTTCGAGTTGGGCGATGCCGACCCCGCGCTTCCACGCGTGGTTTTCGTGGATCAGGTCATGCACCAGGCTTCGATGGTCCAGACCTTCCTGTACGGAAAGGACCTGGGCGATTCACTGCCCACCCTCATTCATCCCAACGAGATGTTCGACGGCGCCGTCGTCGGGGCCAACTACAAGACCCAGCAGAAGGCGCCCACCTACATTCATTGCAACATGCCGCTCGCCTACGAACTCTACCGCCGCCACGGGGTGGACCTTCAATTCGCCGGAACCATCATCACGCGCGGCCACCGCGACAACCAGGCCCTGAAGGAGCGCTCGGCGCATTACGTCGCCAAGCTCGCCCGGCTGCTGAATGCCGACGGGGCCGTCCTCGCCTTCGAGGGCGGGGGAAACTCGACGGTGGACTACTGGCTCACGGTGCAGGCGCTCGAGCAGAATGGGGTGCGGGCCGTTCCCATCATCTACGAGGTGGGCAGGCCCGGAACCGGCGAGTTTCCCCTTGTCTTTCACGTCCCCGAGGCGGACGCGATTGTCAGCAAGGGGATGCAGGGCGACCGCATCGAGGCTCCGGCGATGGATCGGGTCATCGGCTCCCGGAACATCCATCTGTACGGGGGCAAGGAGCGCGACGCCAAAGAGGCCTTCACCATGGCCGACAGCGACTATTACGCGAACGAATGGGCGATGGACCTGAACCGGATGACCGGGAAGGCTTATTGAGCCGCGCCCTCGCGGGAGCGGCTTATGCGGAAATCGCCTTCAACCTTGGACCATGCCGCAGGCGGGCGGAACCAGGCGGGGAGAATCGAAAATGAGCGGAAAAATCCGAATCGTTCACTACATCAACCAGTTCTTCGCCGGCGCCGGCGGCGAGGAGAAAAGCGATCATCCCATCACCTCACACGAGGGCCCGGCCGGACCCGGACTCCTCATCGACAAAATCCTGGGAGGCGAGGGCGCGGTCGTGGGCACGGTTTTTTGCGGGGACGGCCTCTTCGCCGAAGAGGAGGAGCGGTGCGCCGCTGAGGCGATGGAGCGGATAAAGGCGTTTTCCCCGGATCTGATCCTGGCGGGTCCCGCCTTCAACGCCGGGCGCTATGGGCTGGCCTGCGCCGCTATCTGCCGGGCGGCGGCCGAGGAGGCCGGGATCCCCGCCGTCACGGCGATGTATCCCGAGAATCCGGGGGTCCGGGCGGGCGGAAAACGGGTCTACACGGTGCCCTGCGGGGATACGGCGGCCGGCATGGAGGAGGCGCTCGAGGGCGCTCTCCGGCTCGGGCTCAAGCTCGCCCGGGGCGAGGCCATCGGGAACGCGGCGGAGGAGGGCTACATCCCGCGCGGCATCCGCTACAACGAAATCTCCGAGGTGCCGACCTCCCAGCGCGCCGTCGATCTTGTCCTCAATAAGATCGCGGGAGAGCCTTTCGAGACCGAACTCGAGGTTCCCCTCCTCGAGAAGATCCCGCCTCCGGCCCCCATCGCCGACCTTGGCAAAGCGGTCATCGCCATTGTCTCCGAAGGCGGGATGGTTCCGCCCGGCAACCCCGACCGGCTCGCCGGGTCCCGGAACGAGAACTGGGCGAAATACTCTTTGGCCGGAAAAGATACGCTCCCCGGCGGGACCTTCATCTCCATCCACGGGGGGTTCAACACGGTTTTCGTCAACGAGGACCCCGACCGGATGCTCGCCGTGGACGCGCTCCGCCAGCTGGAGCGCGAGGGCGAAATCGCCGGGCTGCACGATGATTTCTTGAGCACCTGCGGCAACGGCGGGGCCTTCGAAACCATGGGCGGTATCGGCCGGGCCTGGGCGAAGGAGATCAAGGCTTCGGGTGTTTCGGGGGTCGTCCTCCCCGCCACGTGAGGGACGGGCACGCGCAGCGGGGCTGCGCTGGCCAGGGCTCTGGAGCGGGAGGGCATTCCCACCGTCGTCGTTACTTGCCTGCCAAATGTCGCCCGCGACATCGGGGCCAACCGCATCGTGAACACCAAGGCGGGCCATTTCCACCATCCCTTCGGCGATCCTTCCAGGGAGCCGGAGGCCGAGCGCAAATGGCGCCTCGGGGCCGCCCGCGAGGCTCTGAGGGTGCTGGCGGAGCCGGTGGAGGGTCCGACCGTTTTCGATTATTAAGGGTGTTCCGGATATCCAGCATCCTCAGGATTGAATCGGTTCTCCGGTCTTTTATCCCGGCTTTTTATCCGAAAATCTCTCCGGTTTTGGCGGAATCAACCTCCCTCCGCCCCTCACAGGGAGCCGGTCCTTGGCCGTGAATGGGCCCAAAACCCGCTCTTTTCCGGCGGGGATGCCGGGGCGCTCCGGGTTTATCCGCGGGGCTGGATATTGGGCCACGTCAATTCTCAGCCGGCTGGCCGGTTTGGCTGAAATCGCCCGAACCCCCGCGCAGCCAGGTTTTTCATTTCCACATTTTTGGGCTATGATCCAGCCTCATCCATATTTGCTCCTATGAGTGAAAATTCGGCCCCATCCCGGGAACTTGGCGCGGGCGGGGTT
>DNYS01000095.1:14022-16447 GCA_003506735.1 Nitrospinota bacterium
CCTCATTTGCGGGAGCATGGATGAACCGATTTAAAGCGGCGGTATTTTTATTGGCGGTCCTGTCGATCTTCCATCCCCTCCGCGCCCCGGCGGCGGAGGAGAAGGAAATCGGCGGGACGGTCCGGCCCTATTTTTCATCGTCGGTTTTCTCGTCCGGCGATTTGATTAAACCCGCCACCGCCTCCTTCACGGCCAACAATGCGCGCGACCGCATTACCCTCAATACGGCAGCGTCGATCAAATCGCTTTCCACCTCCTTCGACGACGCCTTTTCCCAGCGCGGGCTGGGCGTGGAATTCGGGAGCACCTTCACGGATCAGATTGGCCTTCATGCGGGCATCGTCTACCGGCAACTCAACGGAAAATCGTTCGACGGGTTCCAGATCGACGGCCCCGCGACAATCGATTTCGCGGGCCTCGGGTCGCTCACGGCCACCCAGGCGGGGAACATTCGCGTGTCGATGAAAGATGCCGCCGAATGGGGAATTTATGCCGGCATGAAGATGTATCCGTTCATGAAAGATAAATTATCTTTTTATGTACGGGGAAGTTTGGGCCTCCTCCAGACGGACGACATCACCGCCCGGATCTTCCTTACCGAGGCTCCCTCCCAGTCCATCCGGGTGGATTTTTTCGATTCAAAACTCTTGTTCTACGGCGAAGGAGGGGTGGGCGCCGAATACAAATGGGGAAAATTCGGATTCATGGGCGAGGTCCGCCTGGAATGGATTCAGGAGCGTAAGGTGACGGACGGTGTGAGCGGATTGGTTTCCACCGAACCCATTCTGGGCGTCCCCGTTGTCCTGGGCGTGATGTGGCGATTTTAGGATTTGAGGCGAAAATACGGGATTGCATTTTCCCGGGTCCTTGGCTATAAAAGCTTAAACATGAATAGGATAAATAGGATGTCCGGCCAAAGTTCCCTGATCGGTTTTATCCGGCTGCGAGGGGATGGGCTGGGTCCATGGTCAGGCTCCATCGGTGGATGATGATGAGAAACAACCTCCCGAAGTTGATATTCTTGTGTGGCCTCCTCGTTGCGTTCGGGTGCGCCAACAATAAGAAAAAAGTCGAAATGAACAATCTGCTGTTCACCGATAAAGATATTGCCGGTATTTTCGAGACTTACCAAAAAGACGCGACCAAAGCCAAGAAGAAGCGCGAAGCCGTGCTTGGCGCCAAAATTCGCCGTCTCGAAGTCGTCCGGGACGGGAAGAAAAAGGGATTTCTCGTCAGCGCCGACCTGAACAATGCGCCGCTGGGAAAGGTCATCGATATTTTATTGACCAAATCGAAAACCCAATATTTTTTGAATGACCTAACAATTACGGGATTCGTGTCGGGACGGTTCGAAAAAATGCCTTTCCTGCGCGCGGTGAATATTTTTTTGAATTCCCAGGGATTTTCCGCGTCGTTCTCGAGCGAGGGCGTCCTGTTCATCGAGGAGGGCGTTCCCGACAGGCCCGCCGCGGCGGCCAAGAAACCCCCCAGCCCTCCCCAGAGTTTCCGGAAAGACAACAACAACAACGGCACGCCCGCGCAATTTTCCACAAGATTCCAAAGGGCAACCACAGGATTCCAGAGGGGAAGGTTCCTTGGTCTTCTTGTCCAGGATTCGCCCGCGGAAGGAGCGACTCCGCCCGCGGCGGAGGGAGCGGTGCCGCCGCCCACGGATGGAGACCCTCCGCCACCCTCGGCCGGGCCGCCTCCAGAGGGAGCCGAGGCCCCAGCGGCCCCAGCGGCCGTGAAAAAGCCCAGCGACCCTGAAATCACCGTTGAACACCCACTCCTCAACCTGAACGTCAAATCGGCCAATCAGGTTTTGTCGAAATTATTTGGGGGAGGGGGGGGCGAAGGAGAAGAAGGCGCCCCGGGGGGAGGCGCGGGAGGCGTCCTGTTCAGCATCGAGGAAACCCGGAACACCGTCATCATCAAGGGCAAGCGAAGCCAGGTGCGAAAGATAAAGCGGGTGCTCAGGACGATCGACCGCAAGCCGCAGCATGTGCTCATCGAGGTTTTGGTGCTTGAGGTGGATTCGGACGCTCTGGAGGAGTTGAACATCGGCGTCAGTGACTACGCCCAGAAAAGATATAGCGCCCTCGCCACCGCGATTGGGACCGAGGGATCCAACGCCCTTACGTTTACTTATCAAAACTTAGTGCGGGGCGATGATGCATTCTCGGCCAATTTGGCATTTACCGGATTGGTGAAACTCCTTTACAGGAAGAATCTGGCCCGGATTATCGCCCGGCCCTATCTGGCGGCGTTGACCGGAAAAGAGTCCACCCTGCGGATCACCGAGGACCGCACCATCGTTGTCACCGGGTCATCGGGGGGGGATTCCGCGTCGAAGGAAGTTTCGAGCGGCGTCGAGCTCACAATCACGCCGACGGTTCATTTGTCCGGTATCATCGAGATGTCGTTG
>DNYS01000095.1:16583-17730 GCA_003506735.1 Nitrospinota bacterium
GAGCGGGCAGAGCATCATCATCGGCGGTCTCATGTTCAACAGCCGCTCCTCGAGCAACGCGGGTTTGCCGTGGCTGCGGCGCATCCCATTCCTCAATTTGTTCACCGCCTCCCGGCAACGGACGCAGGTGGACAAAGAAGTCCTGATCGTCGTGACGCCCCACCTGTATTCGCCCGGGCTCAGGACACCTCTCCCGTTCCTGAAGGTCTTCCAAAAGCCCGTGGATCAAAACCTCCTCAGAGCGACCCCGACCGAGAGCGGCGACACCACTCAATATTAATCTTTCAACCGGTTTCGATTTGGACGCACCCGCCGCGGGCGAGGGACGTTTTGCGTCCCGATCCCGGCCCTGGCTAGGTTTCCGGCCTTTAGGCTCCCGGTTGGACTCCCGGTTCTGGGCGCAGGATGGCGGCGCGTTTCGGTTCAGGCGGTGGGTTTTGCGGGAATGGCGGGCCGGCGGCGGTTTGCGCCCCGGCCTAGGCGGTTTCGGTTTCCTGCGTTTCGGGTTCGACCGACATTTTCTGAACGGATTTCGTATCTTCCGAGAGTTTATTGATCAGGTCCGCGCTCAGAACCGACTTCATGGCGACGTCCATGGTGGGATTTCGTTTCATGAGGCTGGTCAGCTCATCTAGGATTCGGCCTCCTAGGGGGCCGAATCAGCCGGGACATCCTCGGCTGTGCCATGACGAAGGTGCTCAAGGCCCTTCTGGGCGGAACCGCCTGTTTTTTCGGAGAGTTTGTTGATCAGGTCCGCGCTTAATACCGACTTCATGGCGACGTCCATGGTGGGGTTGCGCTTCATGAGCCCGGTGAGTTCGTCTTTGCCCCACCCGACGTAGCGCGTCGTCCTCAGGACCCGGACGGTCGCGGTTGCGTTTCCGCCCTGGAGGTAGGACATCTCGCCGATCCAGGTGCCGTCCCGGAGCCGCACGACTTCAACGCCGTCTTTTTCGATCCCCACCTCCCCGTTATAGATGACCAACACCTCGTCGATTGGCTGGTTTTCCTCGGCCAGAACGACTCCGGGCTCCTCTGTTTTCCACTCGCCGATTCGCATGAGTTTCATGAACTCGACCGGAGCAAACGAGGAGAAAATCGTCTGGTAGAGCTCGCGCTCCTCATCGGTGAAGGAAACATCCCTCCT
>DNYS01000251.1:0-514 GCA_003506735.1 Nitrospinota bacterium
TGACTCTTTGTTAAAAACGAATACTGACTAGATAGAGATGGAATAAAGTCTAAGATCAACTCGCGTAGAACAAAAACTGTTCGCAGAATAAACCCTACAATACCAATACTCCCAACTAACAAAACTCGCGTAGTTACTCGCGTAGACAAAAAATACAACGACCCATAAATCATTGTAAGTCATTGTTATTATTGGCGCGCCCGGTAGGATTCGAACCTACAACCTTCGGATCCGAAGTCCGACGCTCTATCCAATTGAGCTACGGGCGCCCGCACCCTTGAGGAGGAGGAAACCATCGTTTTCAATCAGCCCGGCAAAAGACAACCGAATGGGGTGAGTGAGGGGATTTGAACCCCCGACCTCCGGGGCCACAACCCGGCGCTCTAACCCCTGAGCTACACCCACCATATCGGAAAATATGGAGCCTGGTCACACTTTTCGCCCGCCCTGCGGCGGGGCGGGCGGGCGGTGCAAGTGGATGAACGATTGGCAGGCCCGGCAGGACTTGAACCTG
>DNYS01000251.1:614-10132 GCA_003506735.1 Nitrospinota bacterium
GCTCTATCCAGCTGAGCTACGGGCCCTCGCATTTTCGGCATCGAAAGCCTATTCCTTTTGGCGAATTCCTCTTCTCGCCAAGCGAAAAGCCCACAGATAATCACACCCGCCAGCCGGGCTGTCAACAAAAGAACCGAACCGTTTAATCGCCGAATATCCATCCAATCAAAGGAGAGATGACGTACATAAATTCTTCCCGCGAGGGGAAAAATCGGGAGGCCGGTCCTATCAGGATTCAGTAATATTGAAACGGATGAGAGCGGATTAAATGGGCGCGACTAGAACCCGCAAACGCAGTGGGGCCTTTCGGCCCCGCCCCGCCAAAAGCGTTCCCCCCATCTCCCCTTTAATTTCCTGGATGAACCGAGTATAGAGAAATGCCGACAAAAGTCCAGAATTTTCTTGAATTGCAGTCCAAATCAACATAAAAAAAGCGAAGATTCATACTAAGGTTAAAGCCAATGATATTTTAATCCTAGAATTCCGCCCTTCGGCCCCAGTTCAAGTTCCAGGCCGGCCAAACGGCGAGTGATGCCGCGATCAGGAATAACATGCCCCGCACAATTCGGCAGAATATCTCTTGCGAAACTCGGGGGCGGAAATGCGATCCAGCATAAAACCCCACCAAAATCGGTATCAGCGTTATGCCGAATCCCACCCCGATCACCGTGGGAATCGGCCCCGGAGAGAATCCATCGCGGGAATTTTCCGGTGAAACGAAAGAATAAAAGAACACAACGGCGGCCTTGATCAATCCGCCGGCAGCGAGGGGATCTCCGCCGCAATTCCACATTTCAGCCGCTTAAAAGAGCAGGGCCCCGTAGCGCGCGATGAGGATAACGCCGGTGGCTCCGAGGAGCACCAGAACAAGCCGCTCGAAAACCCTCTCCGACAGCCGCCTTCGAAGACGCGTGCCCGCATACAGGCCAGCGAGCGCCGGCGCGAGCATCAACGCGGTGTTCCGCCAGGCGTCGGCCGCATACAGATCGTGCCAGGCAAACGATGAAACCTGGATCACCGAAAGCACCGCCGCTATCGTGTTCAACAAAAACACAAATGCCTCGCGCCGCACGCCTAACATGGTCACATAAAAAATAATGAAGGCCACCGGCATCATGATCATGCCGAAGATAAATCCGATGAGGGCGCCCATCCCCGCCCCGAAGATAATTTCGCCCACCGGGGACATCCGGGGGGGTTGCCATCCCGAAATCCGCATCGCGATAAAGAAAATGATCATCAATCCGATGACCGCGCGGGCAGGCTCCGGGTCCACCCATATGAGAACATTTACGCCCAGGGGCACGCAGACAAATGCGACGGGCAGCATCCACCTGATCCGCCGAATCTCGTGGTACTCCCGGACGGTGCTGGCAGCCGTTGCGATGTTCATCATCATGACCGGAATCGAGTTGAGGACGATGGCCTCTTGGGGCGTGATCACCAAAACGAGCACGGGGAGGACGATTAGGGTGATTCCGAAGCCGGTCGTCCCTTTCACGAATCCCGCAAAAAACAGCGCCCCTGCTGCCAGGGATAGGAATACGGGAGAGAAGGCCGACACGAAGACGCTCCTTAGCTTGCGAGAGTGCCCGGAACCGCCTTCACAATCGGGAGACTACTCGAAAGGTTTCCGACGGACTTTCCCCTCTCCCGCGACAGCCGCCTTCATCAGCAGGATCGACACGTTGGTCTGTGGGATGAGATGGATGAAATGGTCTAGTTTTTTCTCGATCAGGTCGATTTCCTCGTCGCTGCAACCCAGCTCCCGCACCTGGTCCCGGCTGAGCTCCACGGGATGGGGGAACTCCTGGGCGGCCGCGCCCGCCGCCCCCTGGGAGAGGCTGACGGTAATCTCGAAACCTTTTTTCTTTTGCTCCTCGCGCACAAACGCCCAGGCCCGGCTCACAAACTCAGGATACCGGGCCAGGGCTCGCCATACGCTGGGAACGCCCCGTACGCCGGATTCGCTCTGAATCCGCTCAAATATTTCGGCGATTTCTCCGCTGGCCTCCTCCGGCTGGATCAGCTCAGGCACCGCCATCGCTGGATAGGGGGCGCGGGGCAACGGATCGAGATCTTCGTCGAATCCGGGCTTGACGCCGCCGATTTTTAAGCCGCCGAGGGCGCCGCGCAGCGCGTCCACAAGAATGAGGTTTTTCGGATTGATATAGTTGTATGCGTCGAGAATTTGATCGATCCCTGCGATTTGCTCTTCGCTGTAACCGCATTCCTCCTCGAGCACTTCCTCGAAATCGGGAACATCCTCCGGCATGGGCGGCGTCATCCGCATGCGCAGGCTGTCCGCGCACCGCTCGAAGTAGGTAATCGAGGCGTTGGGGCGCAACGCCTCCCAGGCGGCGGCAAAATACGCCTCATGCACCGACAGCGTTCGGTAGATCAGGTTGACCTGGGTGGTGCGGAGCGTTTGCTTGATATCCTCGTATATATCGGCGACGCGGCCCGAAGAGGCCCGCTCTGAAATTTCATCCAATAGGAGACCGGTCATCTCGCCATCCTGCCCGCCGGTATCGATCGATCCGCCCGTCGCTCCGACGCTTCGGCCGGACGGAAAACACGCCTGTTCGATTTAAAACCGGGGTGAGTATAGGACTCCCCCCTGCAGGGGACAACTCTCATGCGGGCTGAGGTCCGAAATCCCGGCGGGCTTCTTTAACCGCGAAAAAAAGGCAAAACCCCCGCTTTATTAACGGGAGTTCCCCAGCGCCTGACCGTCCGGTTCGGGAAATTCCTCGGGCCAGTGGTCGATCATTTCCTGCATATAACCCTTCACCAGGGCCGGGTCCAGATAAATCGAGGTTCGAATCTTGTCCACCTCGCCAGGCTCCTCGACCGGAATATGGAGCGAATCCATAAACCGGTTCCACGAGTTGAACAGGCAGCTCATCATCGTTATCTCGATCAACTCGGTTTCGGTAAATTCTTTCCTCACCGTCTCAAAAATATCGTCCCTCTCCCGGGCGGTGTTCCGGGTGACATGCTCCGCCCAGAGGACGGCCGCCTTCTCCCGGCTCGAAAGAGCGGACGAGTCCATATAATCGTCCGAGACGATGACCTCGAGCTGCTCTTGGGTGATCCCTGTCGCTTGACCAAGCGCCATATTGTGGGTCAGTCAGTAATTGCATCCGTTCAACTGGCTGGTCTTGATGACGGCCATTTCCTTAATCTTGCACGAAAGGACGCTGCCGGCCCCTTCCCGCTGCATCGTCGCGTTGAAAAGCAGCAACATCCGCGCGACAAGCGGCGTGTTCGCCAAAATGCGAAACGAATGCGGCACGCGGCCCAGCATCCGCGTCGTGGCCTCGAAAAACCGGGCCGTTTCGCCCTCCGCCTCGTCCAGGCCGATTTGCCCTACCCTGTCCATCGATGACTCCCTCCAACATGGATCAAAAAAATAATGGCGCCTGAATCATGAATCCCGAACATCCCCCACGCCAAGTTCCCCGGCGAGCCAACCGCGGAAGGCGCTCAGCGCCCGTCCCCTGTGGCTGATCCGGTTTTTGCTCTCCAGGCTGAGTTCGGCAACGGTGCAGCCATTCGAGGGAAGATACATGAGCGGATCGTAGCCGAATCCCCCCTCGCCGCGCGGCGACCTCAGGATTTTTCCTCTCATCTCCCCCTCGAAATAAACCGGCTCCTTGCCAGGCCGGCAAAAAGCAAGGACACAAACATACCGTCCCCCGCGCCGGCTCTCTTCCACATCCTTGAGCCGCTCCAGGAGCAGGCGGTTGCGCCCCCCCTCGCCCAGCCCTTCTCCGCCGAACCGGGCCGAATGGACGCCGAGTTCCTCGGGAAGCGCGTCCACCTCGATGCCCGAATCGTCCGCCAGCGCGGGTAGCCCCGCCGCCCGGGACACCGCCTCGGCTTTCAGCAGCGCGTTTTCGGCGTAGGTGGCGCCGTCCTCGGCGACATGGATATCGATGCCCGCTTCGTCCTGGGAGAGCGCGGAGACCGGAAGGCCCTCGAGCGCCATTTTCAGCTCTCGGACCTTCCCCGGGTTTCGAGTGGCAAAAATGATTTTCAAGCTGTGGCGGGGCCTCAGGCTGCGTCCAGATGGCGCGCCTGTATGTCCAGAAGCTGGTGGATCCCGATTTCCGCCAAATCGATCAGACGGTTCATGTCGGATTTATCGAAAGGCTCCCCCTCGGCCGTCCCCTGGATCTCGACAAACCGGCCCTGCTCCGTCATGACGACGTTCATGTCCACCTCGGCCTCGACATCCTCGCCGTAATCCAGATCGAGGATGGGCGTGATTCCAATGATGCCGACGCTTACCGCCGCGACGGAACCTATCAACGGGTTTTTTTTGAGTCCCCCCGTTTTCATCAACGTATCCACCGCCAAGGAAAGCGCCAGAAACCCCCCCGTGATCGAGGCGCACCTCGTTCCCCCGTCCGCCTGGAGCACATCGCAATCGATATACATCGTCCGCTCCCCGAGCAGGGACAGGTCCACAACGGCGCGCATCGAGCGCCCGATGAGGCGCTGAATTTCGAGCGTCCGGCCGCTCCTCGACCGCGATCGGGGAACGCGGGAGGTGCCGCTGCCCGGCAGCATGGAATACTCGGCCGTGACCCAACCCTCGCCCGTTCCCCTCTTGTGGGGCGGCACCTGGTCTTCGGTCGTCGCCGTGCAAAGAACCCGGGTGTTGCCCATCTCGAAAAGACAACTCCCCGGAGCCGTCTGAATATAGTTGAGGTGGGCCTTCACCTCCCGGCACTCATCGGGCATGCGCCCATCCGAGCGAATCAGGGGACCGATGCCGGAACCGTCTTTTTTTCTGGCTCTGCTCGCCATCGTTTCTCCATGCGAAAATGGCGGGGCGAAATATCGGGGAAATCTTACTTGGCTTTACCGGGAGATGCCAGCCATATGAAACAGGAGGGTGGGGCCGCCTAACGCGAGGGGGAAAATTCTCTCGGGGCCAAACCCACCCAAGAGCGGAGGCGGGCGACGCCTTTTTGGGCCAAATAGTAGATGCAGGGAACCAGGAAGAGGGTGAGCAAGGTCGAGAGCGAGAGGCCACTCAAAACGACGATCCCCAGCGGCTGGAGCATTTCGGAGCCCTGTCCCCACCCCAGCGCCAGCGGGATAAGCGCGAACACGGTGGTGAGCGTGGTCATGAGAATGGGACGGAGCCGAACCGATGCGCCGGCGATGATCGCCTCGCGCAGCTCCATGCCCTCCCCGCGCAGCCGCTCGATGTAGTCCACCATCACGATAGAGTTGTTCACAACGATCCCCACCAGGAGAATCACCCCAATCAAAACAGTCGAGCCAAAAGGCGTGCCCGTGAGGTAGAGCCCGAACAGTGCTCCCGACAGCGCGGGCGGCACCGCGAAGATAATAACGAATGGATTGACCAGCGAATCGTATTGGATCGCCATCACGACATACACCAAGAAAATGGACAACAAGGCGAGAATCAACAGCTCGCGGTTCGATTTTCTCAGATTCTCTTCATCGTCGCCCGGAAGAATAAAGTAGCCGCGCGGAATCTCCATACCGGCGATCCGGGCGCGCACATCCTGGCCGACTTCCCCTATGGACCGGTCCTGGATATCCCCCGTGACCTGGACAATCCGGTACTGGTCCATTCGCGCGATGGTCGAGCTGCCCGTCCCGTAGCGCACACGGGCGACGTGGCCCAGCCGCGTGGGTTCGCGGCCCGGGGGAAAGAGGGGGAGATTTTCCAGATCCTGCTCGCTCCGGATTTCCGTATCGGCCAGCTTCACGCGGACGGGCACCCGCCGGTCGAGGCGGTTCAGATAGGTGGCGACCGACCCGTCGATGGCCGTGCTCACGGTGTCGCCCACGTCTTCAACCGAGAGGCCCAACTCGGCCGCCCGCTGCCGGTTGATTTCTACACGAAACTCCGGCCGTGGGCGATCCTCGTTCACCTGCACGTTGTTGAGGCCGGGAATCCCCTGGAGGCGGTCCACCAATTCCTCGGCGAGGCGGTTAATGACGGTCAAGTCCTCGCCCCGTACTCCGAGCGAAAAGCTCCTGTTGTGCCGATTGTTCGATGTGCGCAGCCCCCGCACGCGGCTCTTGTAAGCGAATATCCGGGCGTCGGGATATTCGAGACGGGCCAGCCTGGGCCGAAGCTTTTTCAAATAGTCGAAAACGCCGACCCCCTGTTTCAGATTCACGGCGATGCGCGCCCGCGAGGCCGAGGCCGAAAAGTTCCTGCCGTACAGCATGCCTCCGGCGGTGGCGAACACCTTGTCCACCTCCGGGTCCGCCAGCAGCATGTCGTGGATTCTCAGGGTCACTTTTTTTGTGTATTCAAGCTTTCCTCCCGGCGAGAAGCGGATGCCCACCGTAACGCGCCCATCGTCCACTTGGGGAATCAACTCGTTCCCCAGCTGGTCAATCAGGAAGTAGGCGCTCGAACAAAGCCCGAGCGCGAGGACGATTACCAGCCACCCCACCCGCAAAGCCGGCCCCAGGATGAACCTGTAGGCCGCGCTCGCGCGCTCCACGAGCCAGCCGGAGAACCGGAAAAGCGGAAAGCGCCCAATGCCGCTCGTCATCGGCAACTGGAGCATCCGCGCCGAGAGCATGGGCACGACCGTGAGGCCGACAAAAAGGCTGCATAAAAACGCGAACGTGATCGTAACGATCAACTCGCGAAACAATAGCGCGACGTATCCGGAGACGAGCAGGAAGGGCAGCACCGCCGCTACGTTGGTCATCGTGGAGGCCACCATGGCGCTCTCGACCTCTTTCGCGGCGGCCACGGCCGACTCGACCGGATTCTCTCCCTTGTCCTGGTGGCGGGAGATGTTCTCGAGCATGACGATGGCATTATCGACAAGCATGCCGACCCCGAGCGCCACCCCGCCGAGACTGAATATGTTGAAGGTGAACCCGCCCATCCACATGAGGAAAAACGTGAATATCGAGGCGACGGGAATCGCCAGGCCGATGATGAACGTCCGGCGGAGGCTCCCGAGAAACAGGATGACCACCGTCACCGCCAGCAGCCCGCCCACGAACGCGGAGGCAAGGACATTTCGAATCGAGGAGCGAATGAAAAAACTCTGATCGGAAATCGGGATGAGCGAAATATCCTTCGGGATAATGCCGTAGCGCTGGAGAAAATTCATCCGGGCCTTCAAACCGTCCACAACGGTGATGGTGTTCGAATCCGGCTGCTTGAGGGCCACGACCTTGATGCTTTCCTCGCCATTGAGCCACACGAATATTCGCCGCTCCCTTCCCCGTTCCTCCACTTTGGCAAAATCCCGAAGGGATACCAGGCGGCCGTCCTGGGTCGGAAAAATCAGGTTCCGGAGTTCTTCCTTGTTTCGGAGCTTTCCCGCGGTCCGGCTGGAGTATTCCCGGTCGGCCGTCTTCACGCGGCCGGCCGACATGTCCATGTTCTCCGAGCGAATCCGCCGGAGAACGGCGGGAAGATTCAGGCCGAGTCCCTGCATCCGGAGAAAGTCCACCAACACCTGGATTTCCTCGCCCTGGCCGCCAAAAGCCTCCACCGAGGCGATGCCGGGGACGATCATGAGTTGCGGAATGAGCACCTTCCTGGCCCAGGTTTGCAGTTTCGGGCCGCGCAGGGTTTTCGAGGATAGCGCGAATTCGATGATGGGGACCTGGGCCGGATCCGATTTAAATATGCGGGTATTTTGAAGCTCGGCCTGAATCTCGTCGGGCAGGTTGCGCCGCGCCACGTTGAATTTCTGGATGGCGTCCTGGAGGGCCAGATCGATGTTGCGTTTAAAGTCGAAGAACATCCAAATCCGGGCGGCGCCCTCGCGGCTGCGCGATATTATCCGGACGAGTCCCTGGGTGGTGGCGAGTTCGCGCTCGACGACCTTGGTTACCTGCTCCTCGACCACCTTGGCATCGGCGCCCTCAAAGTCGATTCCGATGAATATCCGCGGATATATGATTCGGGGAAGGAAATCCACCGGAAGGCGCGTCAGCGCAAACAGGCCCAGAACCAGGGCGCAGACCACGCCCATGATGGTTCCGACCGGTCTGCTGATACACAAACGGCTGAGAGACATGAAATTCTCTTTTTAGGGTCCGACGATCCGGATGGGCTTTCCGTCCCTGAGCTGGCCCGTCGCGCTGACGATGACTTTCTCGCCTACCTTGAGACCCTTCAGAATCTCGATCCGCCCGTCAACCATTTCTCCCAGTTGAACCAATCGCTTGACGGCGACAAACTTCGGCCCCCGTCCCCGGCCCCTCCCGCGCCGGCGCGGGCCTCTCCGGGCGGATTCTTTCGCCTCGGCCGTGCCCGCTTTCCGAACGCGCCGCCCGTTGTTCCGGGGGCGGCCGTTGCGTTCGGCGGACCCATCTTTTTTTCCTTTTTCCCGGCGGGCTATTTTCTTGACAACGAAAATATGACCCCATTTGCTGTTTTGATCGCCGTCCCACACGACGGCGTGCACCGGAAGGTTGATCACCTCCCGGCCCATCCTCGCCTCGAACTTCACGCGGGCGAGCAGTCCCGGCCGAAGAGAAAGATCGGCGTTGTCCAGTTCCACCTCGACAATGACCTGACGCGACCGGGGATCGACGTTGGGGAAAATCCGCGTCAGTTTTCCGCGAAATTTCCGCCCACGGTAGGCGTCGAGCTCGATCCGGGCATTTTGCCCCTTTCGCAGCCGGGGAAGATCCAGCTCGCTCACCCGGATTCGGACGCGCAGTTTGCGTACCTGGGCCAGCGTAAACAAATGGGCGCGGTTCACCGCCAGATCGCCCGGCTCCACTTTCCGCTCGATGACGATGCCCGATATCGGGGACAGAATTTCGAAATATTCGAGCTGCGTCCAAAGGAGGCGCACCCTGTGAAGGGCCTGCTGCTCCTCCGCCCGGGCGGCTTCGATATCCTCTACGCGGCTTCCCAGGCGCTTCAGCTTCAACCCCTCCTCGGCGACATTGATGCGCGCCTCGTCCTCGGCGAGACGGGCTTTCCGCTCGGCGATATCGGCGCGGGCGCGAAGGGCCGCCGTGGAGACCTTGAGCCATTCCTGGCGGCTGATCACCCCGCGCTTGAACATGGATTCCAGCGCCCTGGAGTTGGCTTCGGCCTCTTGCAGGCGGGCCTCGGCGGAGGCGAGTTCGGCCTCGGACCGCTTGAGCGATGCGCGGGTCTGAGCGACGCCGGCGGCGGCGGCGGCGATCTCCTGGGGACGGTATCCGGCCTTGAGCTTCTTGAGGCGGGCGCGCACGGCGGCCAGCTGGCTTTCGGCCAGCGCAAGCTGAATTCGGTGAATCGTGGAATCGAGCGTAGCGAGAACCTGGCCTTTGAGCAGGCGGTCTCCCTCGCGAACCTCCACCCCCTCCACCTGGCCTTCGGCCCGGGACATGAGCTTCACTTCGCTCATTGGATAAAGGGTTCCGGTCGCGGTGACGCCCCGGCCGATCCGGCCCACGGCGGCTTTCTGCATCTGGACTGGCAGAACCGCCCTGCGGCGCCGGCGATGGCGGCGGGCCTCGGCGGGGGGGGAAAGCTGCAGGAGGAC
>DNYS01000251.1:10182-10422 GCA_003506735.1 Nitrospinota bacterium
CAGGAGGACGTAAAGGAGGAGGAAAAAAACAGAAAAACAGCGCAAAACCGCCCTGGAACGAACCCAAGCCCCAGGCCGGCCGTACATCCCTGTTATGGACGACATCGGATTCCGCATAGGGCTGATCATTATCTCAGCGGCACAATAGATTATACCCGAAAGCGGATTTCCCGAGTATTCCCAATTTATCGACACAAATGATTCGGAGATTGAATCATCTTTATTCAATGGAAACAAGCA
>DNYS01000251.1:10512-19081 GCA_003506735.1 Nitrospinota bacterium
ACGGGATCGGAATCCTGAGGCGGTGGGCTAAAGGTTATTCCTGCCGACCGGCCATGCGCCTCGGGGGGGCCCAGTGGGGGGGGCAGGTTGGATAGACCCCAGCGTCAGCCTCCGATGGCGCTCATCGTCCGCTTGGGCTGGACGAATTCTTTTTGTCCGATGAGGTGGCCGGGGGTTTTGGTGCGGACAACGCCGGCGAGCCAGCTTTTGATGGCATCGTCCGATTCTCCCCCGCGGAGGAGGGCCTTGATGTCGTGCTCCACCGTCGAGAACAGGCAGGTCCTGATCTCGCCCTCGGCGGTCAGGCGAATCCGGTTGCAGCTCTCGCAAAATGGCCGTGTCACCGAGGCGATGACGCCGATCTCCCCCCGGCCGTCCTTGTAGCGGTAGCGCGTGGCCGGGTCCGAGGGATTCCCGGAGACCAGCTCCAGTTCGCCCTCGCTTGAGAGGCCCTTGAGAATTTCTTCGGCGGAGAGCACTTTTTCGGGATTCCAGGCCTGATCGGCGTCGAGCGGCATGTATTCGATGAACCGCACGATGTAGCCCGTCTCGCGCGCCCAGGCGCCAAACCGGGGAAGCTCCTCTTCGGTCAAATTCTTGAGCGCCACCGCGTTGATTTTGATCGGGCTAAATCCCGCGGCCGCGGCCGCCTCGATCCCTTCCATCACCTGGCTCAGCTGGTTCCGGCGCGTCATCAGCAAAAACTTGGTCTCATCGAGCGTATCCAGGCTGATATTGATACGCCGGAGCCCCGCATCGAAAAGCCGCTGGGCCATCCGGGGCAGAAACACCCCGTTCGTTGTGAGCGCCAGATCCATTCCGGGCTGGATGTCGAGCATCCCGCGGATCAGAACGTCCAGATCCTTCCGCAGCAAAGGCTCACCCCCCGTGAGGTGGTAGCTCGTGAAACCCAGCTCTGTCGTGATTCGGACGACCCGGAAGATTTCCTCGTAGGTCAAAATCTCATCGTGCGGAAGAAAGGTCATGCCCTCCTCGGGCATGCAGTAAAAACACCGGAAATTACACCGGTCCGTCACCGAGATCCGCAGATCGTCGTGCGCCCGGCCATAGTTGTCGTAAAGTGGCATCGAATAGCTCCCGTTATTTATCGCCGGGGGGTGTCAACACCTGCCCGGTCAGGTCCGTTTTGTATCCACCCAGCGCCTCGACGCTTTCCGCGAAGTCGGGCTCGCGCAAAACCCCGATCAGCCGCTGGATGGCCTGCGTCTCCCAATACTCGGCCGGAACGATGAAATCGAAGCGCTCCCAGCCCAGCGATACGAATTCGAGGCCCAAGAGACTGGCGGCGGCGAATATGCCGAGCCCGGCGTCGGCCCTCCCTCCGGCGACGGCCATGGCCACCGCCACATGCGTCGTCTCGACGTTCCCGTACCCGTTCACATCGCCGGGCGATATTCCCGCCTCGGCGAGCAGGTGATCCAGAAGCACCCGGGTCCCCGCCCCGTTCTGGCGGTTGACGATGGCGACGTCCCCGCGCGCGAGATCGGCGAGCGAGGCGATCCCCTTGGGATTCCCCGCCGGCAGGAAGATTCCCTGCTCACGCTGGACGAAATTGACGGCCACGACCTCGCGCCCCTTCAGATATCGGCGGATATAGCTCCAGTTGTAATCGCCCGTTTCGGGATCGAGCAGATGGCTGCCCGCCAGGTGGGCCTCCCCGTTCTTGACGGCTATGAGGCCCGCCATCGATCCAACCGCCGAAGTGGACAGGCTCATCTCACGGAACCGCGACCGCACACGGCTCGCCAGAAGGTCCAGCGCATTATCGTGGCTTCCCGCCATCAGGATGTTGCCCCGGATTTCGCTGAGCGGGCGAAGCAGCTCGACCCCCACCTCCTCGCCCGCCTCGATTCCCTCCGAGCCCGGCGGGACCCGCACCACCCCGTCGGCCTCGATGAGGCTGCTGATTACGCTGGCGCCCCGCTTGGCGGGAAGGGCGACCAGGCGCCCGCCGACCTCGCCAAGCTTGACCCGGAGGAACTCCTCCATCCCCAGCCGGGAGGCGCTCTTGCGGCTCATCACGGCGGTGGCGGCGGAATGCCCATGGGTGGGAGCTCCCGCCATGTGCGCCATCAGCGGGCGGACGAACTCCTGAAGGGCGAGCACCGCCGATACCGGATATCCGGGAATTCCGATCAGGGGCTTCACCTGGCCGGCGCTGGATTTGCCCACGCCGAGAATCGTCGGCTTCCCCGGAAAGATCGCGACGCCGTGGACGAGGAGCTCGCCGATCTTTTTCACGACGGCCGAGGTGAAATCCTCGCGCCCGGCGGACGAGCCCGCGTTCACGAGCACGATGTCGGCGCACTCGAGAGCGTCCCGGGCGGCCTCCTCGATGGCCTCGAAGCGATCCTCGATGATGGGATACACAAAAGGCGCACCGCCCCATTCGGTGATGTACCCCGAAAGGATAACCGAGTTGAATTCGACCAGATCGCCCGGCTTGAGGTCCGCCCCCGGCGAGACCAGTTCATCCCCCGTGGGGATAATGGCCACGACGGGAGCCGTTCGGACCGCCACCTCGGTGATGCCGGCGGCGAGGATGCCGCCGAGATCGTAGGGGCGGAGACGGTGGCCCGGCGGAAGCAGTAGATCGCCCTGGACCACATCCTCTCCCGCAACGCGGACATGGTTCCAGGGGACGACCGCCGCCTCGATCTCGATCGTCTCCGAATCGATCTCGTTCACGACCTCGACCATGATCACCGCGTCCGTCCCTTCCGGCAGTGGATCGCCCGTATCGACGGGAAACGCGTCCACGCCGGTCAAAAGCGCCCTGGGCTCGACTACAGATGCCCCGAAGGTGTTTTCGGCACGGACCGCGAAACCGTCCATGGCGGCGGCATGAAAATGCGGACTCGATATGGCCGCGTGGACGGCCTCGGCCGTGATGCGCCCAAGTGCATTTGGGACGGGAATTATTTCAAAAGGAAGAAAGGGCGACGGCGGCATCTTTTCGAGCAGGCGCGCGAGGGCCTCCTCGCGCGGGATGTTATCGAGGTAGATGGTTCGTCCCGCTAGGGGAAGGGCGGTATCGCTCATTTTCGGCTAAACCTTACCTTTTTTAACCCAGACTTCTACTAAAATGGCTCAGTAAAGGGTGACGCGAACCTCCGCGCCGGCCCTGATGCCTTCGTTTTCGAGCGGGACCGTGATGAACCCGTCCGCACCCGTCATGGTCGATATCATCGCCGAATTGCCCATCAGGGGATGGGCGGCGAACCCCTCTCCCTCCCGCTCCAGCTTGACGCGAACCAGATCCTCGCGTCCCGGCGCGGAGGGCAGATTTCTCGAGAGTCTGGCGAGAACCCCCTTTTCGCGGTCCAGCTCCGAGGCCGCCTCGCCGCTCAACTGGCGGAGGATGGGCCTCACGAAAGCATGAAAGATCATCAGCGCCGAAACCGGGTGTCCCGGTATCCCGACCACCGCCTTATCGGCCCCCCCGCGCCGCACACGGCCGATGATGGTGGGCTTTCCCGGCTTGATGGAAATCCCGTGAACGAGCACGCCGGGCTCTCCAAGCGAGTCGATGGCCTCGACGGCGAAATCGCGCATCCCTATCGAACTGCCACCCGATATCAGAGCCACATCCACGCGCTCCACCGCTTCGGCCAGACGGCTTTTGATGGTGGCCAGATCGTCCGGAAGAATCTCCTCGGTTTCGGGAATCCCCCCCGACTCGATTACGGCCGCCGCCAGCGAGAAGCGGTTGATGTCCCGAATCTGGCCGGGGCCGGGCTTCTGGCTTGGGTCCACCAGTTCATCCCCCGTCGGAAGAATTGCCACACGCGGCCGGCGGTGGACCTTGAGCGCCGTGATCCCCACCGCCGAGAAGGCGCCGATATCCTGGCTTCGAAGCCGGGACCCCGCCGGGAGAATGCGCTCGCCCGCCTTTAAATCGTCGCCCACGCCAAGAACGTTTTCGCCCACCGCTCCGGGCCGGCGGATTTCCACCGTCCCCTCGTCGGGAGCGGTGGTGTACTCCTCCATCACGACGGCATCGGCGCCGGCGGGCATCATCCCTCCGGTGTTGATCCGGGCCGCTTGGCCTCTGCCCACCTCGAACGCCGGGGCCGACCCCATGGGGACATGGCCCACAAGCTCCAGATAGGCTGGGATCGAATCGCTCGCGCCAAATGTATCCGGTGCCCGGACGGCATACCCGTCCATGATGGACCGGGCGAACTCGGGAAGACTCTCCGGGCTGAGGACATCCTCGGCCAGGACGCGGCCCACGGCGTCGAACGAGGAAACCTCCTCGGCCGGCAGGGGAAGAAAACCCCTCGCCGCCTCACGGGCCTCCTCGGGCGATACAACCTTGAAAAATTCCAATCTCCCGCTCCATTCCGCCGGATAAAAGTGGAAATGAAAAAGCCAGCCGCCGCAAACGCGGGGCTGGCATGGCATCCGGCCATCTCTTTCGAGGCGCCGGAGGGTCCAGAGGGAACCCCGGCAATGCCACCGGCCCAGCGCTCCTTTCCAGATACCGGGAGGCCGCCCCGTTTCCAGCGCGACCCTTCGGCGCGGTCTCCTAGCGCCGCATGGATGTCGGCGCCTTAGAGCACCTGCGCTCGGAGGCTGGTCATAGTTACTTCTCTTAGAGCGCCGCCCTAGCCATTATCCCCGTCAGCCGGTTTTCCGGTGACCGAGGCCACGGGCTCTTCCTTCTTTTCGGGCAATTCGTCGCCGCTGAGCCCCTTCTTGAAGTTCTTGATCCCCGAAGCCAGGCCGGAGCCGATTTCGGGCAGGCGCTTTGCGCCAAATACAAGCACGCAGATCAGGAGGACGACAAGGATTTCCGTAACTCCGAACGGGAACATCGCAGTGGCTCCTTTCACTGATCGCTCAGGCGATGGCCTCCGCATACACACGCGTGGCGGCGGCCGACGCATCGCCCACCCGGTCAGTATACCCTAACTTCTTGAAAATCACCTCCAATGCCGATATCAGATAGGTCACATTCGCCTGCTGGGCACCATGGCCCATCAAGCCAATTCTCCAGGCTTTGCCCGCGACAGGGCCCAGCCCGCCTCCGATTTCGATGTCAAAGTCGTGGAGAAGCGCCTTGCGGACCTCGGCATCGTCGATATTCCCGCCGATGGCGACCGTATTGAGGGTAGGGGTGCGGGCTCCCTCCTGGGCGAACATGGACAGGCCCAGGGCCTCGATTCCGGCCTGAAGCGCCTTGCAGGCCAGGGCATGGCGGGCGAAGCGGTTCTTCAGCCCCTCCTCGAACACCAGCCGGAGGGCTTCGCGGATGGCGTAGTTCATCGTGATGGGTCCGGTGTGGTGGTAGGAGCGGTCGCTCCCCCAGTATTTTTCGATCATCGAAACATCGAAGTACCAGCTTTTCACCTTGTCCTTTCGCTCGCGCATTTTCCCGAGAGCCCGCTCGCTCATGGTCAGCGGGGCCAACCCCGGCGGGCAGGAAAGGCACTTCTGGGTTCCGCTGTAGGCGATCTCGACGCCCCACTTGTCCACCTCGACCGGCACGCCACCGAGCGAGGTCACGCAATCCAGGAGGAGGAGGGCACCGTGGCTCTGGCAGGCAGCCCCAATCTCCTCCATCGGCTGAAGCACGCCCGTGCTCGTTTCGGCGTGGACGATGCCCACCAGGGTGGCGTCCGGATTCGCGTCGAGCGCCTTTTTTACATCCGCCGGATCGATGGGCTGGCCCCAGGGGACCTCGACTAGGATGACCTCGGCCCCGTAGCGGTCGGCGACATCGGCCATACGGGTTCCGAAAACGCCGTTGATGCAGATGATGGCCTTATCGCCCGGCTCGATCACGTTGCACACCGCAGCTTCCATCCCAGCGCTGCCGGTTCCGGATACGGGGAAGGTCACGCGGTTTTTCGTCCCGAAAAGATCCCGGAGCATGACCTGCAATCGTCCATCACCTGGAGAAAGTCCGGGTCCAAATGGCCAACCACGTTCGTGCTCATCGTCTTGAGTACGCGGGGGTGGACAGGGCTGGGCCCGGGGCCCAGAAGAAGACGCAGGTGCGGATTTAGTTCTCCAACCGTCATTCGAATTTCCTCAATCAAAGGGATAATAAAACCCGCCCCAACGAGGGGACGAATGAGAACGCATCACAAGCCACCCAGGACGGCAGTCAAGGCCTCCAGGGCGAACGCAGAGCCGCAGATACTACCACGAGCCCATTCCGGATCGAAAGGGAAAATGGGAGGAAACTACACGGATGCCCGGCCCGGGGGAGGCGGGGCGGGCCGAGCGGCGATACATTCACCCGGAAACAATTCACTCAAACGTCGATTCGAACGCCCCCGGTGCGATCAGCCCAAATTCAGCACCACCGATTTGACCTCCAGGTACATGGCGAGGCCTTGCTTGCCGCCCTCACGGCCAAGGCCACTCTCCTTGAATCCGCCGAAGGGTATCTCGTGGGTGTATCCGGCGGCGTCGTTCACCCCGATGAGCCCGTAGTCGAGCTGTTCGGTCACACGCACCACGCGCGCCACATCCCGGGTGTAGAGGTAGCACGCCAGGCCGAAGATCGTATCGTTCGCCCGGGGGATGAGCTCTTCTTCGGTTTTGAAAGTCATGACGGGCGCCACCGGGCCGAATATCTCCTCCTGGCAGACGGGCCAGCTGTCCTCGACGCCCAAAAGCACGGTGGGCGCGTAGAAATAGCCCTTCGCGAGAGCCCCTTCGGTGAGCGAATCGCCGCCCGCCAGCACCTCCGCCCCCCGCTCCTTGGCGTCCACGACCAGAGCGTGAATCCCCTTGCGGGCGCTCTCGCTGATCATGGGCCCCACCTGCATGCCCAGCTCGAAGCCCGGCCCGACTTTGAGCACCTTGACCTTTTCGACGAAGGCGGGGATGAAGCGATCCGCGATGCCTTCCTGGATATAGATGCGGTTCGCGCAGATGCACGATTGCCCGCCGACGCGCAGATATTTGATCCCGACCGCCCCCTCGACCGCGGCGTCCAAGTCGGCGTCATCGAACACGATGAACGGCGCGTTCCCGCCCAGTTCGAACGTGATCCGCTTGATCTGGGAAGCGGCCTGTTCCATGAGGATCTTCCCCACGTCGGTCGATCCGGTGAAGCCGATTTTCTTGACTTTCGGGTTTTTCATGAGCTCGCCCGCCATTGGGCCCGAGCGCTTTCCCGTCACAACGTTGAGCACACCGGGCGGAAGCCCCGCCTCATGGCAGGCCTTGGCGATCGCCAGCGCGGTCAGCGGGGTGGCTGAAGAGGGCCTGAGCACAACCGTGCAGCCCGCGGCCATCGCGGGGGCGATCTTGCGGGTGATCATGTTGGCCGGAAAATTCCAGGGCGTGATGGCGCCCACAACGCCGACCGGCGAGGCCTGGACCCAGAGGCGCTTGTTCGCGAATGGAGAGGGGACCGTTTCTCCGTAGGCGCGGCGCGCCTCCTCGGCATACCAGTTGAAATAACCCGCCGAAAAACCCACCTCGCCCTTGGCCTCGGCAAAGGGCTTGCCGTTTTCGAGCACCATCAGCCGCCCGATCTCCTCCACCCGATCCAGGATTCCGAGTTCGATTTTTCGGAGGATCGCCCCGCGCTCCTTGCCGGGGGTGGTGGACCAACCCGGAAACGCCGCATGGGCCGCGTCAATGGCCCGCGCCATCTCGGCGACGCCCCCGTCGGCCACGGTGGCCACCGTCTCTCCCGTTGCCGGGTCATCGACCTCGAACCGCCCATTGTCATCGGCCTCGACCCACTGGCCGCCGATCAGCATGGGATAATGTTCATCGGACATGGTGTCTCCTTTCTCGTTGCGCACGAACATTGGCGAGAACCGCTGCGCCGGCCCCGGCCGGACCATTCCCGGCCGGAGGAACTTTATCGAATCGTAACGGATTGTTTTTTATCTTAACGAATCGAATCGGAGCGGGCAAAGGAGGATCCCCTCCGGCGACCTCGGCCGGTCGGTCGATTCGGCAACCGCCCCTTCGAGCAGCGGAAATTCCCTGGGACCGGAGTGATGCGAAGCACTTAAAACACCGGTGCCGGGCGTGGCCGGCCATTGGGGCCTTCGCGCCCTGGTGCGTTACCGAGGCGCGGGGGAGGGCGGCATCCGCCTGATCTCCGCTGAGCCTACTTCCCGTCGAGGGGGATGTTCTCGTAGTCGGGGATGGCGCCCATGCCCTTTTTCGCGACAAGCGACTTGCGCCGGAATTCCATGATGAGCTCGCCCCGCTGGTTGTGGGCGCGGGTCTCCATGTGGAGGATTCCGCGGTCGGGCTTGGAGCGCGACTCGCGCTTATCGAGAATTTCGGTTTCCGCGTAAAGAGTGTCCCCATGAAAAACCGGGTTGGGCATCTTGATGAACTCCCACTCGAGGTTGGCGATCGATCGGTAGGAGGTGTCGGTCACCGACATCCCGGTCACGACGGCAAGCGTGAGAGCCGAGTTCACGAGCGGCTTGCCGAACTGGGTCTTGGACGCATAGTGGTGATCGAAATGAATCGGGTGGGTATTGCCCGTGAGCAGAGTGAACTGGGTGTTGTCCGACTCCAATATCGTCCGCCCCGGGCGGTGCTTGATGACCTCCCC
>DNYS01000251.1:19174-19824 GCA_003506735.1 Nitrospinota bacterium
CGCTTGGCGATGATGAGCCGCTGGATTTCGTTCGACCCCTCGCCGACGACGAGGAGCTTGGAGTCGCGGAAGTAGCGCTCGACCGGAAGCTCCTGAATGTAGCCCATCCCGCCGTGGACCTGGATGGCCTCGCTCGCGCAGAATTCGGCCGTCTCGGAGGCCATGAACTTCGCCATGCCGGCCTCGAGGTCACACCGCTTGCCCGCCGCCTTCATGGTGGCCGCCTGATAGGTGAGGAGCTTCGAGGCCTCAATTCGCGTGGCCATTTCGGCCAGCTTGGCGGCGATGAGTTGATGCTGGGCGAGGGGTTTGCCGAAGGTTTCCCTTTGCTGGGCGTAGCGTACCGAATCCTCGAAGGCGGCCCGCGCGAGGCCCACGCTGCGGGCGGCGACGTTGATGCGCCCGCCCTCCAGGGCGCTCATGATCATGGGAAATCCCTCGTTCTTCCCGCCCAAGAGGTTTTCGAGCGGAACGCGCGCGTCCTCGAATATCAGCTCGCTCGTCCGGATTCCCCGGTAGCCCATTTTCTTGAGGTGCCGGCTCACCTGAAACCCCGGCGTTCCCTTGTGGACCATGATGCACGAAATTCCCTTCGCCTTCGGGGCGTCCGGGTCGGTTCGCGTGAAGACGGAAAACATGGTGCCGTTTTC
>DNYS01000251.1:19946-21186 GCA_003506735.1 Nitrospinota bacterium
CGGCGGTCGTGCGCAGGGCGGCGGCGTCCGAGCCCGAGCCCGGCTCGGTGAGCGCCATGCCCGAGTGCCACTCGCCCGTCGCCATCTTGGGCAGGTAGGTGCTCTTTTGCTCTTCGGTCCCGTAATGGAGGATCATCCAGGCGGTCATCATGTGGGTGCCCAGAATACCGGCGACACTCATCCAGCCGACCGAAAGCTCTTCCATGGCGATGGCATAGCAAACCTCGTCCAGCCCGCCCCCGCCATATTCCTCGGGGATGGTGAGGCCGAAGAAGCCGAGCTCCTTCATTTTTTTCACCACCGGCATCGGGTAGCGGTCCTCGTGCTCATATTCCATCGCGATGGGCATGACCTCGCGCGCGACGAAATCCTTCATCATGGCCCGGACATCGTTCTGAATCTCGGTAAACTCAAAATCCACGGCGTTGCCTCCTTCAGTCCTGGCAGGCCCGGCCGCACCGGTCCTGGAAATGGTTCGGTCGGATGACCCTAGAGTAGCTGGATTTCACCTGCGTTGCGATGGCCGCGGCGCGTCCGGCTCCTCACGGCGGGGAGCCGGGGCGGCCACGATGCGGACGCGGACCTCGACCGTGTCGCTTCCGGGCACGACCAGGAGCACCCGGGGCCGGGACATTCCGAAATCGGAAAGACGGAGAACTCCCCTGCCCCTGATATACAGATTCGTTCCCGTGTCCGATACTTGGAAGGAAATGGGGACCTTTTTTTCGGCCCCATGAATTTTCAGCATTCCCGCCGCCCGGAGCCGCCAGGTTTTCTCGCTGCGGCGGTAGCGGAACCGGCGCACCACGGGGCCGTCCACCACCTCTACGCCCGACACCCGAAGCTCGATGGCGGGAAACTGCGGTGCTTCGAGAACCTGATGATGGAGCATCCATTGTTGATCGGATTTTTCCGCCCGCACCGAAGCGGCCCGGATCTCCATATTTCCCGCCGCGTTCCGGATCAGATCCCTCGCTCCCAGAAAGATTTCCCCTTTCAGGACCCCGAAATACCCGTCATGTGGAATGACAACCCCCCGAAACGTAAACGACACCCGGCTCTTTCGGCCATCGAAGACATAGCGGTAGAGAATCGGAGGGCCAGGCCGGGGAGAGGTTTTCGCGGTGGGGCGGCTCGCGGCCCCGGCGGGGAGGCAAAGCAAGGCCGCCGCAAGAAACCCGCCCGCCGCCAAGGAAACTCGAACCCCGCGCATGGACGGCCCCCCTTCCCCGGGACACCG
>DNYS01000251.1:21233-21663 GCA_003506735.1 Nitrospinota bacterium
GCGTCATTTTTGAATCGCCGTTCAGGATATCCCTTCGCCCGCCTCGTTCAGGTAGTGCTGAAAATCTCCGAGCGTCGCGGAGATGAATGCCACCGCCTTGTCGAGTGCGATGAATTCCATGTCTTCCTCATCGCCCGATACATCCTCGCGCAACTCCTCCAGCGTTTCGAGCATCCCTCTCGCGGCCTCTCCCGGTTCGACGCCTTTTTTCCCGGTCGGAGGCGTGTCTTGCTCGACAAATCCGGTGAACGCACCCATCTCGAAAGAGACAAAGCAAAATCCGTGATAGATGGCCGCCTCCTCCGGGCTGTTCTCTCCCTGGGTGTCCTTGCGGAGCTCGTTCAACTTCGCCAGAACCGGTTCCACTTTCACGAAAACGCTCCTTCAACATATAAGCCCGGATTTTCCATATAGATTTGCGATTCCCCCA
>DNYS01000019.1 GCA_003506735.1 Nitrospinota bacterium
TAGGGAAGAAGACTAGCTGTACAACAATAGAGCTCGCCCGCGTCGATTATTTCAATATTTTCTATTACAGTAATCCCTCCCCCGCGTGGTAATTGAACGCATCTCGCTTGCGGCCCCGCGCAACCCCTTCTCCGCCCCCATTCCCCCCAAGGCCCTCTTCTGATATTCTCTGGAAAATTTTTTGCCGGTCACGCTTTCTACTCACTCGATGCATCCAAGCGAAGATGTCTTTTCAAAAAGGAGTTGCGGAATGTCTTTAACGGTAGTGATCTCAACAAATAAAGGCGATATCAGCCTCGATCTGTTTCCCGAACAGACCCCCGTTACAACCGCGAATTTTATCAATTTGGCCCAGCGCGGCTATTACGACGGCCTTCAATTTCACCGGGTGATCGATAATTTCATGATCCAGGGCGGGTGCCCCCTCGGAACGGGCACGGGCGGACCCGGCTATACCTTCGAGGACGAGTGCACCCCCGATCTCACCCACGACGGCCCCGGGACTCTCTCCATGGCCAACGCGGGCCCCAACACAAACGGCTCTCAGTTTTTCATCACCCACGCCGCTACCGGCTGGCTTGACGGAAAACATACCGTCTTCGGGCGTGTGACCGAGGGCATACGGGTGGTGAACAAGATCGAGAAGGGCGATGCCATCGAGAAAATTACTTTCGAAGGAGATGTAAACGCCTTGCTCGATTCACAGAGCGACAACATCGAGAGCTGGAACGCCGCGCTCGACGGATAGCCCCCCAATTTCGAAATTTCCGGAGACTCCCAATGGCCGATGACCAAGTATTCATATTCGCCTCCCTCAAACCCCGAGCCGGAAAAGAGGCCGGCGCCGAAACCCTCCTCCGCGGGATGTGCGCCCCCTCCAGGGCCGAGGAGGGCTGTGTCTTCTACAACCTCTACACGCCCCGAGATGGAAGCGGCACCTTCCACTTCTTCGAGTGCTGGCGCGATCAAGCCGCCCTGGACGCCCACCGCGAGATGCCCCACTACAAGAATTTTCGCGAAAACCTGGGCGATTTGATGGACGGGCCGCCCGAGGCCCACTTTTTGCGAGCGGTGGAATTCGAATCCTAGGGGACCCTCGCCCCCTCACCCGGGACAATTCTCAGAAATTCGAAGGGGCCGATCCTCAAGTAGGATCGAGGATCCGGCGAAACGGGGGTTAGTGCGAAATTACCAGTTTAAAATGGCCAAACAACTCATGGAGCACGGCGACGAAGACGCGGCCCGTATCGCGCTTCACAATGCGCTTGAATCCGAGCCCGACGCCGCGTCCCAGAGCGCGGCGGCCGCGGAATTTTTCATGGAGATGGGGCGGGCCGATTTGGCGGAAGCCGAATATGGCTTCGCGCTCGCGGAGGACCCCAACAACGTCCATTATTTCAACCGCCTCGGGCTTGCATTTCGCCGGCAGAAAAAATACAAAGATGCTATCGCCAACTTCCGGAAAGCCATCACGGTCGTGCCCGATGACGCTGTAATTTACTTTAACTTGGCAATCGCCCTGGCCGAAAGCAAGGATTACAACCAGTCCATCGGCACCCTCCGCCGCGCTCTTGTCCTCGAGCCCCATTTTTCGCATGCCGAGAAACTCCTCAACACATTGCAGAAAAAAACCGGACAACTCCCCTCTTAGGGCCTCCACCTGGAAGCCATTTCATAACCCCAACCTGAGTTGTTATGCTGTGGTCCTCCTCCAGGAGGAGTGCAGCCGTGGCGTGGCGGGGCCCCCCCGAATAGCAGTGGTGGCCGCTCCAGCCCCGGCAAAGTGAAAATCATTTTAAGATCGCCTTTCTTATAATTGCGGCGCAGGGAATCCGCGGCCTGTGGCCGGGCTCAAGAAATGGGAATCGGCACCCCGCCGGCTGCGCGGGGGGGATATTCTTTTCATAGGGGAATAAAAAGTGGCTGCGAATTATTCGGAAGTCTACAGGCGCTCCCTGGATGACCCCCAAGCCTTTTGGGCGGAGGCGGCCGGGGAACTGCACTGGCACCGGAAATGGGAAAAAGTGTTCGACGATTCCAACCCGCCTTTTTACCGGTGGTTTACGGGCGGCGAGGTGAACACCTGCTACAACGCGCTTGACCGCCACGTCGAGAACGGCCGGGCTGGGCAACTCGCCTTGATCTACGACAGCCCCATCACGGGGGCCGTCAAAAAGTTCACCTACCGCGAATTGCGGGACGAGGTGGCCCTTTTCGCCGGGGCGCTGTCGGCGCAGGGCGTCGTGCGGGGCGATCGGGTGATCATCTACATGCCGATGGTCCCCGAGGCGGCCATCGCGATGCTGGCCTGCGCCCGGATCGGCGCGATCCACTCGGTGGTCTTCGGCGGCTTCGCCGCCAGCGAACTCGCCACCCGGATCGACGATGCAACGCCCAAGGTCATGATATCGGCCTCGTGCGGGATCGAGCCCTCCGGCATCGTGGCCTACAAGCCGCTTTTGGACGAAGCCATCCGCCTGTCGAGCAAGAAGCCAAATCGGTGCATTATTCTTCAAAGGCCCCAGCTCCGGGCGGAAATGGTCCCGGAGCGCGACGTGGACTGGACCGAGGCGATGGGCGGCGCCACACCCGCCGATTGCGTTCCGGTCGCCTCGACCGACCCCCTCTATATTCTTTACACCTCCGGAACCACGGGCGAGCCCAAGGGGATCGTCCGCGACAACGGCGGCCACATGGTCGCCCTCAAGTGGTCCATGAAATACGTGTACGGCGTCGAGCCGGGAGAGGTCTACTGGGCCGCTTCGGATGTGGGCTGGGTCGTTGGGCACTCGTATATCGTATACGCCCCGCTCCTCCACGGGTGCACCACCATCCTCTTCGAGGGAAAACCCGTGGGCACACCGGACGCCGGGGTTTTCTGGCGGATCATTTCGGAACATAAGGTATCGGTCCTGTTCACGGCGCCGACGGCCTTTCGGGCGATCAAGCGCGACGACCCCGATGGCGCGCTCATGAAAGACCACGATTTGAGCGGATTCCGGACCCTCTTTCTCGCGGGAGAGCGGTCGGACCCCGACACCCTCCAGTGGGCGGAAAAGCGGCTGGGGGTTCCCGTCATCGACCACTATTGGCAAACCGAAAGCGGCTGGCCCATGCTGGCGAATTGCTACGGCATCGAACCCCTTCCCGTGAAACACGGCTCTCCGACGAAACCCGTTCCGGGATGGGATTTCCATGTGCTGGACTCCGAGTGCCGGGAGGTCGAGCGGGGCCAGATGGGAGCCCTTTCGGTAAAGCTGCCTCTTCCGCCCGGTTCGCTGCCCACCCTGTGGAACGCGGACGAGCGCTTCATCGACTCTTATCTCTCCGAGTATCCGGGATACTACAAGACCGCCGATGCCGGATACATAGACGATGACGGTTATCTTTATGTCATGTCCCGGACAGACGACATCATCAATGTGGCCGGACACCGCTTATCGACCGGCGCGATGGAGGAGGTCTTGGCCTCCCATCCCGATGTCGCCGAGTGCGCCGTTATTGGTATGCGGGACGATTTCAAGGGCCAGCTTCCGCTCGGCTTTTTGGTCCTGAACGCAGGGATCAATCGCGGAGCCGGGGAGGTCGAAGACGAGGCCGTGCAGCTTGTGCGCGATAAAATCGGTCCGGTGGCCTCCTTCAAGCAGGCCATCGTCGTCCAGCGATTGCCTAAGACGCGCTCGGGCAAGATATTGCGAAGCTCCATGGCGAAAATTGTGGACGGAGAAGAATACAAGACCCCCGCGACCATCGAGGATCCGGCCGTTCTTTCCGAAATATCCGAAGCGGTAAAAGGATTGAGGTAGGATTCGGGCCGGCCGGAGGGTCCGATCGGAATGGGCCGGTTTGGATTGGGCCTTTGTGGAGCAATATGTACGGCGGCACCGGAGCGAGGCGGGAGGGCTATTCGCCACCGGTTTCATAAGAACCACGCCTGAACGCATCTTCGGCCATCCGGACCCGGACAAGATTTTCACGTCCTACATTGAGCGCCAGAATCTCACGATGCGGATGCAAATGCGGCGGCTCACTCGGCTAACGAATGCCTTTTCAAAGAAGCCGGAAAACTTACAGGCGCGCTGGCACTCCATTTCGCATGGCATAATATCTTGTGGGTACATCAGACATTGAAAGTTGCCCCCGCGATGAAGGCGGGGATTTCGGATCATGTTTGGAGGATGGAAGAATTGATGATTTCAAATTTAGGTGCCCCCCTGATTCACCTGAAAAAAAATGCCAATTAAATTCGCTGTCGATGATGCACAAAATATGGTTTTCGCTGTTGGAAGCGGCACCGTTACGACACAGGAAATTATTGCGACCCAGAGGGAAATAAACGCGCCAGATTTCAGGGGACGCTTATACAACCGGCTTGTGGATTTTAGGAACGTGACGGGCCTACAGGTTTCAAATGAAGAGACCGCTACAATCGCACACCATCAGGATGCAAATGAATTACCAGAGAAGATAGCGGTGGTGACCAACGCGGACTTGCATTTCGGATTAGCAAGAATGGTGAAAGGGCAAACTCGGAAAGATGTAATGAGAATCTTTCGGGATATGGAAAAAGCCAGGAAATGGCTCGGCCTTCCACCTTTTTGAGCGAAGTGGGAAATCAAATTAGGACACCACCATTTTTTAAATAATTAAAATAATTCCGATCGGAATGGGCCGGTTTGGATTGGGCCGGTCTGGAGCAAAAGGGATTTTCATGCGGCGCGCGGAGCCGGCGGGCCGACGGCCTTTATTCGACGAACTCTATTCGACGAGCTCCTCCTCTCCGTTTATGAAAGCCATTAAAAGCGAGGAAAGGCGATCTCGATCATCCTCGGGAATATCGATCGATAGGCCCACCGACCAGGTCTTGGGGTCGGTACCGTTTTCTTCGACACGGACGACACGGCCCTTCAGGTTGGCGAGAGAAACCCCATATACCTGAATGTCGCATCCGCATCTGTCGTCAACGGCCGGGCATTTGGTCAATTTGACCTTGAAGCCGCCCGTGCTGAAATCCTCGGGATGAAGCGGCCCATCGGCGAGTTCGGGCAAAAAAACGAGGAGTTCAACCGCCGGCGCTTCTTTGCCGGATGGGTAGGCGAACCGAGTGAATTCACGTTTTTCTTCGTTCATTTGCATGAATCCCTATTTATGAGACTGCTGAAAAAGTCCCAA
>DNYS01000276.1:0-1114 GCA_003506735.1 Nitrospinota bacterium
GCCGCAACGCGGAAGGGGCCGTAAAAGCAACTCGCGAATTTCGCCGAATAGGCCATGATGGGAGTCTGTTGGTATCCGGCCCGATCGAGGGCCTTTCGGATGCCCCCGATGCGCCCGTCCATCATGTCCGAAGGTGCAACCATGTCGGCCCCCGCCGCCACATGGCTCACAGCGGTTCTTTCAAGCAGTTCGAGGGTCGGGTCGTTCAGAATCCGGTCCCCCTCGACGATGCCGCAATGGCCGTGATCCATGTACTCGCACAGGCATACATCGGTGATGACGCACAAGTCCGGATAGGCCAATTTGAGAGCGCGCACAGCCTCCTGGACCACGCCCCTGTCACTGTAGGCCTCCGAGGCGATATCGTCCTTATGATTCGGAAGGCCGAAAAGAATAACGGCCGGGATGTTCAGCCCCACCACCTCGGCGCACTCTTTCACCAGCGCGTCCACCGAAAGCTGGTACTGCCCCGGCATCGAGGAAATCTCCTCCTTCACCCCATCGCCCTCGGTGACGAACATGGGATAGATCATGCTGTCCACGGACAACCGGGTCTCCCGGACCATCCGCCGGAGCGTTTCCGTCTCGCGCGTGCGCCGGGTGCGGCGCGTGACATCATCGCGGATCCCTGCGAGGAGGGAGCTGGCATCGGCCACAGCGATTTCTCCTCTAGCGATTTTCCACCCAAGGGGCGGGATTTCTCCAGTCCACGGCCGGGCTGAAGCGGTAAAAATCCACTATAGCACGGGCAAGACCGGGGATTGTCGAAACCTCGGCCTCAACGTGGGGCTCGAGACCGAGCTCCCGGGCCGTTGCGCTCGTAACAGGGCCGATGGAGGCCACCGCCACCCCCTTCATTTCCTGGCCGATGAAATCCTCGCCGAGCATTTCCACGAAATTCCGCACCGTGGACGAACTCGTGAACGTCACCATCTCCACCCGGCCTTCCGAGAATTCGGCCCGGACCCGCTCGACTTCGGCTTCCTCGGCCATGAGGGTCCGGTAGGCGGGGACGACGTTCACCTCGGCCCCCATCTCCTTGAGCTTTTCTGGAAGGATTTCCCTCGCCTTCAGGGCCCGGGGAATGAGGATTCGCTTGCCCTTCAAATCCTCG
>DNYS01000276.1:1186-7681 GCA_003506735.1 Nitrospinota bacterium
CGGGCGGTTGCGGGACCGATGGCCAGGATGCGCGCCCCCTTGGCGAACGAGCGGGCATCGCGCTCCAACCCGAGAAGACGATCGGCGAAGAACCGGACACCGTTGACGCTCGTGAATATCACCCAGTCATAGGCATCGAGCTCCCCGATGGCGGCATCGAGGGGGCCCCCGTCGTCCGGCGGGGTGATTCGGATCGTCGGGGCGATCAGGGTTTCAACGCCCAACTCCTTCAAAACCCTGGCGAACCTGTCGGCCTGCTCCCTGGGGCGTGTGATGAGAATTCGGCGCCCATGCAGGGGCCGACCCTCGAACCAGTTCAACTCCATGCGCATTCGGCTCACTTCCCCCACGACCATCACGCAGGGAGCGGGCAGGCCACCCACCTCTTCCAGATCGGGAACGGAGTCCAGGAGGGATTCGATCACGCGCTGGCCCGGCTCACCGCCCCCCTCGATGATTGCGACCGGGGTGGCCCCGGCGACGCCTCCCGCCATTAGCTCGGAGGACAACTTATCTACAAGGTCAGAGCGGGTCTGAAAAATGAGCGTATTTCCTTCATCGGCCAGAGCGCAGTAGGCGCTGTCCTTCAGGGACCTTCCTCCGGCCAAGGGATATTCCGCCACCGAAAATCCTTTGGCACCGCCACCCGGGTGGAGCGGGATGCCCGCGAAAGTGAGGGCGGAAAGTCCCTCTATCAGGCCCGGCACCACTTCAAACGGTATCCCCTCGCGCGTCAGGGCCTTGGCCTCTTCCACGCAGCTTCCGGAATGGTACGGATCGCCCTCGAAGAGGCGAACGACCATTTTCCCCTCCTCGGCCCGGTCGATCAGGATTCCGCTCACGGTGCGGAAGCCGCTTCCGCCGCCACCGGGGGAAGCCTCGATCCGCTCGCACCCGGCTGGGAACAACTCCTTCATATCATCCGAAATCGAGGGCTCGAAAACGACCACCTCGGCCCTTTCGAGGACTTCCCTGCACCGGCAGGTGATCAGGGCCGGATTCCCGGTTCCGGCCCCCGCGAGATATACGACGCCCGTTTCATACATTTCTGATTTCCTCGAGTATTTTATCTCCCCCCATTTCGATCAGGCGGCGGGCCAGCTTCTCGCCCATTTTGGCTCCCTCCTCGGGAAGGCTCTCCTCCTCCGCCATCACCAGGCGCTTTCCATCGAGGCTCACCACCAGCCCCTTCATCCGCAGCCTGCCGCCCCGAATCTCCGCGAAGGCGGCGACGGGAACCTGGCATCCGCCCTCCAAAAACGCCATGGCGCTTCGTTCAGCCGTAACGGCTTGGCGGGTGGGCACATGCTCGAGCGGGGCCAAGAGAGCGGCCGTCCTCGAATCATCGGCGCGCATCTCGATGCCCAAAGCGCCCTGGCCCACGGCCGGAAGCATGATTTCGGGCGCGAAGCGCTCCACCGCCCGCTCGCCGTGGCCGAGGCGGTTGAGGCCCGCGGCGGCGAGAATAACGCCATCCACTTCTCCCTCGGCCACCTTGCGGAGGCGGGTGTCCACGTTTCCTCGAATATCCACGACCTCCAAATCGCTCCGGTAACGAATGAGCTGCGCCCTGCGGCGGAGGCTGCAAGTCCCCACGCGGCTTCCGGGCGGAAGACCCCGGATGGATTCCCCGCCCCGGGATACGAGTACGTCCCAGGGCTCCTCCCGCTCGGGGACGGCCCCCAGCGCCAGGCCATCCGGAAGTTCGCCCGGAAGGTCCTTGAGGCTGTGGACGGCGGCGTCGATGCGGCCGTCCAGCAATTGATCCTCGATCTCCTTGACGAACAATCCCTTCCCGCCGATTTCGTGGAGGGCCGAATCGAGAATCTCATCTCCACGCGTTCGGATGATCACCTCTTCGACCACAAGGCCCGGATGAGCCTCCCGAAGGCGCGCGGCCATCTGGCGCGTCTGGGCGAGCGCCAGCGCGCTCCCCCTGGTGCCCAGCCGCAAGGGGGCATTTTGGGCCTGAATATTATCGCTCACGCATTTCTCCTCGCCACGATGCCCATCAATTTCGGTCCCCTTTTTCAGGATCGCCGCCCTCTCCGTCCAGCTCGACGCCGAACATGCGCTGGACGATCGGAAGCGGGTCGTCCCCGGCCTCATCTTCGGCCATTTTCCGCAGGACATCGAACGGGCGGTGAAGCAATTTATTCACGATGGCGCGCGACATGGCTTCGACCGCCTGGCGCTCCTTCTCGCCCAGATCGGGAAACCGCGCCAGGGTCTTGGACACTTCCCCCTGGCGCTGGGCTTCGGCCTCGACCCGAATCGCCGAGAACGTCCGCGAAAGGTCGGCCATCTGGCTCCGGCGCAAATACGCATCGACTTCCCTCTCGACGATAGAGATCGCCTCAAGGGCTTCCTCCTCGCGCCCCTTTACGTTCGAGGAGACGACGGCCTGAAGGTCGTCGATGTCGTAGAGATAGGCGTTTTCAAGCTCGTGCACGGCGGGCTCGATGTCCCTTGGGACGGCAATGTCGATCAGGAAAATGGGGGCATCCCGCCTGACCTCGAGCGCGGCCGATACCATATCGGCCTTCACGACGGTATGGGGCGCTCCCGTCGAGGAGATGACGATGTCGGCCCGGGCCAAATTGCTTCCCATGTCGCCATAGATCACCGCGCGGCCGCCGAGGTCTTTGGCCAGCGTCTCCCCGGAGGAATGGGTCCGGTTGGCGACCAGGATCGTTTTCGCGCCATGGGAGACAAGGTGCCGGGCGGCAAGCTCGGCCATCTCCCCGGCCCCGAGGAGAAGAACGGTCTTTTCATTCAGGGAGCCGAATATTTTTCCGGCCAACTCCACGGCGACGGAGCTGACGGAGACGGCTTTTTTCCCGAGTTTGGTCTGATCGCGGACCTTTTTCGCCACCCGGAAGGCGCGGGAGAACAGGCCAGTGAGGGTCTTCCCGGTGTGCCCCGCCTCCTGGGCGACGCGGTAGGCCTCCTTGACCTGGCCCAAGATCTGGGGCTCCCCCACCACCATGGAATCCAGGCTCGATGCGACGAGAAACAAATGGCGCGTGGCCTCCTCGTCACTATGGATGTAAAGGTGATCGGCCAGCTCGTGGCGCCGCAATCCGCGCGATTCCATCAAGAACGCATAAATCGAATCCACGCCCTCATCGATGCTCTCTGCGCATGCGTATAGCTCCACACGGTTGCAGGTCGAGAGAATCACGCGCTCGCTCACCGATCGAAACCGCGACATGCGCTCGAGTGAATCGGACATGCCGTTTTCGGGGAAAAAGAACCGCTCGCGCATCTCCAGCGGGGTATTGTGGTGGCTCACGCCTGCGAGAATTATCGGCATCCGCTTCTCAACTCCCGCATCATAGGTGAGCCACGATGGCGAAAATCACCGCGATGAAGGCGACCATCGAAAATGAGGCGGACCGGTTCCCCTTCCAGCTCCGGGTCAGCCGGCACACCATGAGGAGGCCGTAGGCCCCCCACAGGACCACAAGGGGCCAGGTCTTCATTGGGTCGAGGCTCCAGTAGGCGCCGTGAGTGGCCTTGGCCCACATGGAGCCGACCAGGAGGCTGGCCGTAAGGAACGCGAACCCGAAGTAGAGGATCTTATGGTTGAGATCATCCAGCACATCCAAAGAAGGAAGGCGATGGAGCCAGGCGCTGGGGCGCTTTGATTTCAGCTGGCGCGACTGGGCAACATACATCAGGGAAAATCCGAACAACAAAAAAAACGAGGCCCCGCTCAAAAGGGCGAGAATCGCATGGCCGATCAATAGATAGCCTTGAACCTCAGTCGTGCCCGACCCCCAGACGCCGGGAGCCGCCGAGGCATACCCGCCGAGAATAAACCCGAAGGGCACGGCGAAGCCTCCCAGCGACATGTCCCGGTAGCGCAGATAAACCCCCAGATAGAGCAGGATAATTACCCAGGCGAGCGCATTGAGCCATATGCCCCACCCCTGGCTCGCCGGGCTCGAGAACGCAACGCCCAGCATGGCCGTGTGCAACAGGAAGCCCCCGATGAGGGTCCCGATTCCCACATATTTGGCGATATCATGTTTTTTGATAAGATTATAGAGGTGGGCGATCGTGGAAATGAGATACAGGCCCACCAAGACGGCAACCACTTCGATTCAATCTCCAATAATCTGGCACGCAATCTCAAAAATGCATCAAAAAACTGAAGTCATCATACAATTGATTTAGAAACTATAAATCAAATATTTAACCAAGGCCACTTAATCCATAACATTAAATTGGGCCTTTCTCGGATGCAATTCTAACCAATTCCCTGATTTTTTGGAAGATAGGAAGGATCATGATTATTGTCCACCATTAAATGTCCTGGATTGTCCCCCCCTTTCCCTGATATGGAATATGGGGCCAAAATCGGGAAAAGGATTTTTTTCATTCCATTCTTAAATATGAAGCCTAATTGTGTTACTAGAATGTCTCTGTGAACCGTTTTCCGCCTCCGGAGCCAGGGCTTTGATTGCGCTTCCAGAGATTCATCCCCCTCTCGTCAACGCGAGCGGCATCCTCAGCTACCCCGAGGTATTTCGAGCTTTCGAAAAATCCGGGGCCCGCCTGGGCGGATACGTCACCAAATCGGTCGGCCCGGTGGAGAAGGAGGGAAACCTTAACCCGGTGGTGGTCTTGCCGGACGATCCCTCCCAGCCCGTCCTGAACTCTCTGGCCCTGCCCACGCAAAGCCCGGCGGAATGGGAAAGCGATCTCGCCGAACTGCACTTAGAGCGCTCCAAACTCATCGTATCCATCTATGGCGGCAGCCCCGAGGAGTTCGCCGAAGTAGCGACCCGGATGTCCCCGTTCGCCGATGTCATCGAGGTGAACCTGGGCTGCCCGAACAAGGTGCCCGGCGAGGAGACCATCATGGAGAGCATCGGGCAAAAACCCGAACTTTCCGGCCATGTCATCCGAATGGTCCGCGATGCGACCGAGAGGCCCGTCATCGCCAAGCTCTCGCCCAACACTGACTACCTCGCCGTCGCCGAAGCCTGCATGAATGCCGGGGCGGATGGGCTGGGCTGCGGAAACACCCTGGGCCCCGGCCTCGCCATCGACATCCCCACTCAAAAGGCGATACTGGCCGGCACGACAGGAGGCATCAGCGGCCCGGCACTCAAGCCGGTCAATCTACGAATGACCTACGAGTGCTATGCGCGCTTTGGCTGCCCCATAATCGGGTATGGGGGGATCGCCGCCTGGGAGGACGCCATCGAGTATGCGCTCGCCGGCGCTTGCCTTCTCGGCATCGGGACGGCCTTCCTCGGCAAATCGACCCTCGAGGCCGCGGAGCTGACAGGAAAGATTTGGGAAGGCGTCCTGGCCTATCTGAAAGGCGCCCCATTCTCCAGCCTGGTGGGGGGCGTCCACCGCCATTCCGCCCCGGAGCCTGCCCGTGCGTGAGACCTGCCGCATCGTGGAAAACCGGGCCGAAAGTCCATGGACCCACACCCTTTTTTTCGACCGGGAATTCGATTGCGAACCCGGCCAGTTCATGATGGTGTGGCTCCCTCGGCTGGGCGAGAAGCCCTTCACTCTTTCCTATTCCAACGCCATCACCGTCAAGCGGGCGGGCGATTTCACCGACAGGCTCGCCGCGCTGGAACCCGGTGACATAATCGGACTCAGGGGACCTTTGGGCAGGGGCTACCCCCCCCTCCAGCGGCCCGCCCTGTTGGGCGGCGGGGGGGGAATCGCAGAACTGAGGCTCCTGGCCCTGAAAAGCGAGGCCCCGCTTTTTATCCTGGGCGGGCGGACGGCGAGCGAAATTCTCTATTACGAGGAATTTCAAAATCTTGGACCGGTATCCGTAGCCACCGAGGATGGCTCTCTCGGCATCAAGGGACTGATCACCGACCTTTTGCCGGTTGAGGCTGGCTCTTTCGCCATTTGCGGCCCTGAGCGGATGATGGTGGCCTGCCGGCCGCATTTGCCGGACGACCGGACCTATTACGCCATCGAGCGCTACATGAAGTGCGCGGTCGGCCTTTGCGGCCAATGCACCTGCTCGGGCTATCGCGTTTGCGTGGATGGGCCGGTATTTTCGGGAGAAATGATCGGCCAGATGCCGGATATCGGCAAGAGGCGGCGGAGCAAAAGTGGGCGCTGGGAAAGCGTGTAGGGTGAATAAAAGAAAAATTTGATTCCCTTTTCTTTTATTCAATGTTGTGCTAGGTTTTAAATAACAATAACTTATCGGCCTCTGGGAATTGGCTCTCGAGTTCCGGCGGAGGGACCCGTCATTCAAATCAGAGTACTCGGAAGCTACGGCGGAAGGCAGCCCGGCTGTTATCTCCCCTCTTTTTTGGTCAATGAATGCCTCTTGCTCGATGCGGGGAGCGCAGCCTCGACACTTACGGTGGAAGAGCAGATCCGGCTCGAGGGAATTCTCATCACCCACACCCACCTCGACCACGTGGGAGAGATCCCCTTCATCGCCGACAATATTTTCGGAGCGAAGGAGGCCTCCCTCCCCATCGTAAGTCTCGAATC
>DNYS01000276.1:7826-19658 GCA_003506735.1 Nitrospinota bacterium
GATCATTCGGTCAATGCTGTGGGATATATAATAAGAGACGAAACGGGATCGGTTCTTTATTCGGGCGATACGGGTCCCACCCATACAATTTGGGAAAAAGCCCGCGAACTCGACGACCTCCGGGCGATCATTACAGAGTTGGCGTTTCCGAATTTCATGCAAAACATTGCTGAGTTGGCCAAGCATTTCACGCCGAAATCTTTGTACGAGGAAACAAAAAAAATGCCGCCCGACGTTCCCATCTATCTCTTTCATGAAAAAATTCGCTACCACAAGGAACTTTTGAAGGATCTCGAAGCGTTGAATGAACCAAGGCTTAAAATATTCGTTCAAGGAGAAACTTACCAGTTCTAGGGGTATTGTCCCTCGCGGGACGATAAAACTGGGCAAACTTAAAGATGGCGCTGAAGAAATTTTTCGGAAAAAAAGATACAGACGAGTGGGACGCTGGCGACGATATCCTCGGTTCGTCCAGTGATTCCTTCTCCGCGACCCCTGACTTCGATTCGGCCGATCAGAAAGTGATCACCGGGATATCCATCCGCGCGCGCGCATATGTCGAATACAACCAGCGGAAAATCGTCACGATCCTTTCCAAGCTGAACGATCTGGATAAGCAAATTTTCACCATCCTCCCCTCCCTGGTACACCTCAACCTGCCCGGCATCCCGGGCTATGTGGACGACCCGGAAATGGTTCCGGACGGAGTCCTCGATTTCAAGCACGATGGCGACATCCCCAGGCGAATCGAAATGCAGATTCCCACCGCGAATGTCACGCAGGCTGATTTCAGGAATCGCACAGGCTCATGCCCCATCTACTCGCTGTCCGCCATGGGAAGCCTGGCGACCATCGCCCAAACCTCCAAGAGCGACTTCGATATCTGGGTTTGCGTCAATAAATCGGACTTCACCTCGGAGAAGCTCAAAGGGCTTGCATTCAAGCTAGGGAAAATCGAGGAGTGGACGGAAAAGATCAACCGTTTCGAATGCCATTTTTTCATCACCGATATCAGTGAGGCGCGAAACAACAAATTCGGCGAGTCCGACGAGGAAAGCGCCGGGTCCGCCCTGGGTAAGCTTCTCAAGGAAGAATTTTTCCGGACGCATACCGTACTGGCTGGCGCCCCACCCCTCTGGACCGCATTGCCGCCGCATATCACCGACGAAGAATACGAACGCGTCTCTCAACTCGCCTTCGACCATTTCATCATCAATTCGAAATCCTACATCGATCTCGGCAACGCCCAGCACATCTCCATGGAGGAGGGGTTCGGCGCCGCTCTATGGCAACTCAATAAGGCGCTCGGAAGCCCTTTCAAATCGGCGATGAAAATGGGACTTATCGAAGACTACATGGACCCCGAATCGGCCAACACCCTTCTTTGCGACGTTTTGAAGGAAAATATCACCAACCTTGCTTCCAGGAAAGAAAAAGAGAGAGACGAATTCGACTCTCTCGGCCACGGCCAGCAAATCGATGAGCACCCCAACCGGTTCGATCTCGACGGCTATCTCCTCATGTTCAACCGCATCCTGGAATACTACAAGCGCATGGATCGGAGCGATCTCCTGGAGATCTTGAGGCAGTGCTTCTACCTCAAGGCTGGCGACACGATTACGGGAATCAACGACCCCATGCGGAGCCGGAACCGGAAAAAAGACATGCTCGGCGAGCTCATCGAGGGTTGGAACTGGGATAACGACTACATTCTCAAGCTGAACAATTTCAAGGAATGGCCGTTCGATCAAAGCGTCAAGCTGGGCAACGAGGTCAATAAATTTATCATCGAATCCTACAAACGCCTCTCTCAGACCGGCGCCACCTCCAACGCCATGATCAACGCAACCGACCTCACCGTCCTGGGCCGGAAACTTTTCACATTCTATTCGAAGAAAGAAAAAAAGGTCGAATACCTTCCCAAAACCTTCGAGGACAGCCTTCACCAGGATCAAATCACTTTTACGATGACCCCCTCCCGGACCGGCGGCGAAAACTTGTGGAAGGTCTACCGCGGTCCGGTTTCCGCGGCGGATCTCAAAAGCGATAAAATCGAACCAAATCTCCTCCGCCAGACCAGAAACCTGCCGGACCTTCTCATCTGGCTAGTTGCGAACGGGGTGTGGGACCAACGGACCCAGGTCAACCTGCAATCGCGCGAGTCGCGCCTGACCGCCGCCAACCTGCAGGACATACTGGATTCGCTGGGAGAATACTTTCCGCCCATCAATGTCGGGCACCTGCCCAACGATGACTTGATCAAGGATTCGGAAATCAGAAGGCTGTGCGTGATCATCAATCTTGGGGAAACCAGCCAAGGACAGGGAATCCGCCGGGTCGATGTCATATACCGCACTTCCTGGGGGGAGGTTTACACCGAACGCCCAGCGGAAAATGTAGACAAGATGGCCGCCATGCGATTTTGCCTGGATCGCCTGCCACCCGCCGAAGAAGGCAAAAAGGTCGCTGTGAAGGTGTATGTCCCGACAGCGAAGACGGGGCTAGCGACGGACAGGAAAATATTCACGGACTTCGAAAACGAGCTTCAGGGGATCGCCAATTTCTTCCGCGGCAAGCCCCTTCCTCCCTTGACTCAGCGGACATTCCTGTTCCAGGGGGAGCAAGGGCTCATTTCAGCCTCCTGGAACGGTAAGGAGGCGCAAACCAGCCGCCACGCCTCGTTCGAGGATTTTTTCCAAAAAGGCGAGCGCGGCAGGCTGGTCCGCACCGAAATCGGCGTTGCCTCCTCGGCCACGGAATTGATCGCCCAGCAAGCCATAGCCGATGTACTCCAATTGAATTCCATCCAGGTCATGATGCGCAACGATGGCGTCCGGGCCCATGTGTACATTTCCGACGAAATGGGCGGAACCATGTATGTCAGCATGGGAAAGGACGCATGGCCGGCCTACTCAGTCAGGTTGGGCGTATTCCTGAGCAACGTGGCCAAGAGAATCATGAACGAGCCATGGCGCGTGAAAGCCAAAATGCCTCCCGTCAATTTGTTGTTCTACACCGTCAAAACCAGAAAGACGAATCCGAACCACTATGAGATCATCGAAAACTCGGGCAAACTGCTCCAAGCCGTCGAAAGCAGGAAGAACGATCCGGGCCAGGTCATTTTCGCCGAGAGGAAAACCAAGGACGGGAAGCGGGCCCTCGTCTTTCAAATTAATGGAGAGAGAATCACCAGCCTCCAGCATGGCGTGAAGGTATTCGAGGAGACCGCTCGCCTTTTCCTGAAAAACCAGCCCAAGGCCGCTTCCATCCCCATAGCCGACATTTCCCTTCCGCTGGATTTCAGAAAAAAGAACTGCCCCCGGGGCGCGAAAACTTTCCATTTCATAGCATACAAAAACATACTGGAGCGCAATCTGAACGATGCGCTGAAAGCTCTCCGGTAAATCAGCCCCCTGGCACGCCGTCCCGGTTTTTCATTTCTTGACACCCATTCGCCGCCGCCCTACTCTGCGGTTCCACCGGCAGCAAGGGGGAGGGCCGAAAAATGACTCTCCGCACGTTCAAAAAAATCCATGGAGACCTAATTCATTGACCGACGTGAACGAGCGGCGGCGGCATGGCCGCGAAATGGCCGAAAGAATCAGCCAGCTTCTCTCACAGGATATTCCGGGATTCGAGCACAATATCCGCTTCAATTATGTCGACGACAGCTTTCGCCTATGGTGGGGGGAGCGGGGAGATCCGGACACGACACTTCTGATCACGTTCGACCAGCTGCGGACGCTGAACGACGATGAGCTTCGGCAAATCATCCGGAATACAGACAAAAATTCCTGAGGCCGGTGCGCATTCGCGGCGGAATAAAGAAAGAACGGAACCTTCCCCCTCAGGGGTCAGCTCGAGAAAGAAGCTTCGATGTAAAAATTTCCGCTCTCGGTCGAAAACAAAATCATGAGGGTGGTTCCACCCTGGGCTACGTGGCGGACGGTGTGGTTCTTTCCCCGCACGACCGGGGGAATAGCAGCCGTAAAATCATATCCGGCCTTCTGCAGTTGCGAGCGCGCATCACCTGAAACATGTCCGTCAACTCCCCGTCGGCGTCCGCGACCACTTCATTCATCTCTTCGTATTTTTCCCCGATCATATTTCCCACCCCCTCGAGGGCGCACGCTTCGGAAAAGCTCACGGCCAGCGAGTCCTCCGAATGGCCCGTCAGGCCGATGACCCCGGTAATGTCCCCAACGGCCACATCGGTTTCCTTGATCCGGGGCTTTCCCGGTTTCGGGGTAAGCATGGCCATCGTGCTCAAAACATTGATCGTGGCTTGAAGAAAGGGATTGAAACCTCAGCTTTCATCACACTCTCCCGGGAGGCTGAAAATATCTCTTCAACGCGGCGGCGGAAATTTCGAATCAAGTGCATGGCGCGCTCGCAGGGAAAAAGCTTTTGTGGTGGCCATTTTGTCCACTGCCCCCCAAATAAATGACTTGGAGGCATACATTGGATCTAAAAATGAAGGTTCTCGTAGTCGATGACTTCGCCACGATGAGAAAAGTAGTCCGCAATATGCTTCGCCAGATCGGGTTCGACAACGTCTCCGAGGCGGAAAACGGCGAGGAAGGATTCCGTATGGCGAAAGCGGGAGATTTCGGCCTGATTGTTTCGGGCTGGAACATGCCCGTGATGACTGGCCTGGAATTCCTCAAGGCCGTCCGCGCGGACGAGAAAACGAAAAAAACCCCATTTCTGATGGTAACCGCCGAGGCGCTCAAGGAAAATATCATCATGGCCATTCAGGCCGGCGCTTCGAACTACATCGTCAAGCCCTTCACGCCCGTCGTCTTTGAGGAAAAACTCAGCGCCATTTTCAAGAATTAGCAACCGGCCCCTCACGCACCGGCGCCCCTTGCCGCGCCATCAAGACAAATTCGCCAGTTCCTTGAAAATCCTGAATATCGAACTCCCATCCTCGTTCTGGCGTCCCTTGCTTCTTTGGGCCATGTAGAATTGCTCTAAAAGCCCCGCCAGGGGGACGGGCACGTCCAGGTCCTTGGCCGACTGAATCGCACACTCGAGATCCTTCAATACAATCCATATGGGGCCGGAGGGAGGGTAATTGTCGGCCAGCATATCCTTCCCCCGGACATCGAGAACGTTCGAGCCCGCCGCCCCGGAGCACAGCGTATCGAGCATGACCTCGGGCGAGATTCCCGCCTTCAGGCCCAGGGTCATTCCCTCGGCGGCCCCGGCCATGGTCACGAACAGCACCAGGTTCACCACCAGCTTGAGTTGGGCGGCAAGGCCGTTTTTCTCGCTCACATAAATGGTTTTCTTGCCGATGGCGTCAAAGGCGGGCTTGGCCAGATCGAAGGCCCCCCTCGGCCCGGCGCTCATAACGACCAAATCCTTGACCGCCGCCTGCTTGCCGACCCCGCTCACCGGGGTATCGAGCCAATGAAACCCCTTCTCCTCGGCGGCCTCGGCCATGGAGCGGGAAAACTTGGGCGGCACTGTGCTCATATCGGCGATGACCGTGCCCTTTTCGGCGCCCTCGAATATACCCTCGGGCCCGGCGGCGGCCTGCTCGACCACGCCGTAATTCGGCAAGGAGGTCATCACCAGTTGCGCGCCCCTAGCCACGTCGGCCGGAGAGGACGCCCGCCGCAAAGCCTTCCCCTCGAATTTCGCATACATCTCCTCCAGCGGGTCGAACCCCGCCACCTCGAACCCCGCGTCCAAAAGGTGCCCGGCGAATGCTCCGCCCATGACTCCCAACCCGACGATGCCCACATTCAAGCTCATGAATCACACTCCTTTCGAAATGGCGACAAAATAGTTCGGATGAAACGATCTCCACTTTAACCATGCGGGCCCTCGGCGGCAAAGCCGGAGACCGTCCCCGGGGCGACGCGCCCGCCCCCTCAGTGGGCGATATACCCCCCATCGACCACCAGATTATGCCCATCGACAAAACCCGATTCATCCGAGGCCAGAAACAGCGCGGCCGAGGCAATCTCGTCCGGGTCGCCCAAATGCCCCGCCGGAATAAAGGACTCGCGCTGAGCCCGCTCCTCGGGCTCGCGCTCCAGGCGCTCAATCACGTAGGCGGTCGCGATGGGTCCAGGGCTGATCGCATTGACCCGAATCCCCTCGCCGGCCAGTTCAAGCGCCATCGCCCGGGCCAGATGAATGAGCCCGGCCTTCGTCACCCCGTACAGGGCGGTGCGCCGGGCCGCGACCATGCCAAGCTGGCTCGCGATGAATACGATGCGTCCGCCGCCCGCCGCCCGCATCGCGGGCAGGACCGCCTGGGCGGCCAAAAAGGGCGCCCTGAGATTCACCGCCACCACCTGGTCGAAATCCTCCCGGGTGAACTCCCCGAAAAAGTGGAGGGAGCGGATTCCCGCATTGTTGACCAGAATATCCAGCCTCCCGAGACGATCCAGCGCGGCCGCCACCATCTCTTCCGGGGCCTCCGGGCGGGCGAGGTCGAATTCGCCGGAAAATGCCTCCTCCCCGCTCAGCCGCCGGCACTCTCCGGCCGCCTCCTCAAGCTCATCCCTCGTCCCATCGGCGGCCAGGAAAACCGACGCCCCCTCCGCGGCGAACCGCCGGGCGATGGCCCTTCCGATACCCCGGGATGCGCCCGTTACGAGGGCCGCCCTTCCGTTCAGTCTGCCCATACCATTTTCCTCCGGTTGGCGTTAATATCCCCTCCAGCCGCGCCGGGCGGCCAGCAGAAATCCATGCGGCGAGAGGAACTCGAAAACAATGCCAAGGCCCAGTCAGACGTTCGAGGGCATTCAGCATGTCGCCGTCAAAGTCTCGAACCTTGAGGAATCGCTCCGATTCTACACCGATATCCTCGGATTCAAGGTATCCGAGAAGTACGCGCCGGGCGAGCATCCAACCCTTCCGGTCGGTCTTTGTTTTCTCAGGTGCAGCGGCCTGCACCATGACCTGAATCTCATATCCTTCCCCGAGGAGGCCGGAGATCTGTCCCCCCTCCGAAAGGCGGACCAGGGCCCGGTGGCCGACCTGGGATATCACCACTTCGCCCTCATGGTGCGCGGCCGGGAAGAGTTCGAGGCCTGGAGGGAATGGATCGAGGAGAACGGCATCGACATCGTCCGGGGCCCGGTCGTTCACAGCCCGACCCACCCCGAGGGGGACGGCACCTGGGGCGAGAACCGCGCCTTTTATTTTTGCGATCCCGATGGCCACCGGATCGAAATTTTTTGCGAAATGGCCCGCTTCGACGATCAAACCAACGGCATCGAGCCGGAATGGTTCGCCGATCGCCTCCGGAAGGAGGGATACGATCCGTCGCAATACGCGCCCGCGCCCCCCTATGCGGGCGGATAAGGATAAGCGCCCCCGCGGCAATGGATACAACCCTCCCTTAGGAACGAAATGGAAAATAAAAATTTCAAGCTTCGCCTCCTCGAGTGGCTTCACCATTTCGGGATAGGCGATGAGGCGGTTTTCTATTTTGTCACGATCATCATCGGTGTCGTGGCCGGCCTCGCCGCCGTTGCGTTTCACCTCACCCTGGGCCTGTTGCACGGCCTCTTTTTCGGCTCCCGCGATCTGTCCGAAATCCTGCGCCCCTGGTACATCATTCCCCTCATCCCGGCCGGGGGCGCCCTGGCCGCCGCCCTGTTGCTGCGGGCCGTGCCCGAAGCACGCGGAAGCGGCATCCCCCAGACGAAAATTGCCTATATCGTGAACAACGGTTTTATTCCGGCGCGGGTTTGGATCGGAAAATTTTTCATCGGCGCCCTAAATATCGGCACCGGATCGAGCCTGGGCCGGGAAGGGCCCACGGTCCAGATCTGCGCTGGAATCGCCAGCTGGATGGGTCAAATTTTCACCCTCGGGCGGAGCAACACCCGGTCGCTCGTTCCCGTCGGGGCCGCCGCCGGGCTGGCGGCGGCTTTCAACACCCCGATCGCCGCCATCACCTTCACCCTTGAGGAACTCGTCGGCGACCTCAACGCAAAGGTCCTGGGGTCCATCGTGGCCGCCTCGATCACCGCCTCCATCGTCACGCGCGCCTTGCTCGGAAACTATCCGGCCTTTGAGATTCCCTCCTACGCCCTCGCCTCCTACCTCGAGCTCGTGCCCTATGCCATCGTGGGCGTGGTGTGCGCGGGGGTCGGAGTCCTTTTCAAGCGGGGCCTGCTCTTCGTGAGGAAGCGGTGGCTCCGCCTCTCCGGCGGCCGGGTCATTCTCGCCACCACCCTGGGCGGGCTGGCCGTCGGCGTCATCGGCATATGGGTTCCCCACGTTTTCGGCGTCGGCTACCCATGGGTGACCCGGGCCATGATCGACGGCTACACGACCTGGTTTTTCATCGTCCTCCTCGTCCTCAAGATTGTCGCGACGATCATCTCCTACGGGACCGGCTCCTCGGGCGGCATCTTCGCGCCCGCCCTCTTCATTGGAGCGATGGCCGGGGGCACCGTCGCTTCCATCGCCCAAGCCCTCTTTCCCGAGCTGATTATCAACACCGGCGGCTACGCCCTCGTCGGGATGGGCGCCGCCTTCGCGGCCATCGTCCGCACGCCGATGACCTCGGTCATCATGATTTTCGAGTTGACCCAGGACTACAACATCATCCTCGCCCTCATGGTCGCCAACACCATCTCCTACTCCCTCTCCCGCTACTGGGACCCCGAGCCCCTCTACAGCGCGCTTTCCTCCCAGGACGGGGTGCAGCTCCCCAACCACGAGACCGAGCATCTTCTCCACGAAATTCACGTATCGGACGCCATGGTGCAGGAGGTGACGACCCTGAACGCCCGCCTCACCATCAAAGAGGCGATCGCACAGACCGAGGCCCTCGATTTCGCGGGCTTTCCGGTCGTGGACGATGGCGGCCTCCTCCTCGGAATCATCAGCGCGGCCGAACTCCGCCAGGCCCAGGCCGCCGGACTGGACGGGCAGGAGGTCATCGAGACCGCGACGACAAAATACGTCATCCACGCCCACCCGGACCAATCGCTCGACTCGGTGATGGCCAAGCTGGGGGCCCGGAATTTCTCGCGCCTTCCTGTCGTCAGCCGCGAGGACCCGACCCGTCTCCTGGGAATTATCACGGTGGAAGACATCATGAATACATTCGGGAATTCGCTGGCCGCCGCCGAAACGGGCGGGAAAAATGGACCCGGAAAAGATATGATGGGCCTCCGATCGACATAGGAAGGTCCACCTCGGCCTATGGGGGAATACGACACAATGAATTCCGGAAAAACGGTGCGCGTCTGCCTGGTCGGCCTCGGCTGGTGGGGCGGCGTGTTAGCCCAATCGGCCAAAAAAACCGATGGGCTGGAGTTGACCGCCTGTTTCGCCAGAACGCGTCAAACGCGAGATGCGTTCTCGGCAGAGCATGGCTGCCGCCCGCTGGATAGCTGGGCGGAGGCGCTTCGAGACAGCGAAACCGACGCCATCATCCTGGCCATTCCCCACTCGGCCCATGCCCGCATGGTCGAGGAGGCCGCCTCGGCCGGAAAACACGTGTTCGTCGAAAAACCCTTCGTTCTCCATGTGCCCGACGGCCAGCGCGCCATCGCCGCCTGCGAGCGGGCAGGCGTGCGCCTCGGTGTCGGCCATCAGCGGCGCTACCAGCCCGCTCACCGCGAGCTCAAGCGCCTCATCGATTCGGGCGCGCTGGGCCACGCCATCCAGGCCGAAGCCAATTTTTCCTACGGATTCGCCGACAAGGTGGCCCCGCCCAACTGGCGCGCCGATCCGAGAGAAAGCCCCTCCGGCTCCATGACCGGCCTCGGCATCCACCACGCCGACAACCTCCAGTACCTCCTCGGCCCCATCAAGAGCGTTTTCGCTTCGAGCCGATCGGTGAGCCCGATAACGAACCTGGATGACGTGACGGCCGCGCTGCTCGAATTCGAGTCGGGCGCCCAGGGGTACCTGGGCACGAACATGCTCACCCCGAAAGTGTTCTACATCCACATCTTCGGAACCGAGGCCAACGCCTTCGCCGAGGACGAGGGCAGGCGCCTGACGATTCAGCACAAGGGGGTGGATGAGCCCGGCGTAACGGAATACGAGGTGGCGGGCGATCCCGCCTCGGCCCAGGTGGTGGACGAACTGGCCGATTTCGCCGCCGCTATCCGCGATGGACGCCCGCCCGAGGTGGACGGCCACGCCGGCCTGCGCGCCAGCGCCGTCGTCGAGGGCATCACCATCTCGGCCCGGGAAGGCCGCAAGCTGGAGCTGGCCGAGCTCTACGAATAACCGCCGGAGCCGAGAGGATATGACGCGCGAAGCGCCCGGAAGATTACCGCAAAACGGCCAGCCTGCCTGGCTCAAGGCGCTTGTGCGGGGCTACTTCCGCTCGGCCTTCGGCGAATGCGACGTCCGGGGGCTCGAACACGTTCCGCTCGAGGGGCCGCTCATCATCGCCTCGACCCACCGGAGCTACCTCGATCCCATCATCCTCGGCGCCTTCATCCCCCGCCCCATCTTTCAGATCGCGAAAAGCGAACTCTTCGAGAACCCGATATGGAGGACGCTGAACACCGCCTTCGGCGGGTTTTCCGTGGACCGGGAAAAAGCGGGCAACTCGACCTTCCGGGTGGCATTGAACCTTCTCCGGCAGGGAGAGGCCCTCACCATTTTTCCCGAGGGGGGTATCGTCGATTCGATCGCCGAACAGGGTTTTAAGGAAGGAGTGGGGTTCCTTTCCGCGCTGAGCGGGGCGCGCGTCCTCCCGATCTATCTCTCGGGGACAAACACCCTGTTCAGCTGGCCCGACGGATTGACGGACAGGACCCGGATGGTTCTTCACGCGGGCGAGTTAATCGATCCTGCCGGGCGGCGGGGAAAAGCCGGGCGAGCGGCCATATCCGGCGAGGTCGCCGGTGCGCTGGAGGAGTTGAGGCGAAACTCCATGCCTCCCCATCAGGCGGCGCCCGAAAGGTAGGAGGCGGGAGCGGCCTTTAGCCGATAAGCCGCGCGGCCTTTTCGATGGTCCGCCGGATGAAGACGGGCGTGACCTGCCGCCGGTAGGAATCGCTGGCCCGGATGTCGGTGAGCGGTTCGAGGTCGCCGAGCGTGCCGGCAAGGGCCTCGTCGATAGCCTCCCGGGCGAGTTCTTTTCCCTGGAGCGCTTCCTCCGCCGCTCTCAGCCGCCTGAATACCGCCTCGACCCCGCCCAGCCCGATCCGGGCCTCGCGGCAGGTCTTGCCGTCATCCCCGGCCGCCACGGCCACCGAAATCGAGATTAAGGGTTTGTCTTCTTTCGAGCGGGTGGTGAACCGCGTATAGGCCGTGCGCATTCCCTCCGGAAGCGGATCGATCTCGATCGCGGTGAGAAGCTCATCCTCCTCCAGGGCGGTTTCATAATAGTCAGTCCAGAACTCCGAGGCCGGAATCGCGCGCTCGGCGCCGCCGGTGTTCCTTGCGATCATCCGGGCTTCCAGCACCAACAACGCCGCGGGAGGGTCCGAGGCGGGCTCCGCGAAGATGATGTTCCCGCCTATCGTTCCGGCGTTGCGGATGCGGATGGTGGCCACGTTGTGGAACACCTCGGCCAGAAGCGGGAAGCGCCCGGCGATGAGGGGCGAGGTCTCGATCTCCCGGTGGGGGGTTCTCGCCCCGATGCGGACGCCGCCCGTCCCCGTTTCCTCGATGCCGGAGAGTTCCTCGACGCCCGAAATGTCGATGAGCGCGCCGGGCTGAAACACATTCGATTTCATCAGAATCGAAAGCGCAACGCCGCCCGCGTAGATTTTGCCCTCATCGCCCCACTTCTTCATCGCCGCAAGGGCGTCCTCAACGGTTTTCACCGGAACGTATTCGAATGCCACAAGACTCCCCTCTTGTTTTTAGCCCGACGCGCTCAGC
>DNYS01000276.1:19818-24072 GCA_003506735.1 Nitrospinota bacterium
ACCTGATAATCCTCAATCAGGGCAAATCCCAGCCCCATGAGCGCCCCGCCCTCGATCTGGCCCACTGCGCCGGCTGGGTTCACCACGGTCCCGACATCGTTCGCGCACACGATCCGCTTGACCTCGATGGCGCCGGTTTCGGTGTCCACCTCGACCTCGGCCACCTTGGCGCCGAAGGCGTAGGCCGCCGACCAGTTCCCGTAGCCCGTCACCGGGTCCGGGTCCTCGCTCGGGGAGTCGTAGCTGGCGGTGGTGTAGACGGCCTCGCTCCCCTGCTTGTCGTAGATTTTCATGTAGGCTTCGGAGTGGGTGACGGCGTTCTCCGGAGCGCTCCGGACGAATATCTTCCCCATCCGGGCGTCCAGGTCCTTCGGGTCGCATTCGAGGAGCTCCGCCGCCCCCCGGAAGAGCATCTCCCTTGCCTCGATCGAGGCGAGGCGGGTGGCCTGCCCGTCGATGGTGGTGGTCCGGCTGCCCCGGACGCCCCATCCGTAGGGGTTCACGGCGGTGTCGCCGTTCAGGATTCGGACATCCTCCACCCGCACGCCCAGGGTCTCGGCGCAAATCTGCGCCAGCGTCGTGTTCGAACCGTTGCCCATCTCGATGGTGCCCGAGAGGACCTGGACGGTGCCGTCCTTGTTCATCTTGATAAAAGCGCCCGCCGTTTCGGGTCCCATCGCTCGGGCGCCGGTGAAGTGGACCGATGCGCTCAGGCCGTAGCCGGTGCGGACTCCGTTTTTCTCCTGGCGCTCCTCTTTCCAAGGGACTCGCTTGATCGCCTCCTCGACGCACTGGGACATCCCGCAGCTCGTGATTTTCGCGCCGATGATGGTGGTGTCGCCCTTCTTGACGAAATTCTTCAGCCGGAACTCGGCCGAGTCCATCCCAATCTCGCGGGCGTGGTTGTCCATCGCCACCTCGGTGCCGAACGAGTAGCCGCCGTTGCCCACCCCCCGCATCGCGCCGCCGTAAACGTTGTTCGTGTAGACGACGTTGGCGTGATGCCGGTAGGCCTTGAAGTTGTAGAGACTGCCTCCCATGTGGGCGGTGATGCCGCCGACGACCGGGCCGTAGTCGGAATAGGCGCCGTTGTCCACGGTCATCTGCATCTCGCGGGCGAGGATAATTCCGTCCTTGTCGGTGGCGATCCGGGTGGTGTGAAACTGGTTGGTCCGGAAGGTGCCGAGGACAAACTCTTCCTCGCGGTCGTAGTAGAACTTGACGGGCCGGCCCGTTTTTTTGGCGGCGATGATGGAGAGGAAGTCGATATTGAACTTGCTGGTCGCCTTCCCGCCGAAGCCGCCGCCGATGTAGTTGGTAATCACCCGGATTTTGGATTCGGGAATCTTGAGGACTTTGGAGAAATACTGGTGGCTCAGGCTCGGGCACTGGGTTGAATTATAGACGGTCAGGTCGCCGCCGGGAGACCATTCGGAAATGGCGACGTGGGTCTCGAACGCGCAATGGGCCTGACGAGAGGAGGAGGTGGTCGTTTCGCTGACGTGGTGCGCCTCGTCGAAGGCCTTGTCCACCTCGCCGAATTCCATGTGCTTGGTGAAGGCGATGTTGTCGGGCCTGTCCTCGTGGATGATCGGCGCGCCTTCCTGCATGGCCTCGAAGACGTCGAACACCGCGGGGAGGTCTTCGTATTCCACCTCGATCAGCTCCAGCGCCTCTTTGGCGATGTCCTCGTGGGTCGCCACGACGGCCGCCACGGACTCGCCGATGAAGCGGACCTTCCCCCGCGCCAGGGGGATCTGATCGTAGCGGAAGGGAACGACCCCCCACCTCACGTCCTCGGGGATGTCCTCTCCCGTGAGAACGAGCAGGACGCCCGCAAGCGCCTTGGCCCGGCTTGTGTCGATGTTCTTGATCAGCGCATGGGGGTATTCGCTGGCCTTGAGCTTTCCGGTGAGCATCCGGGGAAGCAGGAGGTCCATCGTGTAGAGGGCGCGTCCGGTCACTTTTTCCGGCGCGTCCACGCGCGGTACGCTTTTCCCGATATAGGCAAGGTCTGACATGATATCTCCATCCGAAAGGCCCGGCGCGAAGCGGGCCGTGCGATTTCAATTTTGGATAAGTTTAACAATCCCCCCATACCGAAACAAGACATATATCGTCCGCTTTCCTCTATTTGGTGGGGAAGAATGGGCGCTCCGCCTCCCCGCCCCCGCTCCGAAGTCCGCCGGGCATTGAGCCGAACGGGGGGCCATGCTAAGGCTAATGAACAAACTCATTCGGCTGGATCAGCTTCACACCGCACCGCAGAGGAGCCGCAGAAATGCCCATTCGTTTCGAATTCGCCGGGCGGAAAGTGATTCTCACCGGGGCCGCCGGGGACATCGGGAGTCGCATTCTCGAAGGGTTTCTCGATTCGGGAGCGAAGGTGTTCGCCACCGACCGCGCCGGAGAGCGCCTGGACGCCCTGGAGGGGCCGCCGGACCGGCTCAAAAAGGCGCCCTGCGACCTGACAAAGGTGGCGAATATTCGCCAGACCATGCGCGGCGCCCTCGAATGGCTCGGCGGGTGCGACGTTCTTTTAAATGTCGCGGGCTACATGCCCATCCGGGAGACGCTGGGCCTGACCGAGGAGGACTGGTCGGATGTGCTCGGGGTCAATCTTCTGGCCCCCTACTTCGCCATCCAGGAGACTGTCGAGGCACTCAAGGCCTCCCCCTCGGGCCGCATCATTAGCTTCTCCTCCATCGCCGGGAAGATGGGGGGCATCGGCCCCAACATCCACTATTCGGCGGCGAAGGCGGGCCTTCTCGCGATGACCTTCAACCTGGCCCGCGAGCTTGCCAAAACCGGGGTGACGGTTAATTGCGTCCTTCCGGGGCCGGCGGACACGGGCCTCCATTTCGAGTCCCCGCCCGATATGCTATCGAAGGCGGAAAAGGCCCATCCGCTGGGCCGGCTCACCGTGCCCGGGGACGTATGGCCGGCGGTCCTGTTTCTCGCCAGCGAGGAGGCCGGCCACATCAACGGTGAGGCGCTGGACGTAAACGGCGGCTTTTGGACGGACTGACAAGAGGCGGGGCCGTCCGGCGCCCTGCCCGAGATCTTGAGGAGGTTTGCACATGAACGCCAAGAACCCGAAAGGCTACGAAAACCCAGACCTTTTATGGGCGCCCGCTCAGCTCAAAGAGCGGATGGGCGATCCGAACCTGCGAATCGTCGATACGCGCAAGGGCGAGCGCTTCACGATGGGGCATATCCCCGGCGCGCGCCATTACGATGTGTACGGGGTCAACTGCGACGATTCGGACGAGGCCCCGCTGATGTCGTTCCTCCGGATGTGGGCCTTTCTCCTTGGCCAGCGCGGGGTGGGGTTCGACAACACTATCGTCTTTTATGACGACATGACCGGGAACACTTGCGTGCGAGGCTTTTGGCTCGTCGAACTGTACGGCCATAAGGACGTTCATATCCTCGACGGAGGCTACAGGGCTTGGGAGCGGGCCGGGCTCGAGACCACCCGGGACTCGGGGATGCCCCAGGGGGTGGCGTTCGATTTCAATCTCGAACTTGAACGCCTCGCCACCTACAAGGACGTTCTCGACGCCATCGAGGACGATAACCATGTTTTCCTCGACACCCGGACCGAGGGCGAATGGCTAGGGACCGATGTCCGCGCCAAGCGGGGAGGAGCCCTTCCCGGCGCGGTCTGGCTTGAGTGGCTTGAACATCTGACTCCCGAGGGGGAGATGAAGCCCGCCGCCGAGCTCCGGGAGCTGTTCGAGGCCATCGGAGTCACTCCCGAAAAAGAAGTTACGGCCTACTGACAGACCGGCTACCGTGCGGCGCACGGTTATCTGGCCCTCCGGCTTCTCGGCTATGAAAAGGTGCGAAATTATATGAGTTCTTGGAACGAATGGGGGAACCGCGAGGGCGTGCCCATCGTGGTTCATTCCGAATAAACCGTTGTATTTTTTCACTTTTGCCAACAAGGGGGATAGCCCCCTTAATTCGGACCTTATCCCCCTTCCCTCATTGGGAGGGGCGGAAATCCGCCCGAAGGAGGATATCCCCCCGGCGACAGAATAGATTCCGTCCCCGGTTGTTCCATGAATATGGCTCATTTTGTTGGGATTAGGCCCGATCAAACTCCTTGATGAGCGCGACGCTCTCCTCTACAATATTCGCTCCCAAGACGGGTGCGTAGGATTCGGAATTGGTATTTATTCACTAACGGGACAGAGTGGTGCGGAAATCCGTCCTTCCCACAACGCCAGGTATCCTTGGTCCTGCCAG
>DNYS01000276.1:24142-24919 GCA_003506735.1 Nitrospinota bacterium
TCCTGCCAGGTATCCTTGGTCCTGAAGGAGACCTGATGTACAGAAAATCGATTCGTAGGATATTTGTGCTTGCCGCGGCCTTGGGCATTTTGGCCGCGATTCCCTCTCTCGCCGCGCCGAAGCTCAGGCTCGGCGCAGCCAGCAACAACGGCGGCATGATCGTCTTCGCCGGCGTTGACCGGGGCATCTTCGCCAAACACGGCATCGACGCGAAAGTCGTCGTCCGTAACACCGGCGCCCAGCTCACCGAGTCGCTCAAGGCGGGCCAGAACGATTTCGCCCCGGCGGCTTTCACCAACCTGCCGCCGCCCTCGAGCGGGGAATCAAGGTTCGGGGCGTCGTCGGCTACGTAGGCGGCTCCTACTCCAAACCGACCACCGACGAAATGGTCGGCATCGCCATCCGGCCCGGAAGGGGCATCAATTCCATCAAGGATCTCAAGGGCAAAAAAGTGGGCGCCACATTCGGTTCCACCGGCGACCTCTACCTCCGTACCGTCCTCAGCAGAAATGGGATTGCAAAGGGGAAATACCGCCGGATCAACGTGCGCCCCCCCAGCCTCGTTTCCCTCTTCGACAAGGGCGGCGTGGACGCGATGGTAGCCTGGGAGCCCTACCTGACCCGTATGCTCGACAAGGTAAAGGGCTCTACGCTCATCGTCCGCGGCGGCGACTATGTTTGCTTCTGCGCGGGCATGCACGGCGTTCCGGACCGCGTCTACAAGGACAAGAAAGTCACCCAGGCATTCGGGAATGGCATGGCCGAGGCGGCCGCATG
>DNYS01000068.1:0-1582 GCA_003506735.1 Nitrospinota bacterium
GGGCGGGGGGGGGCGGGTGGGGGGGGGGGGCCGGCGGGGGGCGCGGGGGGCGGGGGCGGCGCGGCCGCGCCCGGGCCGAAGAGAGGGAGGGGGGGGGGTGGGGGGGGGGGGGGGGGGGGGGGCGGCGAAAACGAGGCTGCCGCCATTCCCCATCCCCGCCCGGGCGGTGGTATAATTTTCTCACCTAACAAATGGGGTAGCGTATTTTGAGGGAGGTCCGGTTTGGGCCGGCCCATGTCTCTCATTTCATTTTCAAAACGGAGGACGCCTTGCAGATGAAAGCGCCCCGGCTCCGGGTTCCACATCCGGGCCCCGAAACGAGGGTTCAACTCGAAAGGCTCCGCGGGTCCGAGGGCCGGGCGGGGCTCTCGTTCGGGATGAGTCCGGACACGGTGGTTGTCGAGCGCGCGCTCGGGGCCTCGGTGGAGGATGTGGACGGGAATATTTTTTTGGATTTCGTGTCCGGATTCGGTTCGATCAATGCCGGCCATTGCCACCCCAGGGTCGTCGAGGCGATGCGGGAGCAGGCGGGCAAGCTCCACCAGGCGATGTCCCTGGGCTCGCGGGTCCGCCTCGATCTGGAGGAAAAGATCCTCTCCCTCGTGCCGGGGCCGGTGCCGAAGAAAATTCTTTTCGGCACCTCGGGAAGCGAGGCGGTCGAAACCGCCATCAAGCTCACCCGGCGCGCCACCGGACGACAGGAAATCGTGGGATTCACCGGTGGATTCCACGGGCGCACCCTCGGGGCGCTGCCGTTCATGGGGAGCAAGGCCCAGCGCGCGGGATTGGGAGCCCTGGTGCCGGGGGCCCGGCATGTTCCGTTTCCCTACCCTTACCGGAGTCCCTTCGGGACCGAGCCGGAAAAGTGCGCGGAGGGGACCATCGCCTACATCGAGGAGTTTTTGAAAAACCCGGTGAGCGGATGGGGGGAGGTGGCCGCCATCCTGATCGAACCCGTCCAGGGCAACGGCGGAATGATTCCGGCGCCACTGGGTTTTCTCGGGGCGCTCCGCCGCCTGTGCGACCGCTACGGGGTCCTTCTCATTCTCGATGAGGTGATGAGCGGTTTCGCCAGAACGGGAAAGATGTTCGCCTATCAGCATGAAGAGGGGGTGGAGCCCGATCTCCTGGTTTTGGGCAAGTCGCTCTCGGGCGGGCTGCCCCTTTCGGCCTGCGTGGCCAAGGCCGATATCGCTGACGCCTCGGAGCCCGGGACCGAGACGGGCACGTATGCCGGAAACGTCATGGCCTGCGCCTCGGGGCTGGCTTCGATCGCGGTGTATGAAGAGGAGAATCTTTCGGAGCGCGCCGCGAAAATGGGAGATTATTTTCTCGGGCGCCTGGGGGAGCTGGCCGAGCGCCATCCCATCGTGGGCGAGGTGCGTGGGCGGGGGCTCATGACCGCCGCCGAGTTGGTGTCGGATCGGAAGACCCGCGAGCCGCTCTCCGTCGCCAGGGAGGCCAGCGATCTGGCGCTCAAAAAGGGGCTCTTCCTCTATCCGGGCGGCCACTACCGGAATGTTCTCGCCTTCATGCCGCCCCTTCTCATCGGTGAGGAGGAGATCGATACCGCGGTGGAAAT
>DNYS01000068.1:1710-5465 GCA_003506735.1 Nitrospinota bacterium
GATTGACGGGCCGGAGGTCTTCGGTTGAGGGACGCTCATTTGTGCTAGAATTTCCCTGGAATACAGGTTCGCGTTCCAGCCGTCATAGTTCCAGCCGTCATAGTTCCAGCCGTCATAGGAAGCCAAAAAAGGTGTAATCATGGCAAACAGCCATTTGAAATATCGGATGCGGCGAAGGCTCGGCGGCGCGCTGCTGGCGGCCGCGGCAGTGATTCTTTGGTTTTCCGGGGGGCTTCCGGCCTCGGGGCAGTCCGCCGGGCCTGTCCTCGTCATCGAGGTGGAAGACGCCATCTCCCCCGGTTCGACCGCCTATGTGAATTACGGTATCGAGGAAGCCAGCCGCCGGGGAGCCCAGCTTCTGATCATCAAGCTGGATACGCCGGGAGGCCTGGTGTCGAGCACGCGCGCCATCGTCAAATCCATTTTCGCCTCCGAGATTCCTGTGGCGGTGTTCGTGGCGCCGGGAGGCGCGCGCGCCGCCTCGGCCGGGACTTTCATCACCATGTCGGCCCACATCGCGGCCATGGCGCCGGGCACGAACATCGGCGCGGCCAGCCCGGTCGGTGGGGGCGGAAGCCAGATTAAGGGGGACATGCGGAAAAAGGCGATGAACGATGTCGCGGCGTTCGCGCGCTCGGTGGCCTCCCGGACGGGCCGGAACGCCGAATGGGCCGAGAGCGCCGTGCGCGAGGCCATTTCGGTGGACGAGGCCGAGGCGCTCAAGCTCAAGGTCATCGATCTGGTTGCGGTGGATGTTAAGTCGCTGCTGCTGGCGCTGGACGGCTGGAAGGTCAAGCTGGCCTCGGGGCAAGAGAAGATTCTCCGTACGCGCGGAGTCACGGCGGTGGTGCTGGAGCGCACCTGGCGGGATCAGGTGCTCTCTCTCCTGAGCAATCCGAATATCGCCTATATATTGATGATGCTGGGGATGTACGGCCTGTTCTTCGAGTTTTCCAACCCGGGGAGCATTCTGCCCGGCGTGGTCGGCGGCATCAGCCTTCTCCTGGCGATGTACGCGATGAAGGTTCTCCCGATCAATTATGTGGGTCTCCTCTTGATGGGGCTGGCGATTATTTTGTTCCTGCTCGAAATCAAGGTGGTGAGCTACGGGGGGTTGACCATCGGCGGAGTTGTGGCGATGACGCTGGGGTCGGTCATGCTGATTGACTCGCCCGAGCCCTATCTTCAAATATCGTTGACGGTGATTCTGCCGGCCGTGGCGGGGACGGCCCTGTTTTTCGTGTGGATCGTCGGCATGGGATTCAGGGCCCAGCAAACCCGGCCCGTTTCGGGCGGGGAGGGGATGATCGATCTCATCGGCGTCGTCCGGACCGCCAATCCGGAATTGGGTCAAATAAAGGTTTTTGTTCACGGGGAGTTGTGGACGGCGGATTCGGACGATCCCCTCGAGCCCGGGGAGAGGGTGCGGGTGGTATCCATGGATGGCCTCAAGCTTCGCGTTTCCAAGGAGGGGTAGCAATAATGTATACCGTAATCGTCATCGTCGCCATCGCGGTGCTGTTCATTATCAGCGCCATCCGCGTGCTGAACGAATACGAGCGGGGCGTCATCTTCCGGCTCGGCCGCTTCTACCAGACCAAGGGTCCCGGGCTGATCATCGTGCTTCCCGTCATCGATCGGATGGTCCGGATCAGCCTGCGCCTCGTGACGATGGATGTCCCGGCCCAGGACATCATTACCAAGGACAACGTGTCGGTGAAGGTGAACGCGGTGGTTTACTTCCGCGTGCTGAACCCGGAACACGCCGTGATCGAGGTGGAGGATTTCCTCTACGCGACCGGCCAGTTGAGCCAGACGACCCTGCGGAGCGTTCTTGGGCAGATGGAGCTGGACGATCTCCTCTCGGAGCGGGAGAGGATCAACACCCAGCTTCAGGAACTCCTCGACAATGCGACGGACGCCTGGGGCATCAAAGTCACCGCCGTCGAGGTCAAGCACGTGGATCTCCCCTCGGAGATGCAGCGCGCCATCGCGCGCCAGGCCGAGGCCGAACGCGAGCGGCGGGCGAAGGTCATCCACGCCGAGGGCGAGTTTCAGGCCAGTACCCGCCTGGCCGAGGCGGCGACCATCATCGGACGGGCGCCGGGCGCGCTCCAGCTCCGGTTTCTTCAGACGCTCGCCGAGGTGGCGACCGAGAACAATTCCACCATCATATTTCCGCTGCCCCTGGACCTTCTCAGTCCGTTCCTCCAGGCGGGGGATTCGGCGGGCGGCGGCGGCCAGCCGCAGATCGATAGCGAAACCAAGACATAGCCCCGGCGCGAGCGGCGCCGGCCCATCATGCCGGGCCATCCCTGCGCCGGCCCCGCAGCGCGGAGCTAGTACCTTCGCCTTCGCTGGGGGGGGAGCAGCGGGCGCCCGAACGGGTCGCGATCGTCGTCCGGGTTGGGGTTGTCCGGATCGAAGAGAGAGTTGCCCCAGATTCCGCGCTTGTAGGATTTGGCGAACTTCTCGGCTTCGAGGAGTTTCTTCCGGTACCGCACGTTGGGGTGCTTGATGACGGCCCGCGCGAGGCCGCGAAGCAGGACGAGCTCATTCACCAGGGTTCCGTCGTTGAGATAGACGTAGTAGCGGGCCTGCCCATAGTCATCGACAAGCTTCTCGTCCACCTCGAGCTGGATGGTGGCTCCCTCGAGTAATCTCTTTAAAAATTCGAACGATTCCTTGCCGCCCCGCGCATGGCGCGAGGGGGCCGCTACGCCGACCAGGGCCCCGCGCATCCCCGCGCCCACCTGAAAGCTGTAGCCGTCGAACACGCGGGTAATCCGGGCGGAGAGGCGCTTCGGGCGCTCCGGCGCCGCCTCCAGGGGAGGAAGGGCGAAGACGATCGATGCCATCGCGGCGGCTGCCGCGATTGCGATTCGGCGAGTCAGTTTGGCTTCCTCCCCTCCCGTGCGGCGCTCCAAAGGGCGCGCCGGCATCATGCCATGAATTGGCCTCCTCCCTCCAGGGGATTCATTTCGCTTTCGCGGCGCATCATTTCCCGTCCGGCCCCGTGCCCTGCCCGGCCGGCGCGCCGCCGAATGAGCGGATCGCCATGCACGGGCGCCGGGCGTTCCGGCCTGCCGCCGTTTTCTGGACGGTTCCATGATTTTATTATCTATACTTGGGTTATAAAATAGTGAACATATCGGGACAGGAAGCTCCATCGCCTGTGCGTGGGGTGCGCGAAAGGCGGATGCTGCCTGACGCGCCCGGCCCTCTCGGGGATAGCCGTGCCGGAAAAAAACGTGTCTGATAAAAAACATGTTTTCATTGGCTGGGCGCATACGGCGGGGAAATTCGGCATGGAGCCTGATTCCGCATATAGTGCCCGATTGAAGATATCGGGTTCGGGCCGGGATTTCGGTTCCGTTGCCCGAGCCGTTTGTTTGTCCATGACTCGGGAATAAACGAATCTTTGCGCCATATTGGAAAAGATCGGAATGGAAAATATATCCGCCGGCTTAGACAATTTATCCCCCGGGGATTGGCTGTCCCGCGCGATCGATTCCGCCAGGCGGGGGGAGTTCCTCGAAGCCTGCGATCTGGCCACCCGCGCCCTCGCCGAGCATCCATCCGATATTTGGCTCCAGCACCGGGCGGTGCTTTCTCTTGCCCAGGCCGGCGCACGGAGCGCGCCCATGAATTATACGAGTCGTGGGGCCTGGCCAAACACCTTGAAGAGGACATCGCCGCCCTGGGCGCGCGAATCGAAAAGACCGCTCCCTGGCGGCGCCGCCTGGTAGGGATAG
>DNYS01000240.1:0-4109 GCA_003506735.1 Nitrospinota bacterium
TGATCGATGGCAGTCGGTCCGATCCATTGGATACAGGGGTATGATCCCTGCAATTTTCGTTCGAGTCCGCCGAATCCACAGAGAGCCACCTTTTGCCAGGTCGCCCCAGACCTTGCCGGCGACGTCTGATAGAGGGTTGCGGCAAAATGAGGCTTGGAATCGATCCCCTCCTTTTGAACCAGATTCCGCAGTGTCCCGGGGCGCTTCTGTAAAGGCAGAAGAAAATTGGAGCCGTTGCTCAAATGCAGTCGGAGTGTTTGTGGACCTTGGGCCTCCACGCCCGTCAAGGTGATCTTCGGGAACAGCGAAAACTTCTGGATCAGAAAATCGAGGCTGGAGAAGAGGATCGGCTCAATCTCTTTGACTCTCAGGATGGTTCCCGGTTTCAAGGCATTGCGGTTTTCGCGGAGAAAGACGCGGCCGACCGCGGCCAGGTCGTGAATGTCAAGGACGTCCGGTTCGTCGATTTTCCCGAAGACATTGGGCCGGATGACGTAGAAAAAGTTCTCATCGGGACGGGCGGGATACCGATAACGGTTTCCCTGGGGAAAAGGGGTCTCGAACGACAGAAAATAGTTCACGCGGGTGCCCGGAGGATGGGGAGGGATCTTCGCTTGAACCCTGTCCGCTCCGACCGGCGACATGGCCAGCGTTACGAATGGATCGAATTTGTTCGTTCGGAAATGGAGCCGTATCGGGTCCAGCCGCCCGATCCCGCGCGCGATGAGTTGAATGGGCACGGGGCGCTCGGAGGCGTCGTGCAAGTAGGGCAAACGGTTAATCAGGATAAGGTTTTGAAAGTAGTAATCGGGGTTTTCCCAATAGCGGTTGACAAAGTCGTCCACGCTCAAGGTCCCGATCCACCACTGATATTGGGCCTCGGTGCTGAGAGGGATGAATGCTCCGCTCAGCCGATAGTTCCGCACGACCCAAGGCATCCAGACCAACACGAACCCCAGATGGAGAATGACAAAAGTCGGAAAGAGATTTCTGCCCCGCTCCTTCGCCCACCAAGCCCCCGCGAAGAGGAAAAGGGAAAACAGCCCGAAGACCGGCCGCACCAGCGCCGCGTAAGCGATGACGCCGCCTGTCAGCAGGGCGAGCCATGGATTTTTTCCGTCCAGGGTCCGAATGAAAAGCCAGAGTATGAGCACCGTCAGGAAGGTCGAGAGGGTCTCGGGCAAGACCGTCGGGATATACATCGTGGTTAAGGGAAACACCGCGGTGAGAATGGAGGCCGCCGCGGTCACCCGCTTGTCGAAACTTCGGCGGGTCAAAGCATAGACCAAAATCACCGTCAGCAGGTGGAAGCCGATTTGGAAGACGAAGACGGCCCGGGGCGTGTGTCCGAACAGGGAGTAGACGGCCGCCAGGAAGAGCGGGTATCCGGGGGTCCGAAAGAAATAGGGACTCTCGATTCCTTCCTCGTTAAAAGTGAACCCCGCCCCGCGGGCCAGGTTCCACCCGAGGGCGTCGTAAGATTCAAAGTTGGGAAGAATCGGGAGGGGAGGACGGACAAGCATGGCGATGCCCGTTAGAAGGGCAAGTCCCAACGCAAGCCAGAGAGTCCCGCACCCCTTTCCGAAGATTTTCATCGGGTCTGGATTCGATTGCGGATTCGGCAAGGAAAGAAAGGCTCGGATTCAAGCGGGCAACATGCCTGCCGCCCGGTGATTGACGCCTGATCGATTGATTCCCGCCCGGAACGGACCATCTCCCTGACGTTTTTCCGAGAAATCCCAAAACATCGACGACAAGCCGAATTATAACACCGCTCATCCGCGTTCCCCACAGCCGTTTTTTCGAAAAGAATGTCCGGAAGAGGGGCAGGGCCGGATTGGCGGCCGCAATCCGGTGCGGGCGAAACGCTCAAGTGATCGGGGCAGGAGGCCGAAAAGAAACTAAAGAAGGGTGAATGAACCGGTTGTTTTGTGTTTCGGCTCATCAAGGGTCGCCGGTCCGAAACCGGGAGGCATCGCGAGGGCGGGTATCCCCGAACCTTTTTTACGCTCCGGCCATCTAAAGGATTACAGGCGGCCGGAGAATTGAGGTGTCGGCGTTCAGGGGTGCGGGCATGGTCAAGGCGAGACGAAATTCACGTGCGGGATTTCTTGCGGGATGGCTTCTCATCGTATGGATCATGGCGACCGGCCTCACCCCCGCCGAGCCGGCCCTTGTCCCTTCGGCGCCGGTGGAAGAGAAGCTTGTTTACGACATCAGTTTCCTCATCTTCAAGAACGCGGCCGTCGGATCCATGACGATGAAGTATCTTCCGGACCGGGGCCTTTATGAAGGCGTCGTTTCGGCCCGGACGAAAGGGTTCGTCGGCCTGGTGAGTCTTTTTCGGCAGGATCGATACCGCTCGGTGATGAGACTCGACGATGACGGCCGGCTGGTCCCGGTGGAATTCCACAAGGAAGTCGTGATGGGCGGGTTCAAAAGCGTCAGCTCAACCTTTCTGGATTACGCTTCCGGTGTGATGTGGTGGACCTCCACCAGAGTCGAAGGGGGATGACGCCGAGACGGAATTCAAGACCCACCGGATACCGCCCGGCACAGTCTATGAGGATTTCATCTCGTCCTTCTTCAATCTCCGCCGCGGGGTTTACGGCCCCATCAATCCGGGCAAGGTCATTCGGATCTTTTCCATCCCCACGCGGAAATGGTTCAAAGAGCGGCAAAAGAAACCCCAGTTTTTTACGGTGACCGTGGGAAGCCGGAAGACTGGTGAGGATGTCCATTCCGGCCTGGACATCGCCATTACGGTCCCGAAAGAGCTGTTCGGCCAGACGGTGGGCGCCGTCCGGTTCCGCATCCGGGAGGATAACGTCCCTTCCCGGATTCTCGTGAAAAAGGCGATCTTCTTCGGCGACATGCGCGGGATGTTCCGCTCGCGGCGGACGACGGGCGGCAGCCGGATTGCCGCGGGCGGGCCGCTGAAGAAATGACCGGCCCCGGCCTGCGCCTCTCCGCCGCATCCAAATCCCAACCCTGAAAACCCTCTTGGAAGAACCGTCGTTGCCGGCCTCATCGTTCGCGCGTCCCGCGCTTGCGTGATGGCCGAAAAAGGCAAAGGCGGACCGCGCTTGATCCGGCGATGGCCGGTGGGGGATAATCTTCAGAGAAGGAGGATGCCCCGCTATGCAAACAGACCCTTTCCGCCATCTCGCCGCATGTATGGTCCCGTTTCTGGAAGATGAGAAGATCGACTTCGACGGACTCCGCTCCCAGATGGATTTCCTCCTGGGGACCGGCCTGATGACCGGGCTCGTGGTGAACGCCCACGCCGGCGAAGGGGACTCCCTTACACGGGAGGAGCGGCTCGAAGTGATCGAGCTGGCCGTCGCCGCCGCCCGGCCGGGCGGGTTCACGACGGTTGCGGCCATCTCGCCATCGCCCGACACGACGGCCGCGGCCATCGAGATGGCCCGGGAGGCCAAGACGGCCGGGGCCGACGCCGTCATGCTCCTCGCGCCCCGGTGGTTCGGCTGGGGGATCGGCCCGGACGACGTGGTCCGCTACGTGTCCGCCGTAGCAGACGGGGGAGAGATCCCCATGTTCTACTTCGTCGCGGGCGCTTACGCGGGCGTCCGGTACACGCCGGAGATCGTGGAGCGCCTGGCCCGGATCCCCGGCGTCATCGGCATCAAGGACACCTCCTGGACGACCCAGGGCTTCGAGGCGAATCTGGAGGCGGTCCGGAGGGCGGATCGGGACGTCAAGGTCCTGTCCGGAAACGATACCATCCTGTTTTACAACTTCGTGGCCGGCGCGGACGGGACGCTTTTGGTCCTCCACACGCTGTTCCCCGAGATGATCGTCGAGATGTTCGAATCGGTCCAAACCGGCGACATCGACCGGGCCAAGGCCATCAACGACCGATTGGCCCCGGCGGCGAACGCGCTGTTCGAGCCGCCCATGCTGAAGGCGGTCCCCCGGTTGAAGGAGGCGCTGGTCTGGGCGGAGCGGATGGACAGCGCCCGGGTGCGGGCGCCCATGCCGGACCTCAGCCCGGAAGAAAGGGAGGCCCTGAGACGCACCCTGGAGGCGGCGGTCGTTCCGGTGGGGTAAAGGCTGAAGAGCTTGGGGGGACATTTTGGGCACTTGCG
>DNYS01000240.1:4114-5714 GCA_003506735.1 Nitrospinota bacterium
AAGGACCTGCGCACCGAGCTTTACCAGATCGTTTACAAGGACCCGATCTACCCGAAGAACCTGTACATGGACCGCGCGCCGTACAACCACGCCGAATACAAAAAAGAGGTCACCGACAAGCAGATCGCCCTCATGCACAAGCGCGATATCTGGAAAAAGCCGGCGCGGTAGGGCGTTATGCGTTAGGGAGCGGTTCACCATTAGCGGGCCGGTCTGNNCCCCCCCCCCCCCCCCACAAAACTTTTCCTTCCGCGCCGGCGCCCCACCCTGCGGGCGGCACGCTGTCGCAAGATCAAACGGGTTGGTCTGGGGCTCCTAGTGGCTTAAGGCCGGTCGTTATGCTCCGTCACCCATCTGTTGGATGTAGGGGCGGGTCTCAGACTCGACCGTGTCGAATAGGCAATACGCTGCGTAAAGCAAACCGGGGGTTGCCCCGCGCGCCCTAATTCTTCTCGGGCTTGGCCGGTTTGCCGTCCTTGGGCAGCGGTCGGGGCTTGACGGGGTGGGCTTGGAACCACACCGTGCATAGCTTCACCCAGGTGTCGATGGCGTCACGGCGCTTGACGCTGAGGTTGGGCACGGTGTTGCAGTCCTTGGCCAAGGGCATGCCAGTTGTGTCGCGCTGTTGAGCCTCCGCCCCGGTGGCGCCAAAGAGGTTGAGGGCAAGCGCCAGGGCGCCGGCCGTTAAAATTTGTTTGATCATCGGTATTTCTCCGCTGAAACGCGGACAGTTTAATGGCCCGATGGTTGAGAATTGGTGAATCCCCGCGTGATGCTCAATCGATGCGCGATTCTTCCCGGTACATGACCTTGTGGCGGGTCTCTTTGATCCACGTCTCGATGGCTTCCTGGTCCATATAGGCGTCGGTGTTGTAGGTATCGAAGCTGCGGATCTCGTCCATGGTCTTCTTCCAGCGCTTGTAAGGCTCTTTCAGGGGCTTTCCGAAGACCAGAATGTCGATGATGGCGAGATCTTCGGGCACGCCGAGCAGGGGCTTGAGTTCCGACTGCGCGTTCTCCTGGCCGATGGCGGTCACCCACCACACCCCGTAGCCGAGCGCCGCCGCTGCCAGATGGGCCGACATGGTGGAGGCGGCGACGCTTTGCAGCAAGATGCGTTCGGCATTCTGCTTGTAGAGCGCGTCGAGTTCGGTACCGTCGTTGAGCACCGGAAAGGCGTTGATCCAGCGGAAGTCCGCAACCACCACGATGACGCCGGGCGCCGTCGCCAGGCCGCGGTAATTGGGGGTCGGGAACTTCATGCCGAGCTTGGCGCGCCGCGTCGCCTCGGCGACGAAGTATTCGGCCATGGCCGCCTTGGTCTCGGGCTTGGTGACCACCACGTAGTGCCAGGGCTGGGTGTTGGCGCCCGACGGCCCGTGGCGCGCCGCCTCCAGGATCATGTCGAAATGCTCGCGCGGAATCTCGGTGTTGGGGTCGAATTCGCGGCTAGTCCGGCGGTCGCGGCAAATCTCGACGAGGGCGTCGTAATGCTCGGTGGTAGCCATTTCCGTGCCTTTTCGCTGGTTGTGCCTGAACTTGAGACATGATGACCGCCCGGCGGTGTCCGTCATCAAAATCTTTGGGACGCCTGAGCCTG
>DNYS01000042.1:0-434 GCA_003506735.1 Nitrospinota bacterium
CATGATAGAGCGGTCGAAGTTGGGTGGTAGGACTTCTTTTTGGCTACCGCCATCTCCGAGCACCTGATATTCTCTCACTCGGCGATTATAGCCAATTATATTATATGGGTACAAAGATTTCGGCCTCTTTTTGCTTTGCTTCGCTGCATAATGGGAGCATGTCCAAATGATTCCACGACTCTCGTAGGAAGAGGTGCAACTATTTGAGGCAGGTCCATCAAATCCTTCGTTCATGTGCGCGACGTGGTGCGGGGGCTCATGCTGGCCATCGAGAAGAAAATGACCGGAACCCTCCATCTCACGGATCCCGCCGATGAGTCTATCGCGGGCATCGTGCGGACGGTCTGTGAGCGCGTTGGTGCCGATTTCGAGAGCGCCACCCGCACCATCGGCGAGCGCCTCGGCCAGGATTCGCGCTACTGGCTCGATATATC
>DNYS01000042.1:470-1119 GCA_003506735.1 Nitrospinota bacterium
ATCCAAGGCCAAGAGGGAGCTGGGCTGGGAGCCCCGGATCGCTTTTGAAGAGGGCGTGGGCGAGGTCGTCGAGTGGATCGAGGCCAACTGGAGCGCGATTCAAAAAGAGCCGCTCGATTATATTCACAAGGTCTAGCGCCTCGCGCCCGGGGGAATGGAATGCGCAACAAGGTGGTCCTTCTTGGAAGCTCGGGGTTCCTCGGGCAGAAGTTGGTGCGCGCGCTCGAGGAGCGCGGCGATGTGGACTTGGTGTGCCACCATGTGGACACGCTCGATCTCACCGAGCCCGGCTCGGCGGGGCGGTTCGGGGAGGCGCTGGGGCCGGAGACGATCCTGATCACGGCCGTTCGGCCCGGCCCCACCGAAGACCCCGTGGAATCCTTCATGAAGGATGTGGCCATCTCGGCCACCTTGGCGAGGTGCCTTTCGGCCGGCGCATCCGCAAGCTCATCCATTTCAGCACGGTCTCGGTTTACAGCGACCGGGTGACGAATCTTTCCATCACCGAGGAAACACCCGTAAATCCCTCGTCTTTCTATGGGATCGCCCGGCTGGCCGGGGAGGGCCTGCTTCGGGATTGCACGGGGCGCGCGGGAACCCCGGCGGTCTTCCTGCGGCCCTGCAGGTTCTACGGCCCGGGCGATTTGTC
>DNYS01000042.1:1207-2605 GCA_003506735.1 Nitrospinota bacterium
TACGGGGACGGCGGCGAGTTGCGGGATTTTCTTTTTGTGGAGGATGTTGCGCGGGCCGCAATCCGCTTCGCTTTCGAGGATGGGGAGGGGACGTATAATGCCGTGACGGGCGAGAGCGTTTCCTTCGGAGAAATTCTCGACTGTCTCCGGGCGGTTACAGGAGAGGATTTCGAGATTCTTCGCATGGAGCGCAACAGGCCCCGGATCGATCAGAGGTTCGATCCCGCCAAGCTGATGGCGGCCCTGCCCGGGTTCCGGTTCACCCCCCTCGAGGAGGGGCTGCGGCGTACATTTGAGGATTTTAAAAAGCAATTTTCAGGAGGGGAACGAGAATAAATGGCCGAGATCGATCTCATGGATCGCTATCCCAAGAGCAAGCGGGCGATCGACGAGCGCGCGCGCCTGATCATGGCGTATTCCTGGTCAAGGGGCGATCGGTGTTTGAAACAGGTCTCTACAATGTAAATGCCACATATAGTTTTCCAAAATTGCTTGGGGAGGCGGGTCCTTTCAAGCAACTCTATCAGGTGCATTTGATTTCAAGGTCTGGTGGACCCGGTGGACGTTGTAATAATCCTGAAACTCCCCCAGCTTTTCCTCCAGATCGCGCCCATTCCAGAATAGTGTCTGATCCAAATATTCCATCCGGATGGCGCCGGCAAGACGTTTGGTAAAGGGGTGGGATGCCGGAGCATGGGGAATGGTTTTAATCTCTTTAATTTACCGAATCCGCGAATTGGCTCTCCATCGGTTAAAGAGGAGCAAGGAATCGTGGTCCGAACTGAGATAATGGGGTGCACCATTGCCGGTCGCGGCCTGATTGAACATTTGGCAAAGCCCGGCGTCATCGACATCGCCTCCATCATGCACACCAAAGCCGATGATTCGGCGAGTGAATTGATCCATGACAACCAGGACCCATTGGGTTTTGAGGAAAATAGACTCGCACCGAAACCAATCAACACTCCAGAGGCTATCCCTCATATGGCCGATGAAGGTGATCCTTGAGAGTCCATCTCCCAGATCCGAGCCATAGTGTTTGGCAAGGGCTCGTTTCACGACGTCCTTATCGACGTAGATGCCAAAGGTTCTGCAATTTCCAGGGCGATCCTGAGAGCGCCGAACCTGGGATTCCGGCGTTTCATTTCCAGGGTAAGCTGGATGAGCTCTGATGACGGTCCCTTGGGCCCAGGCCTGCTTCTTCTTTTATGAGGAGTAGAGCAACCGATATTTTCGCTTCTTAAGCCAACGGTGAAATCCCAGGATCGTCGATGATTTGATGATGATGGCCGACCGTGAGGTGCGCATGGACCAAGAAGAGTAGCTAAGATCCCGAAAAAGAGGCGGTCAAGAGCCGTAAAATTGGGTGCCCGCAGCCGGGATCGGTTGATGATGAGA
>DNYS01000042.1:2817-3638 GCA_003506735.1 Nitrospinota bacterium
TTTTTAGGTAAAAGTACTAATTCGCCATGCAGACCTCCATTCATTCGTGCATGAACTATTATTCACTCTTTTCGCCATACCTATAGGGCATTCGCCGGAATGATGGAAAAAATTATTGCCGCCATATTGTTCAGGATAAACGGCCGACGATTATTTTGGATGCAAATATATGCATACCTATATGCGAAAAAAAACACGCCTTCGCTTCTGAAAGCCTACAAAGAAATCAAGAAGCTAGGAGCCTCTGGCTCATCTCATCAACCCAACAAGGGTTATCATCTTTGGAAGCTTTTATTGAAATTCAAACCACGAAAAATTATCGAATTGGGCTCGGGCACTACCTCGGCCGTTTTCAAGATTTATGCACGAGAGTACGGGGCCTCTTACGTAGCGTTTGAGCATAGTGAACACTGGGGTGAAATTACGAATTCGTCATTGCGCTCCAGTAACCTTTTGGAAGACAACGAGGAGCCGCCCGTCCTAATCAAGGAGTCATATATCCTTCCGGACGGAACGGGCAGCGCCTTCACCGAGCCGGTTCCCGCGGATTCCGATTTTATATACATCGATGGCCCCCCTTGCCCGGTAATCGACGGAGTAAAAAAACCAAATTTCGATATCGCTCAGCATTTTGACCGGGGAAACCTACCCAAGGTTATCGTTGTCGACGGGCGTCATGAAACGGTGGATCTCATTCGGAATCACCCCAAGTCCCATCATTATCATTTTGAATTTGATTTTGTATATTCAATCAGAATGAAAGATTTTCTTCATGCCCTGCATTTCTATCGTCATACGGTAATCTGGCTGAAAAATGAAAA
>DNYS01000042.1:3731-4395 GCA_003506735.1 Nitrospinota bacterium
CAAAAGCATCGATATTCAGGAGATCCCATTATTTCGGAGGGCAGGTGTTTCTGCGGCGGGCCATCGACGGGCCAACCTCATACGGCCTGCAAAGAAGGAGTTCCACATTGTGTCGCCGGTCGGGGCCTCGGGTTTAATCAGATTGCACATGTTCACGAATTGATGAGATAGAAAGTGGACCGTTTGTTAGCGCGTTCCCAGTGCAGGCGGTATTTTCGTTTTAGGTTGTCGACCAGAAAATCCATATTGGGGAGACGGGTGTCAATAACCATGCAAAAATCTTCGGGCAGACCGTCTTCCCAATAGATGGGGTCAGCCGCCACGGGTGGCAACATATTCCCTTTCGAGTCCATATAGCCCTTCACTGAGTCCGGATCCGGGCCGTCGAGGTAGAAAAAATTTGGACGCATTTTTGCTAGTTCGGGATACCGGTGAACCAAAAAACCGCAATAATTGAATCTCTGGTCCCTGGGTTTGTACCAGAGGTCTTTTGCCCGGTTTGGCCCGCGCTTGTATATGGCACGGTAAATTTCAGCAACCGGCTCCATGACTTGGATCGTCACGATGTCGGTTAGATGTTCGGGAATGGCGGACTCCGTCGAGCGCTTCCACTTTTCCTCGGATTCGATGGATATTAGTTTGCCTCGCCCGTTTTCATGGATTG
>DNYS01000042.1:4545-4985 GCA_003506735.1 Nitrospinota bacterium
GCCCGTTTTCATGGATTGCCTGTGCCATGATGATGGTGGAATATCCGCTGCCGAATTCCAGCGCAAGTTCGGGACGGCGTTTCCGGATCAGGGAGTAAAGGTGCCAGAGGTCTCCGAACTGAGGCTCGTACACATCCGGAGAAAGCCCGGCGATATAGGGAATCAACCCGTGTTTTTTGAACTTTGCCTTGGCATAGGTTCGCGTGACGAAATTATGAATCTCATACATTCCGAGCCGGGGGTTTTTCAGGGCGGTCCAAAAATAGCGGGAAAATTTACCCATTCGGTTAGATTTCATTTTTTTCCTTTCATTTCGATTAGAACAAATATTTTATCCTTGACCGCCCATTCGGGGGCTCCGGAAAATGAAAGCTCCTGGCCGAGGCCAAATTTCGGTACTGATGCTGAAAATTTATCCTGGAGCCGTCTTCCTTAAGGAG
>DNYS01000042.1:5033-7883 GCA_003506735.1 Nitrospinota bacterium
AAGTCCCTTTTCAGGCCGCCAGCGGTCAAGGCGGTGTATTCTTGGGAAGGGCCTCCCGCCCGGTGGAACCCCTCTCATGCTCAGGCGTGATTCTGCGCGATGAAGCTTCTTCGACCTGACACTTTTTGACCGATTAATCGAACCTGAGCACTTTTCGCGCCGCCTCGATGCGGTGATCGGCCTTCGCTTCGTCCACAGACTCTGCCGGGGCTGCTATGCTTGGGCCGTGAGGCGGCCCACGGCGTCTTCGGTGATGGTCTTCTAGGTACTCCTCCCCCAGGTCCTCTACGACATCTCAGGCCAAAGGATCGTGGAGGATGTGCGCTACAACAGAGTCTTCAAGTGGTTCTGTGCCTTGAAGTGGACCAGGCGCCGCCCAATCTTACCACCTCCGCCTATTTCTGCGCGCAACTGGGGACGGAGCACACCACCATATGCCCGATTCCGAAGGCGTGTTCCGGGAGTTGCTGAATTATTTGAAGCCGAATTTTCCGATTATTATCTTAGTATATAGCAAACCAAAGGGCAGCTGGGTGCTGTTCTCTAAATGGTTCGGAAGAGGATGACGAAACTTTCCGATAGGATTTTTAAAGCTATTTGTCTATTGGCGGCCTTGAGTGATTTCGACGCGTTTATTCTTATTTGCCGTCTTTTCAAGGCGCTTCCGCTGGTCGAGCGGCTAATTTCCCGTGGAGTGAAGCTGTACGCCAAGTTTCCTCTCAATATCTGTTTTGCGGACTGGTTCGACATACTTTATGCCGCCGTTGCTTTCTAATACGACCCGGGCGGTTTAGAGGAGTGGACTACGAGGGCGAGCCTAAATAACATTATAATTCGCCAGTAGGCATTTGCAAATGGGTCTTATAAAGAGAGAGGTTGTGTGCACATTTTTACTAGATATTCTGTGTGCCTATTGGAATTTCCACGATATCATGATTCTCCTCCCGTCTAAATCCCTTTGCTAGCTTAACTATAAAAATCGGGTGAATTCTCTATATATTGTTGAAATAATGTGGTTATTAATTGACATGGAGGATTGGATAGATTACGTTCAGTTATTGAACGATTTGGAGATAAGAATAAAATACGAAAGATTAAATCTTCCGCTCGTCTCTGTGAGTGCCTTGGCATGGATTGGTATGCGGTTCAAACGAAAAGCCATCATGAGCGTGTCGTCCGCGATAACCTCATGCGGATGTATTATTCGGTATTTCTTCCGGAGAAACTTTTCTGGAGCCGAAGGCGTGATCGGCGGAAGGAAATACTGACGCCCCTGTTTCCGGGCTATCTCTTTGTGGCCCCGGGAGAGAACGAGAGATGGGCCCGGGATGTGGTGACAACCCGCTCGGTGGTCAGGATTCTGGGCCAAGGTGGGCATCCTATGCCCGTTTTCCGCAACGAAGTGGAATCGCTTCGTATCCTTCTAGAAAGCGGAAAGCCGGTGAGCCCCGTTTCCTATGCCGGTTCAGGGGATACCGTCCGAATCGAGGATGGGCCGTTGACCGGAGCGGAGGGTGTGGTGATTCGAATGAGCCGGAAGGAGCATTTGGTCGTTTCTGTCGCTCTCATGCATCGCTCGGTTGCTGTTGAACTGGTGAATTCGCAGGTTATGAAAATTTCGTAATATTCGCTCGGTGAAGTTTTGCCGCCCCATGGGCGGCCCATCCCGGGGNNGCCGCGGGAGGGAAAATGTCGCAACTCGTTATTTTTTAATGATTTATGTCGTTTTGAGAGTGTAATCGAGGAGGCGGAGCTGTGTCTTCGTTCCTGATTCTTCCTTTTTGATTTTCCTGTCCAAGAGAGCCGGACATTGCGCAGAGAAGATATCCAAGAGCTCAAGTTGATGGAAGAGATTGGCCGGGCCGACGGCGCCACCACCCAGCGCGAGCTTGCGAACAATCTCAACATATCCCTGGGGCTGGTCAATTTGTTTCTCAAACGCATTGTCCGAAAAGGCTACTTCAAGGTGATGACCATCCCCGGCCGCAGGGTGCGCTACATATTGACGCCCAAGGGACTCTCGGAAAAATCCCGGAAAACAATGGACTACGTTCAGCATTCCCTAAATTACTATAAAGAGGTTCGCGTGAAATTGCAGGGCCTGGCCTCGGACCTTCAGTCAAAAGGAGTCAGCCGGGTCGCCCTGGTGGGAACTGGAGAATTGGCCGAGCTTTTCTATTTGGCGATGAAGCAAAACAATATCGAAATCGCCGTAGTGTCCTCATCGGAGAATTCGGGGGGAAGTTTTCTCGGATATCCAGTGGAGCCGCTGGAAGTATTGAGGGACAGCGGCGCTGAATATGTCTGCGTAATGGAACTCGAAAAAATAGAGCAATGCTTCGGCCGCCTTCGGGTGATGGGCTTTCCGGAGGAGAAAATCCTACGCAGTTCGGATTTATAAATATGCGGATCGAATTATAACCACCGAAACAAAAATGGCCATCGTTAAATCGGTGCAACGTTTGAATTTGAAATTTAAGGGATTTTTTTCATGGACTGGAATTTTCGCAACAAAATAATTCTCGTAACCGGAGCATGTGGGACCGTGGGCCGAAAGCTGGTGCGCACTCTCCTGGATATGGACGTAGCCCGCGTATGCGCTTTCGACAATGATGAAACCGGTGTTTTTTTTCTCGAAAATGATTTTGAAGGAAACCCGAGGTTGAGCGTGCATCTGGGCGATGTGCGCGATTTTGATCGCCTCGCCCGCACCATGTCTGGTGTCGACGTGGTGTTTCACGGGGCGGGCCTAAAGCATGTCATCGTGTGCGAGCGGTCTCCTTTTGCAGCGGTCCAGACTAACGTTCTCGGTACTCAACACATCATCAACTCCGCCCTAAGTTGCGATGT
>DNYS01000129.1:0-2352 GCA_003506735.1 Nitrospinota bacterium
GGATAATTAGGTTCATCCGAATATTTGGACAGGACGGGTTTGCATTCATAATAAATGGGCGCTTATTAAAGTGTAAATTTTATCCTAATTCCTTCTCAACCTTCTTAGGTCCCCTAAATGCCGATCCTCGACTATGAAGCATTGGGTTTTCGTTCCGGGCTGGAGGTCCACTACCAGCTCTTGACCGACCGGAAGCTTTTTTGTAGATGTCCGGCTGGGCAGTATTCTACCGATTTCGACGTCGAAATTCTCCGGCATATGCGGCCTACACTCTCGGAGCTTGGTGAGTACGATGGCACTGCTCTCATGGAGTTCAAAACGCGTAAGGAAGTCATCTATCAAATTCGGAACGATTTTGTGTGTACCTATGAAATGGACGACACGCCCCCCTTCCCACCGGATCCCAAGGCGGTGGAGATCGCCCTTGAGGTGGCCTTGTTGTTGGGCTGCAGCATCGTCGGAGAGATTCACATCACCCGGAAACAATATTTGGACGGGAGTATCCCGACCGGATTCCAGCGAACCGCCCTCGTTGGTGTCGAGGGTAGAATTCCTTTGGATACCAGGGAAATCCCTATTATTCAGGTGGGATTCGAGGAAGACTCCTGCCGCGAGGTGCGGGATGAGGCCCACCGGATCACCTTCAGGACGGACCGCCTGGGAATGCCTCTTGTCGAAGTGGTGACCCATCCCGAGATGCGCAATCCCAAAGAAGTCATGGAAGTTGGCCGCCGCATCGGCCAAATCCTGCAGGCGACAGGAAAGGTCCGCCGAGGAATCGGCTCCGTCCGCCAAGACGTGAACGTCAGCATCAACGGAGCCCCCCGGGTCGAGATCAAGGGCGTTCCCCGCATCCCGGCCTTCGAGCGGCTAACACATAATGAAGCGCTTCGCCAGAAAGGGCTGCTTGAAATTAAGGAGCATCTCGAACACCGGGGCATTGCCAAAGACAAAGTGTTCGTACAGTCAGCACCCATGCCCACCGGCATCATCGGCCACGCCGTCTTGGATAAATGCCAGGCCGATGGAATACCGGTTTGGGCCGTGAGAGTCGAAGGCTTCGCGAAGACGCTCGCCTGGCCTCTTCAGGAAACTCTCAACGGAGATGCGGTTCCGTTTCTGCGGGAAATTGCGGGCCGCATCCGCGTCATTGCCTGCCTTGATGAACCACCCATTCTCTTTTGCAGGGAAGCCGCCGACCCGAAATATCCAGGGCAGTTGGATCCAAAGGCATGGGAAGTGGCCGCGGATATGACCGGGGCCGAACCCTCGGATGCGCTGATGATGNNTGATCATCTGGGGACCGGAACCGGATCTGCTAACAGCGGTTCAGGAGATTGAAATTCGCTGTCAGGAGGCCACGGAGGAAATCCCCCGCGATACACGCCAGGCCCTGGATGATGGCACCACGGACTTCGAACGGGTCTTGGCCGGACCCGACCGGATGTATCCCGACACTGACCTGCCGCTTCTCCCCATCGAGGAGGAGCATGTAGCCCAGCTCGAGGCGGCCCTCCCGGAGCCTCCCTGGGAACGGGAGACGCGCTATCTTGCCTGGGGGCTTCCGCCTGACGTTATTGAAGTTCTCATTTCTTCAACGCGCGGGGCGCTCCTCGACAGGATAGTTAACCGGACGGGTGCCTCGCCTCTGCTTGTTGGTACGGTGCTGGTGCACGATTGGAAAGCTCTTGCGAGGAAAGGAGTAAATCCGGTCTCTCTTTCTGGTGATCGGTGGGTGGAATTATTTCAGGCGCACCAGAATAGGCGGTTTGGCCGCGAGGCCATCCCGCAGCTCCTAGAAAAACTTTCCCGCTCGTCCGGCATGACTCTCGATGCGATTTTCGAATCCTCTTGCCTCATCCCCATGACGGAGGATGCACTCCACCAGATTGTGGATGAGGTTATCAGCACACATGGAAATGACCTCATGCACAATCCCACGGAGGAAAACCGCATTCGCCGCCTCATGGGAATCGTGATGAAGCGCGCAGGGGGAAGCCGCAACGGCAGGGAGGTCTGCAAAGTTTTAGAACAACGCTGGAAAGAGTCCGGATCGGGCGGAGCGGCTGCGCCTACCTCCAGGAACGGTTGAGGATTTTTTCCATCTCGGGAAGGCCACCCTGAAAAACGAGGTATCCGTTAGGCGGCTCTCTGTCGGTGAACTCATCCGAAACACGGGACAACATGATGCGCTTTACCTCTTCAAGATCGTTTGTTTGGCCCAGAGCCCAGCCCAACTTCACGTAGGCCACCTCAGGGAGCATGTTCGCCAGGGGAATCACCCCACGCTCCATGATGTCACGTCCTGTGTCGTAGACATACATCTGAGTGAATCCCCAAAGCGTTTGGACG
>DNYS01000129.1:2431-4079 GCA_003506735.1 Nitrospinota bacterium
GAGAGCCGGATAGAGCGGCCGATTGACATGGCCGAGACCCGTTCCGGCGATCACGATGCCTTTGTATCCATTGTCGATAAGGGATTCGAGAACGTCGGGCTGCATATTGGGATAGTAATAGAGGATGCTCACCCGTTCTTCGAACCGGGTATCAACCCGGACTATTCGGTCGTTCCTCCTCGGCCGCCAATCTTTTTTGATTGGGGTCACGGTGTCCCCCTCGATCTTGGCCAGGGGAACATCGCTAATCGTGCGGAACGCGGAGCGGTAGCTCGAGTGCATCTTCCTTACACGAACCCCGCGGTGAAGAAGACCGTAAACGTTGCTGGTGGGTCCGAACATGCAAACCATCACTTCGGCAATCGGCCCCTTTGCCGCAGCAAAGGTTGCGTGGATAAGGTTGAGGGCCGCATCCGAGCTGGGCCGGTCGCTTGACCGTTGCGAGCCAACCAAGACGATGGGAACCGGAGAATCCTGGACCATGAAAGATAGCGCCGCCGCCGTGTAGTGCATGGTATCGGTCCCGTGGCCAATGACGATTCCGTCCACCCCATTTTCAATCTCTTGTTTGATAGCCTGGGCCGTTCCAATCCAATGTTCCGGCCCGATGTTTTCGCTGAACTCTCCATAGAGCTTGATGGTTTTCAGGTTACATATGCCGGCCAATTCTGGAACGGCCCCGTAGAGTTCGCCCGGCTCGAATGCCGGAATAACAGCCCCCGACCGGTAGTCTAGCCGGCTGGCGATTGTTCCTCCCGTTCCCAGCAGGGTGACGTTGGGCTTGGCGGGGTCGGTGGGGAATTCCTTTTCAGGGATATGGTAGGTAAATTCCTGGAAGCCGACCTCCCGGAGAGCCAGAATATTGTCGGCGGCGATTCCCACATTGTAACCGGTGCTAAGCTTCAAGACGATATGCCGATCATCGGCCAGTTCCGAGCGAGGCAGGACGATCCCGTGAAATTTTCCCCGGGTCGTCTCCACATCCACCTCGCCCCACACACGAGCCCCGAATGATTCGAGAACTTCACGCGCCCGGCCTCGATAGCCTTTGAGTGGATCTAGCTGAGATTCGCTCTTCTTGGTCAAATTAACCTCAGGGTATTTCCCTTGGAAATTTTTGGACAAAGGGTTTGTTAAGTTCCTCTTAATTATTGCACCTGCGCTCCACAAAAAAAAAATTGGACCCCCTAAAATCCAATGCTTTTGGAATTTGATAAAAAATTCGATCAAGACAGGAATTTATGAAGCAATTATATATTTGGGCAGGATAGGATGTGCATGGCGAATTACAAATCAAACGGCCATGGTTTTCTGAAGACGGGCAGGTCATTATCGCATCACTATCCTTTGCATAAAAGGATTTGGGATTCAAATAAATTTTAGACCCGATAGGGGCGACAACCGCGGCATCACACGGAACGAGACTGCATCCCCCATTTCTGCAAGGTAACACGTTCTAATATGGCAAAAAGGTAGCGATCAACGGACCAGCCAATGAGCGCGATCATGCACATCCCCATCACCAAAATGTCTGGGCGAAGCTGCCATCTTGCATCGTCCAACATGTATCCCAGGCCCGTGATCGAAGATATCAGTTCAGCACCAACAATTACGCGCCATCCCACCCCTGACCTCCCCCCAATAGTAG
>DNYS01000147.1:0-1749 GCA_003506735.1 Nitrospinota bacterium
GCCTCTTTCTGCTCTGTTCCGCCGCATAATGTGGGTTAAGAGGATTTAAAGGGGGTGTTTGGGGGATGGAGCCTTTTCTATTGGCCTGACCCAAACGGCGATTTGGCCCTCGACCTTGGGAGCTTCCTTGCACCACCCTATCGTTCGCTCTGTCGGGGTGGTGATTGAATCCTCAAAAGACAAGGTGGTGATATCTTTTTCGGTCTATCTAATCTATTTTATTTTGCTAACCGTTTATTTTTTGTGATCAAATCTGTTCTGGTCTACCGGCTGGATGAGGGAATTTTCCGACATTAGACTCTAGCGGAAGGAGACGCAAGGATTGGGGTTCGAAGGGTATTTCGATATCGTAAAAGAGGGAAGGTCGGCATTGTGCAATGAATAGTCAATCAAAACAAAGTGCGAATTTAAGAGGGGCGCGCCGGGGACGCTTCCCAGGGGCGCGAATTCATTACAACAGGGGGAGAAGAGAAATGGCTGATGAGAATCGAAGTGCAAGAGGCTGGTTTGCGATCGTTGTGACAGCAGTTTTCGCTCTGGGGGTGGTCCTCGCGGCCTTGCCCGCGGACGCGGCGAAAAAACCCGTGCTGATTGGCGTCTCCATCGCCTTGTCCGGAAAGTTTTCCAAGTCAGGCGGGTTGACCCTGCGTGGGTACAAGATGTGGCAACGCGATATAAATGCGAAGGGAGGGCTCCTCGGCCGCAAGGTACAGCTCAAGGTCTACGACGACGAAAGCAACCCCACCACCGGGGCGAAGCTCATGGAACGCTTGATTACCTTCGATAAGGTGGACCTGATTTTCGGTCCCTTCAGCAGTCCTGTGACTTACGCCACGAGCACCGTCACCGAGAAATACAAATTCCCGATGATCGCCGGGGGTTCGAGCAGTTCGAAGCCTTTCTCGCGCGGCTACAAATATCTTTTCCAAGTGATGCGCGTAAACAACGACTCGATGCTGGGCAATCTCCTTTTACTCAAGCAAAAGGGTGCCAAGACATTGGCAATCATCCATTCTGCGAGCATCTACCCCTCCTCGCTCGCGAGGGGGTTGAAAAAACTTGCCAAGCGGTTCGGGCTCAAGCTTCTCTCGGTGGACAAGTATCCTCCAAAGACGATCGATTTCACCTCACTTCTCATCAAGGTGAAGGCGCTGAATCCGGACGCGCTATTTTTGTTCGGCTACTACCCCGACGGGCTGGCCATCTCCAAGCAGGTCAAGGAGCTGGACCTCAACCCGCGCCACCTTTCCGTCATGCTCGGGGCCGGCTACGACGAATACGGCTCTAAAAAAGGAATGGGCGCGGACTCAAATTACGTCGGAGGGTATACGGGATGGGAGCCTTTCCTCAAAACAAAGGGGAACGAGGAGTTCGTGAAGAAGTACTTCGCGCAATTCAAGGACGACCGCTTTTTGGATTCCCACGTGATCTATGGGTACATTTCGGGCCAGGTGCTGGAGCGAGCGGTGAACCAGTCGGGTTCGCTTAACCGCGATAAGATCCGCGATGCGATAGCGAAGATGAAATTCCAAAGCTTCATGCCGGGGCATTTCGAGGTGGATCCGAAGACTGGTATGCAAATCGGGCATCAATGGGCTTCTTTCCAGTGGCAAAATGGAAAGAAGGTCATCGTCTATCCCAAAAGCGATGCCACCGGCGAGCTTTTATATCCAGCCCCGCCCTGGAAGAGCCGGAAGTAGGCCGGGCGTTCCGGGGCCCTCGCGGCCCGCGGTTGATTCCGGCCCGGGG
>DNYS01000147.1:1774-3272 GCA_003506735.1 Nitrospinota bacterium
GCGGCGCCAGGGCTCCGGGGAAGTTGGGGTGGGCGATGATTTCGAGCGAAATGGGGGTGATGCTTTCCCAGGCGGTCGTGAGCGGCCTCCTGATCGGCGCGGTGTATGCATTCCTCGCCCTGGGTCTGACCCTGATCTTCGGCGTCATGCATGTCATCAACATCGCCCACGGCGAGATGCTCATGTTGGGGGCCTATACGAGCTTCTGGATGTTTACCCTGTTCGGCATGAACCCGCTCCTCGCCATCGTGGTCTCCGCCCCGGCGATGTTCGTTCTGGGCACGCTCATCGAAAAGTTCACCATCGAGCGTATCGTCGAGGACATCGAGACCAACTCCCTCCTGCTGACCTTCGGCATATCGATCTGCATCATGAATTTAGCTATCTGGCTCTGGACGACCGACTACAAGGCCATCCCCTTCTTCACGGGCTCATGGATCGCCGGCCCCTTGGTGTTCCCCAAGTCCCGCATGGTCGGAGCGGCATTATCGGTAGCTTTTACGCTAATCACCTACCTATTCCTGAAATTCTCCCGCTTGGGAAAAGCCATCCGCGCCACCGCCGACAGCCGCGATCTCTCCTCGATCTGCGGCATTTACGTCAAGCGCATCTACCTCATCACCTACGGCCTGGCTAGCGCAATGGGCGCGACCGCGGGAGCGCTAGTCAGCATCATGTTCGCGGTTTACCCCGAGATGGGCGAATCCTTCCTGATGCGCTCGTTCACGGTGATCGTACTCGGCGGGATGGGACACCCCATCGGCGCGATTCTGGGAGGGATCCTTTTGGGCCTGTCCGAGGGTATCGGGAGCCTCTACCTCTCGGGCGAAGGCGGGGGCGCGATCACCTTCGTTATCCTGCTCCTCGTGCTCCTCTTCCGGCCGGCGGGTCTCATGGGCAAGCGGACTGAATAGCGCGATGCGGAAACATCTCCTCCTCGTGGCGATCCTCACCACGCTTTGCGTCTATCCCTTTGCCGTGGGGCCCTACTTCGTCTCGATGGGCCTTCTCATCTTCATGTATATCGCTATGTCCGCGGGCTGGAACCTCATCTCCGGCTACACAGGTTACGTCTCCCTGGGGCACGCTGTCTTCTTCGGTGTCGGCGCCTACGCCGGCGCCCTGCTGATATCCCGCGCAGGACTCCACTGGCTGCCCGCCGCCATTGCTGGCGGCGCGGTGGCGGTGTTCCTTGCCGTTCCAGTGGGGATTCTCTGCCTTCGCCTCCGGGGGCCCTACTTTGCGATTTTCATGCTCGGACTGAACGAGCTGATGTCCATCTTCGCCTCGATTTTCGAGGATTTCACCGGAGGCGCCGAAGGTATCTCCCTTCCCCTGGTGACCCACATCATTCCGATCTACTTCGGCATGGCCGCCTTGGCGCTCACCGCCATCGGGGTGACCTTCTGGCTTGATTCGAGCCGGTTCGGCCTCCGGCTGCTGTCCATCCGTGAGGACGAGATTGCCGCCGACACCCTGGGGACCGACACCAGCCGCT
>DNYS01000117.1:0-2014 GCA_003506735.1 Nitrospinota bacterium
GGGGCGATCGACTTCGGCCTGAACCAAATCGGGGCAAAGAGCCAGCCGGAGCCCCTTCACGCCCTCTTCGATTCCGGCGGAAAATTCGGGACCGGAAGATCGGCCGAGGCGGGATCCGCCGGGTCGTGCCCCGCCATTCCTTGCAGCAAAATCGCACAATCGCGAGCCGACCGGGCGAGGGGGCCGATATGGTCGAGGCTGGTGGAGTTCGGGAATACGCCCTCGAGACTGACCCGGCCGTAGGTGGGTTTGAGTCCGACGACGCCGCAAACCGCCGCCGGCTCCCGGATCGATCCGCCCGCGTCGGATCCCAGGGCGCCCGGGCACAACCGGGCCGCCACGGCGGCGCCCGATCCGCCGCTCGATCCGGCCGGCACCCGGCTTGGATCCCAGGGGTTTCTGCAAGCGCCGTAATGGGGGGGTTTCGTTGTGGAGCCAGCGGCGAATTCATGGGTGTTGCACTTGCCGATGAGGATGGCTCCCGCCTCCTTGAGCCGCCGGACGCATTCGGCGTCTTTCGCGGGAACGTTATCGGGGTAAAAGCTCGAACCCTGGGTGGTGCGGATTCCTTCGGTATCGATGATGTCCTTCGCCCCGAAAGGAATCCCGTGAAGCGGCCCGCGGTAGCGCCCGGCGCCGATTTCTTCCTCGGCCCGCGCGGCCGCCGCCCTGGCCTCCTCATGGCATACCGTGATGAACGCGTTGAGTTTGGGGTTGATCTTTTCGATCTGAGAAAGATGGGATTCAACCGTCTCGCGAGGCGATATTTCGCGCGACCTGGTTTTTTCCGCCAACTCATGAAGAGACAGGCGGCACAAATCCGGCGATGGCATTTTATTCTCCCACGGAAAAGGGACGAATCGATGCGGAACATTTCTCCGCCGGGGAGGGTTTCATCCGCGGCGAAGGAACCATGTGAAAGCCGCCACCACCACCCAACCCCCCGGAGCGCGGGGCGGCTTCCCGCTCCTTATCGTTCGCCCTCGTTTTCGACCGTCTCGCTTTCGATGCGGTAGAGCGCATCGAGACCGATCAGTTCCTCGACCTCATCGCGCCAGGCGATCATTTCATCCTTGGGCAGGTCGGTCTCGCCCGTTTCGACCAGGTTCGTGATCACCCTCTTCATTTCCTGCGTCAGCGGGCACAGGAGCGCGGCCGGGTAGATCGCCAGCTTGTAGCCCATTTCCTGAAACTGGGCCGCCGTAAAAGTGGGCCGCCCGAAACGGTTTCCCTCGCTGTTCGTATAAGTCACATTCCCGCCGATCTCGCGCGGTGCGAGGCGGGCCTCCTCCTCGGTGTTCGGAAAAACCATGACCATTTCCGCTCCCGCGTCGAGGTAGCTCCTCGCGCGCCGGACACCCTCCTCGAAGCCGTGTGTCCGCATCGCGTCGGTCCGCGCCATTACCGTCATCCCGGTTCCGGACCTGGCGTCGAGGGCCACCTTGATTTTATCCACCATTTCCCCGGGCGCAATCAGATGCTCAACGCCCTTATGGTAGTGCACTCGTTTGGGGTAGGCCTGATCCTCGATCTGGATGCACGAAGCCCCGGCGCGCTCCATCTCGCGCACCATGCGCATGACGTGAAGCGGCTCGCCGAAACCCGCGCCTACGTCCACGACGACGGGAATATCGACCGCCGCCGTCACATAGCGGCAAGTCTGCGCCACCTCGGTCATGCTCAGGAGCGGCTCGCTCGTCACATAGTGCACTCCCATCCGGTAGCCGCCAAGGTGGACGCACTCGATCCCCAGCCTTTCGGCCACCCGCGCCGTGTAGGCGTCCCACACCCCCAGTGCGGGGATGAACCGATTCCCATCGCGCAGCGCATGGAACTTGGCGTGCACATCCGAAATTTCTACGGCGGCCCTCCATCGCCCACCCAGTGGAACCGGGAATTTCCGCCAACCCGGTTGAACCGAGAATTTCCTTTTTATTATCCGGGTGAAACCGTTTCAGCCCCAACGGGCGCGCGCCCATCGAAATTCCGGGCCCTCAGACAACCGGAGAAACTC
>DNYS01000117.1:2042-3319 GCA_003506735.1 Nitrospinota bacterium
GCCGTCAATATTGATCGCGGCTCCCGTTACATAGGAACCGGCGTCCGAGGCGAGAAAACAGGCCACATTGGCGTACTTCTCGGCGGTGCCCGTCCGCCCTAGGGGGATATTCTTTCCGCGACTTTTCAGAAAATCCTCGTATGGCACCTCCGGGGAATTTTTCTGATGAGCACGTTCCCATAAGTCGGTAACGATATTTCCCGTGCAAAGGGCGTTGAGCAGCACATTATAGGGTGCAAATTCTTTGGACAGAATTTTCGTGAGCGCCATCCCCGCAGTGCGCGAAACCCCTGTCGGACACCCCTCGGCCGGAGGCGCTTTCGCCGCCGTATTGATAATATTGATGATGCGTCCCCACCGCTGTTTCTTCATCTTGGGCAAGGCGAGCTGGCAGGTGCGAGTGGCCGCGAAAAGTTTCAAATCCAAATCCTCTTGCCATATTTCATCCGCGACTTCCTCGAATTTTCCCCGCACGGACGAACCCGCGTTGTTCACCAAAATATCGATGACACCCAGGTCGGATTCCGCGGACCGGAACATCTCGGCGACCTGCCCGGAATCGCTTATGCCGCAAGGATAGGCGAAAACCTTCCCATCCGAGGCGGATTCAATTTCCGATTTTGTTTCCTCCAGAACATCGGGCCGTCTCGCGACAATGGCCACATTGGCGCCGGCCTAGGCGAATTTGATCGCCATCGCGCGTCCGAGCCCGCGGCTGCCGCCCGTGATCAGGGCGGACCTTCCGTCCATTCGAATTTCCATTATTGCCTCCTGGGATAAACGGTTGAGATCCTTTAACGGAGCCCAATCCAGATTCAGTGGATTCGGATTTCGGCGAAAACCCCGTCCGGAAGAAGATTAGGGATTCCGCCGGATATGGAGATAGGCCGAAAAACGCCACTAGGACGCGTACTTGCCACTAAGCTGCGGCGTGGCCCTGCCATCGAACCCCTTCTCCTTGTGCTCGAGGTGGGTATCCCGCGACCAGGTGCGATTGAGATCGTCCCTGATATGGAAACGCAGCCGGCCCAACCCTTCCGTTTCCAGCTCGATCAAATCGCCGTCCTGAAACGAGTGGAGGCCGCGATGATTGGTGCCGGTCGCCAGCACGTCTCCGGGCTCGAACGGATGAATCGAACTCAACCATTCGATGCAGCGCTCTATCTTGTACGTCATGTCGTCGGTATTGAAGCTCTGCATGAGAGTACCGTTGTTCCACACCCGGATTTGCAAATGATGCGGATCGGCTATCTCGTCGGCGGTCACTAGATAAGGGC
>DNYS01000117.1:3418-3683 GCA_003506735.1 Nitrospinota bacterium
GCGCCGAACCGTCGGTGAATTTGGTGTAACCGAACACGTGGACCGTGGCATCGGCGGCGCTGACGTGGCTCGCCCGCTTTCCGATCACCACCGCGATCTCGCCCTCGCCCTCGAAGATGGTGGCGGGAATATCCTGCAGCACCATGGTGTCGCCGTGACCAATAATGCATCCGGGCGATTTGTGAAACGCGTTGATCTGGAGCGGCTCCTCCTGCGTGCCGTCCTCCATGTAGTTGAGCGCCATGCAGTCGATGTTGACCGGCCG
>DNYS01000206.1 GCA_003506735.1 Nitrospinota bacterium
AAGGGCGGTTTTTAGAGGTGCCCTATAGTTAATCCAGGAGCACCGATACCCGTTTCAAAAATTGTAACATCAAGCAGTGTTGAAGATGATAACGATCTAAATTCGATGAAAGGTTTGCAGTTGTTAAGGCAGAAAGCATTGAGGCTGCCATTGAAATTTCAAAATTAGATCCGTTTTTGGAAAATGGCGGGACAATACGTGTTCCCCAGATGATGGAGATAAATTGAAATAATAATATTCAATGTGAAGGCTTATTTTTAATTGCTTTTCTGTTGCGTCGCTCTATAAGTTAGAATTCGACTTGGACAAAATCCTTTAATGCCGGGTGGCGGCATGTTGCAAAAAGACCCTTATATAATTAGAAGAAAAGAGGATTTATATGAAAGGTTGGAATTCATTACCATTACCTTTGAAAATTCTATCTGTAGTTTTGTTTTTATGGGCAGTAATGTCGATAGCTGTGTTGGTAATGATGCCAGAAAGAAGAATTGCATTTTTTGGGTTTATGTTAACGGGGACCGCTGCGCAATTGTAGTTTTGCTACTTGATTTTATTTCACCGTTATTATTTTTGTATGCCATGTGGAAAAAATTAAATTGGAGTGCAAATTATGGGATTTTTTACAACGGAATATTTATTTTAAATAGCGTGGTAGCACTTTTTACATTTAGAGAAGTTTTCGGCAATGCTATTTATTTTCCTTTAATTGCAAGCGCAATATTTATTCATATCATTTATAGTGAACGAAATTATTTTTCATAACTTTTTTATTTCTTTTATTTTATCAAATATGGCGCGATTCAATTAGACAAAACTCTCTTATCGGGGAGGGTCCGGAGTGACTGGCCGGTTGTTTTCCATCTAGGCCACTATTCGGGAACCCTCTATGAGCCTCGCGGCTAGGCGCCCAGTTTTTCCCGAATCCAGTCTTGCATGTAGGGGAGTCCTATCGACAGGTAGTCGTTCTGGCAGTGCTGTGCGCCTCCGGTTTTCTGGGTGTAGATCTTCATGGACTTGTCCTTCGAGCCCACCGCCTTGTAGAGCGCCTTGGCGTCGCGAAGCGGAATCTAGCGGTCGTCCTCCCCGTGGGTCAACAGGAAGGGGCAGCGCATCTTCTGGACCACGCCGTCGAGACGGAAGTTTTCGAGTTTTTGGAGAACCTTCTCCTGCGATTTCGCGTTGAGGACCCAGTGGATGTATTCGGTCGGCACCCCCTGGGCGGCCTTTCCGGCCGAATCGAAGCGGCCCTTCCAGGTGGCCCTGTAGTCCCAGCTGGCGCCCCACGCGACGCAGGCCTTGTAGCGCTTGTCCATGCTGGCGCACCGGGGGGCATAGTAGCCGCCCAGGCTGACCGCCATGATCCCGATTTTCCTGGCGTTTACGTCCTTGCGCTTTTCGAGATAGTCGATGGCGGCCGAACCCGCGGCCTCGTAGTCGTAGCGCAGGTAGCTCTTGTGAAACCGGATGGCTTCTCCCGTGCCGGGGCCGTCCACGAAGAGGCAGCTCATCCCCCGGCGGATCAGGCCGTCGGCGGCGCGGATGAACACGATTTCCTTGGAGGTGTCGAGCCCGTCGAAAAGGACGACGGCGGTGGGCCTGGCCTTGCGCGTATTTTCGGCGTGGACGAAGTAGGCGGGAAGCTTTTCGCCGTCATGGGTGGTGATCGTGACGTGTTCGGTCCTCGGCCGGTCGGTCAGGCGGAGGTAACGGTGAAAGCAGTCGATTGAGGTCCGGAAGGCGCTGAAGGCTTTTCTGTCCTTGGGCTGGCGAAAGCGGTCGCCGATTTGGTAGTAGAGGCAGGCCCGCTTGTAGTGGGCCGCGGCGGAGAGAAGGTTCCCCTTCTTCTCCTCGCCCATCCCGAGGGCGCGGACCCGGCCGCCCATTTTCGTCCACTCGCTGAACCAGAGTTCATCGTCACCGATCTTTTTTGAAATCGCCCGGCCGACACGGTCCACCTCGCCGATATCGGAGCCCCCCCACTGGGCCGCGGAGATGAGCATGCAGATCGAGGCGGACCACCGGTAGTCCGTCGGAAAGTAGGTGAACCAGGTGGCTTTACCCGTGGCTTTGACTGGCGGCATGCGTTTCCCTCCTCCTGTCGGGGTTGAGATATACCGTGGCGGTCAACCAACCGGGCCAGGCTCCTCCGCCGGAAAGAGTCATGCAGAGGCCGCTTTTGCTCCAATCCGCTTAAAAGTTCGCGGCCCGTTGTCATCGAGGTTTTTAGCCTATTCAATTATAATCGGCCTACTCAGGAGAGATTTAATATAGCCCAATAATGAGAAAAAGGGGGCGGGATTCGGGGAATAGCTCCCCCGGGACGAGATATCTCTAATTTGGTACGTTTCAACGATTTATGGAGTGTCTCCCGGTTTATGAGCCAGAGTCCGCGCTTGTTGTTGGGTCGTTTTTGGATGCCCTGTAATTTACTTACAATACCAAAATAAGAGGTGGTACAAGTATTGAGGGGTGGACCTACTTGTATCTGCCGGGGCCGTGCGAGCCGCAGTGGAACGAGGTGTAACGGTCCCGGAGGCAGAGGATCGCCCAGGTGAAGGGGCCGCCCTTTTTCGGGTTGCTTCTAAATTTCTGATCCGAGAGGCATGGAGAAGATATGATGGAGCGAAAGAAAATAATACGGAAGCCCATCCGGCGAGCCCTCGCACCTTCACGGCGTGCCAAAATTCTTCTCGGGAAGAGGATGACCCGGCTCAATGCGCCGGCATGGCGGCCGGGGAAAATCCTTCGTGCGGCATCATGGGCGGCGAGGGGAATTATTTCGGGGGCCGTCCCGAAAGCGGCCCTCATGGGTGGACTAGTTGTTCTGATTTCCAGTTGTGTCGGGCCGCCCCCGAAGCCGGTGACGGATCTCAAAATTTGCATTGATGGCCGATGCGGACCGAGCCGAAAAAGCCGATTCACCGGAAAAGGCCTCATTACCACCCTTTACCAGATGTTAAAGCAGAACGAAGGTATGGATATTCAGATATGTGAAGCCGACCCAAAGACCCGCAAGTGCGTTGGGAAGTTCACATTTTTCTGGCAGGCGGGAATCCTTCCGGGGACTGGCACCATCACTCCCCACAAGTACCGGAATATTTCCTTGAACCTCCCCGACCTTCAGGTCAAATTCGAAACCAAATTCAAAGCCACTTTCATGGGTTCGGACGTTCTGTGCAAAACCACTGACTCCACTCTCACACTGCCGAGAATGGACGAGCTCTGGATCGAGAGCGCGTCCTATTACTGCAACTGGGCCGCAATCGGCAATTTTTTGATGAATTTCCGCCACGCTATCGACTACCTGGATTTCGACCGGAGCATCCTCGCCGGGCGCTACTCCCTGGGCGGAGGCGGACCGATGAACGCCGCCGGTGGCCAGGGCTATATCCTGATCAAATTCAAGAAGAGCCAGACGCTCGCGCGGAGGAACGCGGTGCCGGTCGTGAAATGGAAAGGCCCCTCCGTGAAGCCGGTGGAAAAGAGACGCCTCGCCAAGCTCAGAAAAAAGGTTAAAGAAATCAAGCAGCGAAGAGCGAAAACCCCCATCAAAAATAAAATTGCCCATGTGCCTGAGACCGAGTGGCGCTCATCAGGTAGCGGCTTTTACCTCAAGGGCACGACCCACATTACGACGAACTTGCATGTCGTGGGTTCTGCCAAGACCATCCGTGTCTCCTTCCCTGATGGGGCCGCCTACATGGGACGGGTGGTGGCGAAGGACGCCAAAAATGACGTGGCCATTTTGGCCCTTAGGGGGATGAGAGCGAAGAACGAGGGCGTCCATGTGAGTTTGGGGGCTGAGGTCGAGCCCGGGATGAAGGTTCACGCAATTGGCTACCCTTTGGGAGCGGATATCAGCATTGTCTCGGGCCAGGTAAGCTCGGCAACCGGACCCGACCGGAGCGCCGCCAAATTTACGATGACCGCTCCTATAAACGAGGGAAACAGCGGGGGGCCAATCATTGACGAGAAGGGGAACCTTATTGGTATCGCGCAGGGCGGCTTGATTCGGCGAGATGTTGAAAATGTCCGAATCGCCTCTCGAATTTCAACGGTGGCGACCGCGCTCAGCCAAGCTTTGCTCTTCCGAAAATTCTCCATTCAGGTAATACCCAAGGAGCGAAGGCTCACATCCCGGGAAATTTTTCGCAAGTTCTCGCCATATGTCGAGCGAATCGAGGTGCGGTAGGACGGGCTATCCGCTGCTCGGTTGTGCTCCGCATTTATCTCGCACTTTCAAAAGGAGAGCCCTCATGCCCAAGGCGCCGCCCAAATTCATGGCGCTTCAGCACGCCGCGATTAAAGTGCACGACATCGAGGCCGCCAAGGATTTTTACGTCAACAAGCTCGGCTTCACGATTTCGGAAATCTATCCGCCCGGCACGGTGGGAGATTTCCCTTTCGGCCTTTGCTTCATGCGCTGCACCGAGCTCCATCACGATTTGAATCTGATCTTCTGGCCCGAAGGCGAAGGTCCCGCCCCTCCCGAGGGGCGCTCGTTCGAATCCCTGCAAACCGGGCTCCACCACATCGCTTTTCAGGTGGCGAACCGGGTCGAATTGGAGGCATGGGTGGCCCACCTCAATGAGGTGGAGATCGAAATCTTCTGGGGTCCGTCGATTCACAGCCCCGTGCATCCCGAGGGGGACGGCTTCTGGGGGGAGAATCGCGCGCTTTACATCGCCGACCCTTCCGGCAACTGCGTCGAAATATTTTGTGACATGGCGGTCATGGACCCCTACACCAACCAGGTGAACGAGAGTTGGTACCGCGACCGCCTCGTGCGGGACGGCCATTCCCCGACCGCATCCGACCCGCCCGAGGCCTGGAAGCCCTAGGAGGGTTATCGTTCAAAATTCTGGGAACGGAAAATGATCCTCATGCATCCTCGGTGACGAGAGTTGGGGATTCTTCTTCAGGTAATAACGTGGCTATCGGGAAAGGCCAACGGTATCGAATCTGCTCTCTAAATAGCGGAGCGCCACTTTCAAAATAATCTGGAATCGTAGGAGGAAAAGCAATTGAGTAAGGTCGCAATCTTGGGTGTTGGCGCGATTGGAAGCATATTCGGGGCAAGGCTATGCCTGATGGAAAGGCACGATGTGACTCTGTGCGTGCGAAAGCCCTTCGAGAAATTTCACATCGAATCGCCCTCGGGAGTCATCGAAACGCCCGTTCGGTGCGTGACCGATCCCGCCGCGGCAGAGCCCGCCGAATGGATTCTGCTCGCCGTGAAGTGCCACCAGATTAAAGACGTTGTGACATGGCTCAAGTCTATCGCAGGGCCGAATTTGACCATCGCGGTTCTCCAGAACGGAGTCGAGCATATGGAGAATGTTTCCCCATACGCGAATGGGGCGAAGGTTTTGCCCGTCGTTGTTCAATGCCCCGCCGATCGGCTGGGCTCGGGCCATGTGGTTCAAAACGCGCATGCGAATCTCGTCACCCCGGATACCGATGAGGGCCGGGCCCTGGCCGCGCTGTATGAGGGGAGCGACATCAAGGTGAGTTCCACCCCCGATTTCGTCACCGAAAAATGGCTGAAGCTTTGCGGAAATCTCGCCCGGGGCCCCGCCACGGCGCTAACGGGCAGGGGGCGGGGAGTTGCCAGTGACCCCGATATCGCCGATTTTTGCCATGCGCTGGTACGAGAATGCGCCGAGGTGGGCCGGGCCGAAGGGGCCAACATTCCGGAAGAGGCCGTGGATAAAATCACCGCCAGCCGTGTCGTCCCCAATCCGGATGCGACCACCTCCATGCTGGTCGATCTCCGGGCCGGCCGGCCCATCGAAGCTGACGGCATGACGGGAGCCGTCGTCCGCATCGGGGCCCGCCACGGAATCGAAACACCTGACGTGCCCCCCTCACATCGGTCCATGTCGAATGAGAGGATTTTCGGTACTCTTTCGGTTGTATGTCGTCAGAGCCTTTTGGACAACAAGCGCTTATAACCAAGAGACACATGTGCCGT
>DNYS01000118.1:0-191 GCA_003506735.1 Nitrospinota bacterium
GTGCCGAGCGAGGCCGGCCCCATGTCGGTCGAGCCGCCGTCGCACACGAGGGCGTGAGGCTCCATCGAGAGTCCGCGCTCGAGCGAGGATTCGGGGAATCCCGATCCGATGACGCCGCAAGGCGATAGAACGCGCGTTTCGGCCACGTCTGCCATCCCCGTAAAAAATTCGTGCTGATAGATTCGCCAAAA
>DNYS01000118.1:387-752 GCA_003506735.1 Nitrospinota bacterium
GGGGAGATCCGGGCCCGGTTCCGGACGGAACTGTCCAGCGGCCGTCCGCTTCGTTTTCCGGGCGCCTTCTCGCCCATGGTCGCCATGCTGATTGAAGAGTTGGGATTCGACGGGGTATACATTTCGGGCGGAAACCTCTCGGCCGATCTGGGGCTTCCCGATATCGGCCTGATCACGCTGACCGAGATGGCCCAGCGGGGCCGGGCCATCTCGCGCGTGACCTCGCTCCCCTCGATTGTCGACATCGACACCGGGTTCGGCGAGCCGATGAACGTCGCCCGGACCATCACCGAGATCGAAGAGCTCGGCATGGCGGGATGCCACATCGAGGATCAGATCATGCCCAAGCGCTGCGGCCACCTGGA
>DNYS01000118.1:824-2458 GCA_003506735.1 Nitrospinota bacterium
CCAAGCGCTGCGGCCACCTGGACGGGAAGGAGCTTGTCCCCGCCGGGGAGATGGCGCGCAAGGTCCGGGTCGCCGCCGAGGCCAAGCGCGATCCGAATTTCCTCCTGATCGCGCGCACGGACTCCCGCGCGAGCGAGGGAGTGGAGAAGGCCATCGACCGCGCCAAGGCCTATGTGGACGCCGGGGCGGACATGATTTTCCCCGAAGCCATGGCGGACGAGAAAGAGTTCGAAGCCTTTCGGGAGGCCATCGATGTTCCGCTTCTGGCGAACATGACGGAATTCGGCAAATCCGAACTCCTGACCTACGGCCAACTCGAGGAGCTGGGTTACAACCTGATCCTGTATCCGGTCACCACCTGGCGCCTCGCCATGAAGGCGGTCGAGGACGGACTCAAGAGCATCCTCGAGGAGGGCACCCAGGCCCACCTCATCGACCGGATGCAGACGCGGTCGCGCCTCTACGAGATTCTCCGGTACGAGGAATACAACCGCTTCGATGAGAGCATCCACAACTTCAGGCTGGAGTAAACCTGGCTAAACCACCATACAAATCAGGCAAACCCGCTCATCGCTTTTGGCTGGGTCTTGTTGGGGAAGCAGGCCGGAAGGGTTCCAGGGAGAATATAGAACTTTTTATTAGCCGAGCAGTTCGGAAATTTTCGTCGTCAAGATACGGTTTAGTTTCTCAAGGTCAACGGGCTTCGTAATGTATTCATCCGCGCCCTGTTGGATTGCCCTGCTCGCGATATCGATTTGCGCCGTGGCCGTTACAAGCACGACGACGAGACGAGGGTTCATCTTCTTGGCCTCGGAAAGCGTTTGAAAGCCATCCATCACCGGCATCTTGACGTCGAGCAGCATCAGATGGGGCCGGTGCGTTTTCATCTTCTCTATCGTCTCACGCCCGTTCAGGGCGGTCTCCACCTCATGATATAGCGCGGTCAGTTCCGTCTGGAAAAAATCGAGAACCTCCGGCTCATCGTCTACCACTAAAATTCGGGCCATCGTTCGCTCCCCTGGAATTTATGGTAAAGACCCCGTTCCCTCGGTTACCTTCACCCGAAAATGCACCAATCCGGTAAAGACCACGTTTATAACTGGAATTATGCGGCAACGCTTTCAATCTAGCAAAATCCGGCTTTTTTATCCTTCCTCGGCAGTGCCTCCCGCCGATGTCCATAAAGTCCGCAAAAAAATACCCTCCTGGGCGCCCCTTCCATTCAAAATCACGGGGCATAAGCGGTTTTCTCCTTTCGGGACGCAATGTCCTTCTCCTGGTTCAACACCGCTTGTGGCCCCGCGTCACTTGTAGCCGAACATGGTCCGGAAGTGATGTGCGCGTGGGGCCGGGCGGCCTCACCGCTTTTCGGTGAGTCTTTTCTTCATCGCCTCGGCGCGCTCTAAAAATCCCGCCGCCTCCTCCTTCTTGCCTAGCTTCTCGTAGACACCGGCCAGTTTTCTCAGAATCCTCACGATTCTCGGGTGGTCCGGCCCCACACTTTTTTCCACGATGGACAGCGTGCGTTTATAGAGCGGCTCAGCTTCTTTGAAGAGGCCTTGGGCCTGGAGGACCGAGGCCAGGTTGTTGAGGCCCGTGGCAACGTCGGGATGTTCGGGCCCCAGGGCTTTCTC
>DNYS01000118.1:2626-2912 GCA_003506735.1 Nitrospinota bacterium
GGCCCCAGGGCTTTCTCCACGATGGCCAGGGCGCGGAGGAAAAGCGGCTCGGCATCTCTATAACGGCCGGCCCGATGGTGGCGTATCGCTTGCGTGATGAGACGGTTCGCCGCCTTCGTTTTTGCCCGTACCGCCCTCCGCCGCGCAGTGATCCTCTTTTGCGCCTTCCTCGCCCGGGCGCGGAGGGTGCCGGCTTCCTTCGAGTTCTTTTGCGTCGAGTGGATAAATATAAGACGGTTGATGAACAAAAGGAGACTCGGGTGCTCCGCCCCCAGAGCCCTCTCCC
>DNYS01000226.1:0-3830 GCA_003506735.1 Nitrospinota bacterium
CTTCCGCCGGACATTTCCACCCTTCCCCCCCCCACTGGTGGCTACAGGCTGGCGGCCGCCAGGTGGCGAACATCCTCTAGGAAAATTTCATGCTCTTCACGAAGGCGTCGAACACCCGCAGGCCGCTCTCGAAAGCCGCCACGTGATCGATATAGTAGAATTCATAAAGCTTCCCGCCCCGGAGAAAAACCACCACCTTCCCCCGGTAGTTGGCCATATAGGCGGGGGTGAGCTGGGCGGCCCGGAACGCCCGCTCGGCCTTGATCTCATCCGCCTTCCGGGGGCCCCCAAAGGGCTGGGTGCGCTCCAGCGCCCTCCTCGCCTCCTCGCGCGCCCGAAGCGTGGGACGGCGGCCCATCGATCCCCTCAGGAGGAATTCGGCCCGCTCCACTCCCTCCCCGGTCTCGAAGCGGAGGGCCCGCTCGAACGGAAGAAACTTGCCGTCCACCACGGGCCGCATGTTGGTATGAGGGGTGCTCAACATCCGGCGATAGATGTACCGAAGTTCGTCGATCATCTTGCCTTCGCCGGGGTAATGCCTGGGAAGAACCTGGAGGGAAATGACTCCGCCCGTATAGGGATTATCGAAATAGAGTACCGATGTCGAGGGATCGTTGAGCGCAAGAATATTGGCGACATCGGGCGTGCGCCGCCAAGGCTCGCCCGGCGGAGGGGTAATCTTGAAACCATGCCAGGCCGACTCGAATTTCGAGCCAACGCTGCCCCCTCGGGCGCAACCCGATAAAAGGGCCAAAAGAAGGGCCGCGAATAGCCAGGACCTCGAACACAAATATTTTCGGTCGATTCGCTTCGAAATGGTTTTCAAACGGCTAATCCGTACCTGCGATCGATATTAACGAGAAGACTTGGAAGTGGCCGGAAAACGGCGGCCTTCCGAGCGAAAAATCTGGTCCGGACGCCGGGCCGACGAGCCCGAATAACGGGTGGGAGCCGTCCCCCGGAGAAACACCTCGAAACCCACCTTTCGGCTCGCCCGCGTCGCGCGCAGCCCGGTTTCCCGATCGATTCGCACAAATTCCACATCGGGCGGGGGCAGAAAGGCCTCCACGGGCGTCCCCTTCGCGGCCTCGGCGAAAAAATCCACGAATATCGGAGCGGCGTTCCGCCCCCCCGTCTCCGCGTACCCCAGGGACCGGGGCAAATCGAACCCCACCCAAATGCCCGCGACCAGGTTCGGTGAGTAGCCGATAAACCAATTGTCGCGGAATTCATTCGTCGTTCCGGTCTTGGCCGCGATCGGCCTTTTGAGTGCCAGCGCCCTCCAGCCCGTTCCGTGCTCGACCACCCCTTTCAACATTTGGGTGATGACGTAGGCCACCCCGGGGCGGATGGCCTCCGATGGGCGGATGGAATGCCGGGAGAGCATCTTGCCGGTGGAATCCTCCACGCGCAAGATGGCGAATGGCTGGTTATAAAATCCCTTGTTGGCGAAAACCGAATAGGCGGACACCATCTCCTTGAGGGTGGTCACGGAGCTTCCCAACGCGCTCGACATCGTGGGGGAAATGGGACTCTTGATGCCCAAGGAGCGCGCGAAATCGATCACCCGCCTCAACCCGACGGCCCGGACCAGCCGGACACTGACCGTGTTGCGGCTCGCCGCCAGCGCGTCCTTGAGGGAAAGCCGGCCCCGGAAGTTTCGGCCATAGTTTCTGGGTTTCCAGTCCGACCGCCCAGAGCCGCCATCGAGCACGAGCGGCGCGTCGAGGATGGAATCCACGGGCGTAAATCCGTTGCGAATCGCGGCCGCATAGACAATGGGCTTGAAAGCGCTTCCCGGCTGCCGGAGAGCCTGCACCGAGCGGTTGAATTTGCTTTTCTTGAAATCCAGTCCGCCCACCATCGCCTGTATCGCGCCAGTTTGTGGATGAATCGCCAGGAGCGCCGCCTCGGGGCTCCGCCAGGATGGATCCTGCGCCCTTTGGCGCCACCGGCGCCTGACGAGGGCTTTCACCCCCTTTTGGACGGCGGATTCGGCCGCCTTTTGATAGCGGAGATTCAGTGTCGTATACACCCGGAGCCCGCCCCGATAGAGGCGTTCGGTCCCGAACGTATCCTCCAGCTGGCGGCGCACATACTCGACGAAATGGCTGCCAACGCGAATCCGCGCCGGAGATCGGAGACGGAAGGGACGCTTGGCGAGGCCCGCCGCATTTTTCGGGTCCAAATATCCCGCCGCGGCCATCCTCCGAAGAACGTGCGCCCTCCGCGCGAGGGAGGGGCCCGGATCCTCGAACGGCCGGTACCTTCCCGGCGCCTGAACGAGTCCGGCCAGAAGAGCCGCCTCCTCCGCGATCAGTTCACTCGCTTCCTTGTCGAAATACGTCCTCGCGGCGGCGGCGACTCCGTAGGCACCGCGCCCGAAATAGACCAGATTCAGGTAGCGCTCGAGGATTTCATCCTTCGATAGCGAGAGTTCGAGCCGCACCGCCGAGATGGCCTCGATGATTTTCCGCCTCAGCGTCCTCTCCCGCTTGAGCACGAGGAGCCGGACCAGTTGCTGGGTCAATGTCGAGGCTCCCTGCCTGATCTTCCCTTTCCGAAGATTGCTGAAAGCGGCGCGTGCGATTCCGAGGGGATCGATCCCCCAGTGCGTGTAGAAGCGCACGTCCTCGACAGCGACGATGGCCTGCCGCATCACCGGCGCCACATCGTCCAAATCGAGCAGCCGCCTGCGTTCGGCGGCAAAGCTCCCGATCAGTTCGCCCTTGGCGTCATAAATGAATGTGGCCAGGCTGGCCTTGTGAACCAGAATCGTATCCGTGGAAGGGATATCGTCCTTCACCCATGAATAGATACCTCCGGTGATGGAGGCGGGGAGGAGAAAAAAAACGGCGATCAAGGCGATGGCAAATCCGCTCAGAATCCGGACTGGCTTTATGGTCTTTCCGACGAAAAAGGAATATGCGGAAGGCGAGGGTTTTTTTCGGAATATCCGCATCAGACTTCCTGCCTATTAGGTGAGATCGACGCGGCGCTCCGCTTCCTGGAGGACAGCGCGCAACTCGCTGATCCGGACATTCGCGCGATCGAGAACGTCTTTTTCCACGACCAGCGATTCGTATTTGGCCCGAACGTCCTCGGAAAGAAGACCCAAATCCTTGACTCGCTCCTCCACCTCGGCAACTTTATCCATCTGCTGGGCAACGCCCGCGCCCCGTTCTTCCACTTGCTGGAAAATGTCGCGCAGCTCGTCAATTTGAAGTTCGATTTCGTGAAGGGTCTGCCGGTCGTTGACGAGCTCGCGGATATTGGTGTGAATTTCCCGCACCCCCAGCTTGAGGGTGCTCAACTCCTCCTGGGCAGCTCCCACCTCGGCCTTGTTTTGAATCAACTCCTCGATGCCCTCCTCGAGGCTCGACGAGTCTCGATCCAGCGCCGAGATGCGCTTTTCGATCTGTGAAATTCGCTCTTCTTCCTGATTGAGGTTCTCAATATGGGTCTGGAGGTTGGCCGCCATGACGCTGACGCCCTCGATTTTCTCTTCCTGCTCGCGCATGCGCAGGCGCAACTCATCCACCTTTGATTCGCCCGCCTGGAGATCCTTGAGCCCCTCATCGAGCTTGGCCAGAAACTCGGTCACTTGCTCTATCGTCCGCTGGGCCTCCCGAACGCTGGCCAATTGCACCTCGCCCTGCTCGAACGACTCATTAAACTGATTCATGAGCCCTTGAAGGCGCTTTTCCTGGGCCTCGAATCCGGCGCGCTCTTTTGTGACGTCGAGGATTCTCTCCTCGATTTGCTCCAAGAGGACATGCAGTTGTTCGAGGCGGGACCCAACGCGGTCAACATACTCCTCGCGGCGTTGA
>DNYS01000226.1:3927-4237 GCA_003506735.1 Nitrospinota bacterium
GCGTTTTTCCATCCGATCGACTTCGCCGTGCCGTTCGAGCTGCTTCTCGATTTTGTCGTCCAGGTGGACGATGCTCGAAGATAGCTGCTGAATTCGCCCTTCGACATGCTCCACCAAACGGATGCGGTCCTGGATTTCATCGAGTTTTTGCCGCAACTGATTCATGAACCCTTGAAAGCGCTTTTCCTGGGCCTCGAATTCGGCGCGCTCTTTTGTGACGTCGAGGATTCTCTCCTCGATTGGCTCCAAGCGGTCAACATACTCCTCGAGGCGGGCTTCAACGCGCTCAACATACTCCTCGCGGCGTTGA
>DNYS01000226.1:4362-12532 GCA_003506735.1 Nitrospinota bacterium
GCGTTTTTCCATCCGATCGACTTCCCCGTGCCGTTCGATCTGCTCCTCGATTTTGTCGTCCAGGTGGACGGTGCTCGAAGATAGCTGCTGAATTCGCTCTTCGACATGCTCCACCAAACGGACGCGGTCCTGGATTTCATCGAGTTTTTGCCGCAACGCCTCGTCGATTTCCCTGATTTGATTTCCACGCTCCTCCGCCTCTTCGGCAACCTTGAGGCCCTCGGGAATTGCGTTGAGTTGCTCCTGAAGCTCGCGGGCGCTCACATGGTAGTCCTGAATCATGCGCCTGAGCGTGGCGGATTCGTCGAGTTCGCGTTTGAGCCGGCCGGCCCGCCGCTCCACTTCGTTCGCCAGGAAATCGCGCAACGAATGGACATTTTCCCATATCTCCTCGACCTCCCGGCGCTCATCGCGCACGCGCTGAATCTCTTTTTCGAGGTTTTCGTTCTGGTTTTCCAGCGCCTGAATCCGCGAGCTCGTTCTTAAGAGAGCGTCGTTCTTCGAAAGAATATTCTGGCTTTCGATGCGCATGCTCTCGAGCGCCGGCTTTACCGTGTCGAGTTCGCCGCGCAACGTCTCCACCTGGGAGACGCGCTCGTTCAACTCGTTGAGAGACTGTTCCATCTCGTTGAGCGAGCGCCTGAAGTTGGTGCTCCGCTTCGAGAAATTCTCGAATACCAGCTTTTCGCGATCGACCTGAACGAGCTTTTCGCCGAAATCCTGCGAGAAGACGTTGAGTTGGGCCACCTTGGAATTGACTTCGGTAATGAGGCCGCGAAGCTGGAACGCCTCGTCGATTTTCCCCCGGACGTTTTCGTATATCCCCTCGAGCTTGGCCACGCCTTTCTCGGTCCGCTTGACCAGCTTGTTCTCTTCCTGGAGATTTTTGATCTTCGATTCCATCTCCCAGAGAAGAACGTTCAGCTTGCCCGCTTCTTCGTTGGATTTCTCGACCACTTCGCGCTGTTGGTTCATGCTTCGGGTCTTGGCGAGAACGTGTTCGGACAAGACATTGAGGCCGTCGATGTCCATCTTGGACTTTCGGATGTACTCATCGAGTTTCTGGAATTGGCTTTCCGAATCCGCGATCTTGGCATCCATTTTTTCGAAAGTTTCGCTGCGCTTTTCGGACCGGGAGAGCCGGGTTTCGAGCTCGGTGATTCGGTTCTCGGTCTCATCCAGCTGGCTCCGCTTCGCGGCAAGCTCCTCGGCTTTGAGATTGAGAAGATCCGCCGCTTTTTCGAGCCGTGCCCGTTCTTCTTCGCTTTCTTTCAAAAGTTTTCGGGTGAGGTTCTCTTCGGTCGATAGAGGAGTGGTGGAATCCTCGGGGACATCGTTCATGGCTTATCCTCCGCCGGTGGGCGGTTCAAAATCCCCCACTGTATGATGAAATCAACCAAACGCGTTGATTTACAAAACCTAACGAATTGGCCACCTCAAGTCAATTCGGTTATTTCGGTCCCTTATCCCGGCTTCTCGCCCCCCATATGATTCCCGCTACGATGAGAGAACCCGCCCCTGCCCGGACGGCGCTGAGCGGTTCGGACAAAATCCACCAGGCCAGGGCAGTCGCCACAACGGGCTCGCCCAGAATCGTCAGGGAAACCCTTCCAGGAGGCAAATGGGCCAGTGCATAGTTCACCGAGGTGTGTCCGATGAGGGTAGGCCCCGCAACCATGACGCCCAAAAGCAGCCAGGTTTGCTCCGAATATCCCGTTAATGGCTGTCCCGAGGCCATAGCGGCCAGAGCCAAAAGAGCCCCGCTCAGGCCATAGCAAACCGTGACATAGGGAACCAGGGGAATAGAGCCCCTGAGTTTGCGCCCGCAAATCAGATATCCCGAGACCATGACGGCCCCGCCCAGGGCAAGGGCGTTTCCATACATGCTCCCGCTCCATACGCGTGCATCCGTTCCGGCGAGCAGAACGCCGCCCAGGGCCGTCAGGGCAACGCCCGCCCAGAATCGCCTCCCTTCGCGCTCTCCCAGGAGGAGCCAGCCGCCGATTCCGGCGAATATCGGGTTTGTCGTGACCAGGATAACCGAACTGGCCACCGATGTATGGCGGAGCGACTCGATCCACAGCGAAAAATGGAGCGCGAGAAAAACGGACGATGCGGCCCAGACGATGCGCTGGCGGGGCTCCAGCCCGCGCCAGAGGGATGGAAGAGAGGGTCCGGCCGCCGGGAGCAATAACAATGCGCCTCCCAGCATCCGGTATGCCGCGATGGCCAAGGGCGGGGCCTCGGCGAGGCGAATCAGGATGGCGGACCAGCCCAGCGCGAATACGCCCGCGGCGAGAATTCCGTATACCCTGAGGGGAGATGGGGACCTCAAGTCCGTGCCCCGGGATTTGGCATAACGGGCGTCAAGGGGCCTGAATGAAACCGTGAATCGTCTCGCCCACCTGACGCGGCTTTTCGGCCATGACCATGTGTCCCGCCTCCGGGATGAGCCGGAGATCGGCGGTGGGAATTTTTTCCGCCAGATAGCGCGAATATTTGGGCGGGGTCATCAGGTCCTCTTCCCCGCAAACGATCAACGAGGGGAGCGAGATGCCCTCGATCCGCTCCATTTCGCTGAACGCATCGCAGGCGCTGAGATCTCCGTGAAGGACCTCGGGGCCGCACTCGAGAAGCTGCCGCCTTCCCTCTTCGGCAAGGCCCGGAGAGGCTTTGGGAGAATACGCGATTCGGACAATATCGGCGGCCGTGGATTCGAAATCCAGCCGGACCCCCGCCAGGATCGATTCTTTCACGCGCAAGCGCGATCCCGTGGCGACTAGAATCAACCCACCTAGTTTTTCGGGAAACTCCAGGCCGCAGGTCAAGGCGACGGCTCCTCCCATCGAATGACCCGCCAACACCGGTGAGATGAGTCCGGTTTCTTGGATAAACGCTCCGGCGATCCGAGCGTAATCGGAAATGGAGCGGCAACCCGGCCCCGGCGATTGGCCATGGCCGGGAAGATCGAGGGCGATGCCATGCAGGCCGCGGTTGGAAATTTCCCGGAGAAGGAGGAGCCAACCCCTCCGGTCTCCGCCGGCACCGTGGACAAAAACGATGGATGGCCGATTGGACTTGGGCCCGGCCTCAACAAAGGCGAGGCGGTGTTGACCCGCTCCGGCAAAACCCTCACTCGCCCAACCCAAGGGATTTCCTTTTCGAATTGAAATACCGGGGTGGCGGCAGACTCCCTTCCCCTTCCGGAAAAAGGGGGAGGCATAAATAAAACCCTAGAACTTTCGGAGTTAGAGAGATTTTTCGATTGCCACCTTCAAATCCGCCTTCGAGCGAACGCCCACCACCTGCTCCACCGCCTCCCCCCCCTTGAAAATGATCAGGGTGGGAATGCCCCGAATGCCGAATTTGGTCGGAGTGGAAGGATTTTCGTCGATATTGAGCTTTCCGACCCGAAGCTTCCCCGCGTATTCATCCGCGAGCGCTTCTACGGTGGGAGCGATCATCTTGCACGGGGCGCACCATTCGGCCCAAAAATCCACCAAGGTGGGCATATCCGATTCCAGAACCTCGGATTCAAAGTTTTGATCTGTAAAGTCCATCAAACTCCCTGCCATGCCATCCTCCAATAAAATTCTATCATTAGAATTCCGTCATTTTAACGGACATACCCATTTACCCACGTCCCTGCGTCTTCGGACTTTACTGGAGGGCCCGCGAGAATTCAACATCGCGGTGAATTCCTGGGCGGTGGATTCCAGGATGGTCGCGGGATTCATTCCTTTTTATCGATAAAGCGCGGTGCATAGGTAAGTGTGGGCTTATAGGCGGCCAGGGCCTTTCCGCTCCTCGATAGGGTGCCCAAGGCTTTTTTGACCTCCTTCGAGCGTTTCGCGGCGAGGGAGGCGATTTTGTCCTCGCTGGCTTGAATCTCAACCACCGTTTTCAGCACCCCTTGCACCGCCTTTTCCAGGTCGTCCATCCCGGATTCGTCCCCTTCCCCCTCCTGTATCCGGGTCCATAGGGGGGCGTGGCGATCCGAATTTTCCTGAATCTCCCGAATGAGCCGTTCTTTTTGGTCCAATATGGATGAAAGGGCATCGAGATTCGGGCCCGAGAGGCAGCGATATTCCTCCCCACAAAAAATCAACAGCCGTTCGTAGCGAGCCAGATCCTCTCTCGTCGCCGATAGCAGCCTATCGGCGATAGACACCGCAACCATAGGAACCCCCATGCGCATTTATGGAACCGCCAGGGCAACAGAATATATCCATGTGAGGGCGAAGAAAACCGGCATAAAAAAATCTCCCTTTTTAGCGCCGCGAAATTCTCGTGGCGATCGCGTCCGGCGCCGCCAGGCCCCTGAATAACTTGATTTTGCGGGTGGCAGCATCTATCTTTCTCAGGCGAAAATCGTTACTCCGCCACAGGATATTTTGAAGATGAACCTCCGGCACAGCCCGAATTGATCCCATGACAGACAATATCCGCGTTCTAGCCATAGACGATTCTCCCCTGATGCGCCGCCTCCTCTCGGAAATTTTCAAAGGCGCGCTCCATTTCGAATTGGTAGGAGCGGCCCAAGACGCCGCCGCGGCGCGCGGGCTGATACGCGAGACCCGGCCGGATGTCATCACACTCGATAACAAAATGCCGGATATGGACGGGCTGACTTTTCTGGCGGAGATTGTCGAGAGCCACTATATTCCGGTCGTGATGGTCAGTTATTTCACCCAGGAGGGCGCCGAAGAGGCTTTGTCGGCACTCGAAATCGGAGCCGTTGATTTTGTCGGGAAACCGATTGGCTCCACCGACGAAGGCTGGGGGCCCTTCCGGCAAATACTGCTCGAAAGGGTGCGCGCCGCCGCGGGCGCACAGAGGGTTCGTTCCTCATCCGCTCCCCGGACTCCGCATCCCAGCCCCCAATTGATGCATGACTCCGAAACCATCATCGCCATCGGAAGTTCGACGGGCGGGACCGAAGCTCTCATGGAGATTTTCCGGGTGCTTCCTGCTGGCCTGCCGGGAATCGTCGTTGTTCAACACATGCCGGAAAACCTCACTGATTTTTTTGCCCAAAATTTAAACCGCGTCAGCCCCATGGAGATAAAAGAGGCGCGCGATGGCGACGAAGTCTGTCCCGGGCGGGCCCTGATTGCACGGGGGAACAATCACATGGCGATCCGGGGGGATGGGAATAAATACAGAATTGAGACCCATCAAGGGCCAAAGGTGTGGAATTGCCGCCCGGCGGTGGATGTCTTGTTCGATTCGGTGGCCAGCGTTGCACGCGAGAAAGCCATCGGTGTCATCCTGACGGGCATGGGCGAGGACGGGGCCATCGGCCTCACCCACATGAATAAAAACGGGGCGCGGACCATTGTTCAGAACAAAGAGAGTTGCGTGGTTTTCGGAATGCCCAAAAAAGCCATCGAACTCGGGGCGGCGGAGTTTATTTTGCCCCTGCAGGACATCCCCTGAAAAATCCTCGAAATTCTTTCGGAATCGGTAAGCGCCTAGCGGCATCAACTGGCGTCGATGGACTCGACCTCGGCGCCGGGGATGTCACGGATTAAAACCTGGCGGCGCTTGGCCCCCTCGGAGGGTCCCACCACGCCTTCCCGCTCCATCCGCTCGATGAGACGCGCGGCCCGGTTGTAGCCGATGCGCAGATGCCGCTGAATCAGGGAAATCGAAGCCTCCCCCGTACGCGCCACCAGGGCCACCGCGTCGTCGTAGCGCTCGTCGAAATCGTCTTCATCCTCGGCGCCGGAGCCGTCCTTGGTATCTTCCTGGATAAACAACTCCTCCTGGAAAGCCGTCGGCCCCTGTCCGCGCCAATAATCCACGAAGTTTCTGATCTCCTTCTCGGAGACATGGGCTCCGTGAATGCGGACGGGTGCGTTGGTGCCCGGCGGGACGAAAAGCATGTCGCCCTTCCCCAGCAGGCGCTCGGCGCCGTTCATGTCCAAAATCGTCCGCGAATCGGTGCGGGTGGCGACCCGGAGAGCGATTCGGGAGGGGAAGTTCGCCTTGATCAGGCCCGTCAGCACATCCACCGATGGCCGCTGGGTCGCCACAAGAAGATGAATCCCCGCCGCACGGGCCATTTGGGCCAGCCGGGTCATGGTCTCCTCCACCTCCCGCGAGGAGACCATCATGAGATCCGCCAACTCATCGATGACCACCACGATATAGGGCAGGAAATCGGGGTTTCCCCCCTCATCGGCCCGCTCGGCCTCGGACAGGTGCTGGCTCAGGCGCCGCTTCGCCTCGCGCGGCCCCAGCCAATCGGCCACGAGTTTGTTGTAGCCATTGATGTTGCGGACCCCCAGTTTGCTCATCAACTGATAGCGCCGCTCCATCTCGGCGACGACGCCGCGCAGGGCGGAGGCCGCTTTTTTCGGGTCCGTCACGACGGGAACCAGGAGGTGGGGAATCCCCTCGTAGATGGAAAATTCGAGCATCTTCGGATCGATCATCAAAATCCGCACCTCGCGGGGATGGCAGCGGGCCAGAATGCTGCAAATCATCAGGTTCATCGCCACGCTCTTACCCGACCCGGTCGAGCCAGCGATGAGCAGGTGGGGAATTTTGGCTAGGTCCGTCATCACCGCGCGTCCGAGAACGTCCTTCCCAAGGCCGAGGGTCAGCTTGTCCTTGGCCTCCTTGAATTTTCGAGAGTCCAGGAGTTCCTTCGCACGGACCCCCTGGCGCTTGGCGTTGGGCACCTCGATGCCGACGACACTCGTGCCCGGAATTGGGGCCACGATGCGAATGCTGATCGCCGACAGCGCCCGCGCCAAATCGTCCGAAAGCGAGGCGATCTTGGACACCTTCACCCCGGCGGCGGGCACGAATTCGAAGATGGTAATGACCGGACCGGTCCTGACCTCGGCCACCTGCCCTTCGACGCCAAACTCGCGAAGGGTTTTTTCCAACAGGGTGGATTTTTTCCGAATGGCCTCCTCGTCCACGATGAGGGCGCTGCTTTCCACATCGGCAAGTAAATCCATGCCAGGAAGAACGTAATGGCCTTTTTTCCGGGAGGCGGATTTTTTGGCCGAGGGCGCGTCATCCGAAACGATCGAATCGTCCTTGATTTGGACAATCTCGGATTCGCCATTGGCTCCGGCATGACGGATCTTCACCCCGTGTTGTCCTGCTTCTCCAATTTGCGCCCCGGAAAGCGCCCTCATCAGCATAACGCCCTCGGAAACTTCTTCCGGGTCGCCATCGGCCTCAAGCGAGGGGATGGACATGGGCTTTTCAGCCTCTTCCGGATTTTTCACCCTCCCGGGCCGGGAGCCTCCGATCGCCCTGTTTTGGGTCTCCCGCCGGCCAATCCGGATACCCTCATGGGGCGGTCCCGCCTTCTCGCTATCAGCGGAGGAAGCTCCGCCCGCTGAAGCCGAATCCAGGGGCGTATCCTGGGCGGCCATTGAATCATCGTCCGCCGCCTGAATCTCCTCATCCTCCCCGGCCGCCAAAAGCGCCTTCGAATCCGAAACCGATTCGGCATCAGCGGGCGGAGCTTCCTCGGCGGCGGGCCCCCGGAACAATACCGGAGAATCCAGCGCGGCCGCCGCCAGGGCGCCAAACGCAGGCTCGGTCCGGGAAACCCTTCTATCCGCGATGGCATCGTCCCTCTTTCCGGCGCTCCCGTTTTTTCCATTTTCGCTGGCCGTCCGGAGCAGATCCGCATCCAAATCGGGAGGTGGCTCATGAGGCGAATCGCTCTCATATCCGCTCGCGACATCCTCAAGGGGGGGTGCCGGTGCCGTCTGCTTCGGCAAACCGGTCCATGACTCCCGGAGTTCCTTCCAGAAGAGCCCCGATTTTCGGACCTTGTCCGCAGCCTTTTTTGTCCTTGCGGCCTGGATTGACCGTTTAACGAATTTTCGGATTTGCGAAAAACCATAAAAGACGCCCGACCACACCGCCGACCAGACGCGCGGCAGAAAGCGAATCAGCACCCAGCGCGGGCCGCGGGAGAGAAAATAAAGAACCTGGCTGATCGATAGGCCGGTGGTCGCCACCACAGCCGCCAGGAACACCCCGGCGAGTGCCACCGCGCTCCCCACGCGCCCAAGGTGGGTTTCCAGGAGGACGGCCATGCCGTACCCGATTAACCCTCCGGCCAGCGTCGTCTCTCCGAACAGGGGATCGACCTGGAAGATTTTGTAGAACAGGCCCGAGCCGCTCAGGGCGA
>DNYS01000226.1:12585-14770 GCA_003506735.1 Nitrospinota bacterium
AGCCCCCGCCATCCGGGCCACCAGGAGCGGACGCCGGCGAAGGTCCCAAGGCCCCAAGCCAGGAATCCGACCGGAACGAAAACGGAAAATGCGCCCATCACCTGGGCCAATTCGCCCGCGAGGTAGGCTCCCACCGAACCGCCGTAATTGCGGATCGACCAACCGGCGCTGAGCCGATGACTCCAGGAGGGATCGTTCGGGTGAAACGACCACAGGGAGAGAGCGATAAAGACCGCCACTGCGATCAGAATCAGGCCGATGACTTCATTGACACGATCGGAAATATTCGACGAAGATGACAAAGACGAGGCAGCCCGCCGGTGAGTTGGCATACAACAACTCTCCAGCCCACGAAGAATCTTCCCGCGAGGGAAGCAATGGGCATTTCCCTTGGGCGAAGGGAGATGGAAATAACTTATCAAACTTCATCAAGAATCTCAAGAAACCTTTTGAAATAATTCAAATCGCCGAGAAAATTGAATGAGACGGGGGCTCGCGAAGGCGGGCGGAATAGGCACCAGAGATGCGCCAAACATCAGGTGAATGTCCTCCCCGCCCCGGCAGGGAATAAGGCGCCTACCGGCCAAAAAGGCCGCGCAGGATATCCTTCCCGACCTTTTCCACTTCCTTGAGGGCATCTCTCGTCTTTTGGAGCGGATCCTGCCGGGGGGCATCCTCCTTTGGAGCATCCCCGGACGGGTCCTCCTTTTCCGGAGAGATGATGCCTCCGATTCCTCCAAAGATCCCCTTCAGAAGGTCGCCCACCTTTCCTCCGATGGACACAGCCGTTCCGGGAATGCTGGTGAGTTTGCTGATGACGCCCGAGAGAAGGGCCGACGTCAAGGCCTGTCCCGTATTGAAGGAGGGGTCGTTCAGTCTCCCCTCCACCTTGAATTTCAGGGAAATGACGTCGTTTTTCCTCTTGAGCAATTTCAGCGCCAGCCTCTGGAGAACTGACTGCGCCTTATCCAGAAATTCCCTCTTTTTGACCTGCCTCAGATCGAGTTTGCGCGCCTTCGCACTGATGCGGGAGCTTAGATATCCGCCGCGCAGACTAAAGGTGGACTTCAGGTCGAGCTTTCCCCGCTGAATTTTTATCCCCCGCGCGCTAATCGCATAGGGGGAAAGACGGGCGAGATCGAAGCGGTATAGTGAAAGCCTCCCCTCGAGGTCGGGCGGATCGAGCGCCGGGTTCATCTTCGCCTCAAATGAAAACGGCACAGGCCTGGCGCGGGAGACAAGGGCGATTCGCCCGTCCATCCTTCCGCACTTCATCCGCGTGTTGAGATTCCGAATTTGGAGATTGAGATTCTTCCACTCCAGGACGGCCGGACGCCCATTGGCCTCCACCTGATGGGAAATTCGGAAATCCAGGCTGCCGATGTCCAACCGGCGAATGTCGATATCGGGAAGGGACACCTTGGGCCGGGAGGAAGCGGCCTCTCCGCCTTTTCGGGCGGGCCGTTTCGCCATCCGTGCTTTTTTCAGCCCGGGTTTTTCCGGCGGGGCCAGAATTCTTCGCAGGTTGGTGTTCTTCTTGGAATCCATCGAAAAGTTAATTCGAAGCGTTCCCGCACTGGCCTTTTCAGAGACAAAACGGCCGTTCATGAGGTCTTTCTGGGAAATGGCGGTCTTGAACCCCCTAATATCCAATAACACCGGCGATTGCCTCCGCCGGCGATCTCGTACGATGAGGGCGGGAACCGAAACGTTCAGTATGTTCCCGTCCACCCTGATCCCGGCTTTTCCTTCCACTTCCATGTTCGGATAGTCCGAAAAATGGACCCGCTTCAGGACGGCCTCGGCGGAGCCCCGCATCGAGAACGTTTCGGATTTATTGCTGTCCCGCGACAAAACCACCGACCCCTTTGCGCTTCCGACGGGGGTCACTGACAGGAGGGAGCCCCCCGCAATCGCACCGGCAAATGCGGCGGCCGCGCCCAAATCGGACAAGTCCCAGGCCAGGGCGAACTCATCCCTGCCCGAAAGATTCCACCGCGCCTCCTTGAGCAACTTAAGGCTGCCGAACGGAAATCTCGCATCCAGACGGCTCACCCGGGCCGAGCCCAGCCGGAGGCTGTACCAGCCGTCCGAGGCGAGTTGAAAAGTCTTGAGGTCGAGAACGTCCCATTTCTCGTCCCCGTCGAAATCCACCTTCCCAGTCACTTTTTCTCCGGAAAGATTC
>DNYS01000091.1:0-261 GCA_003506735.1 Nitrospinota bacterium
GAAGGTGGGCCACTTTTGCACCGCCACCGCCGGTGTCCCTGACCGCCAAGGGGGGACATCTTTACACCGCCGCTTACAATTAAATCGTTTCCTCTGATTTGTTTGAAAAAATGAAAATAGCAACGCCGCCGGGAGCAATGTAGTGGTTACTGTGATGCCAAACCTCCGATTCCTAATTATAATTTGGGAGTAGCTGAATGAAAAAAAGGGCACTGAGAAATTTTGCAGCAATATCAATTTCGTTTGGAATTTTATCACTTG
>DNYS01000091.1:388-8413 GCA_003506735.1 Nitrospinota bacterium
CAAGCACACGTGCACTGGGAAAAACGTATCACCACCATTTACAATTTCTAATGTCCCGAAAGGCACTAAGTATCTCGATTTTGCAGTGATAGACTTAGATTTTACTGCTGCCAATCATGGAGGGGGTGAGGTTGAATATAAAGGCAGCGGCAAGATTGCAGAAAATGCACTTGATGGTTATAAGGGTCCGTGCCCTCCCGTAGAACATCGTTATGAAATTACTGTACAAGCACTAAACGACAAAAAAGAGCTGGTCCTTGGAAGAGGAAAAGCAGTAAGAAATTGGTGTTGTAGGTAGTAAGAGTAAAGCTACACCGAAATAACGAATTAGGTGTAGCTACAAAATGAAAACCCCAGATAATTTCGTNNGGCTTCATCACGATTACCGGCTTGCTCCCATCGCGGCCTAAACGGGGACGGAGTTTTTGCGGAGCACACCTGTTACTCCCGGCACACTCTGCTTTGCTCCGAAAAAAGTGGGTTTCATCTAGATTGAATAGCTTAAGAAGTCCACTTGATGGGGATTCGAACAAGAAAAATCTCCGGACGCCAACCCTAGAGTTTCGATTCCGTCAGTGTGCTCGGCGCAAAAAGCTCTTCAGCGGTAAACCGCCGGGAGGCGAGCCCTTGCTCGTGGGAGTAGCGGATGAAGGTTTCCAGTGCCGCATGATTCTCTCCAACTCCGTAAGGCCATGGGTCGGGTCCCATGACGGCTCTTGCCTCCTCCATGGCGTAATGAAGCCAGGGGACCATGTATCGGAGGGCTCCAGTATCACGGAGGGCCTGATCGGCCAGCGTTTTCGAGCGGCGGAAGGCCTTATAAAGCTCCTGGGCGAGCCAGGGGTGTTTTTTGTGGATACTTTCCTTTAGCACGACAAGATGCATGATGGGAAAATCGCCCGTCTTTTTGAAATAGGATATTTCTTCGGCTTTCGGATCCGGGAAAAGGCGGCGAACTTGTCCCGACCCATTCTGGAGGCAAGCCGGGTCCCGTGAACTGAACAGGGCGTCTATGCTTCCCTCCTCGAGCATTTCGCTAAGCGTCCGATCGGAAGGAATCGCCTCTACACGCACATCGGGCGGAATTTGAACTTCGATACGCTCGGTTCTCCCAGGCTGTTCCAGCCCTCCCACAAACCAATCAATGTCGCGGTGGTGCACGCCGTAGTGTTCGTTCCAGATGCCTTTGAGCAAGACAACCGCCGTCACGGCCCACTCAGGTATCCCCACGCGTTTGCCCTTCAAGTCTTCGGGTTTTTTGATTCCGGCGTCGGCGTTCACGTAGACCATGGAGTGGCGAAAAAAACGGGAGAGGAAAACGGGGATGGCGATGAAAGGAGGGTTCTGCCAGGAACGGGTGATGAGGTATGCGGAGAAGGACATCTCCGATGCGCCGAATTCCTGGTCCCGGCACATCCGCCAGAAAATTTCTTGCACCGGGAGATTCAGGCAATTGAGGTCGATTCCCTCGGGCTTCACACTGCCGTCGCGGAGGGGCCTTACACGGTCGTAATCGTGTGTCGCAAGAGTAAGAGAAACGTTCCCCATTTTCATTTATCCCCTATAGGAAATTGCTGTTTAATTATTATAATGTATACTTGCTTCTTATCCAATCCATTCGGGATTGTTTCAGTGACTGGAGCATCGTTGTCCGGGAGGCGATCAGAAATCGCTTCGAGATAAGGAGTCGTCTTATGGCTGTCAATTTCCGTTCGTATCTCGATGATCTGCGTGAAGCAGATGAGTTGGTGGATGTCCACAAACCTACAGATATTAGACACATCGCCGCGCTTGTCGATAAATCTCCCAAATCTCTTATCTTTCACGATGTTAAAGGCTATTCCATGCCTGTTGTTTCCGGGCTCACCAACGACCGTAATCGCATCGCCATCGCCATGAAGTGTGACTATTCGGAAACCGAAGGGCGCCTGCGCCATGCGCTCGACAATCCGATTGACCCGGTGATGACAGGGAGCGGTTCGGAGCGTGAGGTGTTTGTGCGGGATGAAGAGGTGGATCTCTTTAAACTTCCCGTTCCTTTGTGCTCCGTTCTCGATGGTGGACCGATGATCACCGCAGGGGTCGTCCTGGCTCAAGATTCCGAATATGGCATGAACGTCGGCTGCTACCGCTTTCAGATTAAAGAACGCAACCTTACGGGTATCGATATCGTCACGCCGAACAACCTCAGACGCTACGCCGAGCGGGCGCTTTCCCGGGACGAACCCTTGCCCATCTCCATCAACATCGGGGCACACCCCATTGAAATGATCGCTTCTCTTTATAAGGCGCCCCTTGGCACGAACGAACTGGGGATCGCGGGAGGGCTTCATGGGGAGGCCGTTCAAATCGCCCCCTGTGAAACCATCGATGTGCCCTGTATCGCGGAATCGGAGATTGTGCTCGAAGCGGAGATTCTCCCAACTGGATGGACAAAGCCCGAGGGCCGGTTTGGAGAATTCACCCGTCTCATGGGGGGGTTGCATTGGAATCCTTATGTGCGCGTGAAGGCGGTTTCACGCCGAAAGGACGCGTTGTACTACGCTCTCCATATGCCATGGGAAAACATTTGGCTTAAAGAACACGGTTTTCAGGCGATGCTTCGGCGAGTTCTCAAAGAAGCTGGAGTGCAAGCGACCGCCATTAATGTCACTCCTGGCGGGTGTTGCCACTGGCACGCCGTCATCGGCATCAAACCGCATCCCGGCGATGGCAAGAACACCCTCCTGGCTGCGCTATCCATCGGAGATATGAAACACGTGGTTGTAGTCGATGACGATATCGACGTGTTCGACTCCATGGACGTGGAGTGGGCCATCGCTACAAGGGTGCAAGCCGACCGTGATGTGATGATCCTCTCAAACGCTCGCTCCAAACCACTCGATCCCAGCCTTCCGCCTGTACCGGGGCGCATCCCCACCACTGCTAAGTGCGGCATCGACGCGACTATCCCTGCCGACGTTCCCCGCGAGAGGTACCACCGAATTTCGTATGCCTATGCGGATCAGGTGAAACTTGAAGATTATCTCGCTCCGCACAGCCCCGGCTCGGGTGGTGCCACCAACGGGGGTGTTGAGGCGTCCGATGAAAAAATCGCCGAACTGGCAGTCCAAATTCGTAATTTAATCGAGAAAAAACCCATGTATTTCGCCGAACTGGCAGAATTTTTCTCCGGCGATGGTTTTCCAGCGGTCAGTCGTGCAATGGGCGAATTGCACCGGGGAGGAGGGATTTGGCAAGACTCAGAAGGGCGGCATTGCCTGAAGGATTCTCCTTTCGCTGCCACTCCACCTGCCAGGGCTAAGAGTTAGACAAAGGCCATACCAGTCTCTCAATGGGGTGTGATCGTGAGCCCATTAAATTTAACCATGTACTATAAAGTTCAAGAAAACAAGGATTCGGGTTTGGATGAGTTTCTCAATTTCCTTTTCCAATTTTCCTTTTCACAATAAGCGTAAATTCTCATAATCGGTTTTTTGAAGCTGATATGTAGATTTTCCGTTCAGAGATATCCTCCCCATACATTAATTATTTTAATGGATGGAATTGATTTTTTGGGCATTGAAAAAGGATTTGCCGGACTTATTATCGTATTGTCTTACCTACAATTCAATATTTTAGGGTGATAGGCGCTTTCTTCCGGTTGGGCATGAAGAGTCTTCCATTCACCGGGGGGAAGCGATTTGCTCTGGTTTTCTCGTTTCTTATCGATAGGTTTGCGCCTGTTCCGCGGTGGAGCGCCACAAACGGGGACCGAGAAACTATCCGCGGGAAGGATTTCATATGCTTTTTTTGACCGAGCGCGACGTTATAGCCGCTTCGGAGGGTCCCGGCGCCTACAAGGAAGCCGTAGCGACTATCGAAGAGGTCCTCCGCCAGCAGTCCGAGGGAAGCACATACCATCTCAAACGCTATAACCTGACCCATCCGGACCACCCCGGCCACCTTTGGCACAACATCCGGATGCTTCCCGGAATGGTGCCCGAATTGGGTGCCTCCGCCGTTCGCGTATACTCCGGTAACAAAGGCACCAATCGATCAGAGGTCATTTGCCTGTTCGATTGGTCCGACATGGAAATGGTCGCCATCATCTCCGATTATTATCTCCATGCCATTCGTACCGCCGCTCCCTACGGCGTTGCGGCGAAGTATCTTTCCCGGACCGACTCCAGTACGCTCGGCATCATCGGCACGGGGCGCTATGCCCGAGGCATGGCGCAGGCGGTTTGTGCGGTTCGCCCCATTCGGCAAATCAAGACCTTCAGCCGAAACCCCGAGAACGTGAAAAATTTTTGCGAGGCCATGGAGAAAACGCTTGGCATCGAGGTTTTGCCCGCTTCCTCCGGGCGGGAGGCCGTGCGCGAGACCGACATCATGATTACAGCCACCTCCGGAAATACCATCGTATTCGAAGGCGATTGGCTTGAACCCGGTGTGTTGTTCATGTCGCTCGCCCCGGGGGAATTTGATGAGGAAACCGTTTTGCGTTCACGGGTTTACCTCTCCGGGTCGGATCAGGTCCTCGGCGATTCCCCTCCCCGGAAACCTTTCCCCTCACTTCTCGAAAGCGGCAGATTCAAACCGGAGGACGTGATCGCCGAGTTTTGCGACGTGGTAACCGGGAAAAAACCGGGGCGCCAGAGCGATGAAGAGATTACCCTTTACGAGTCGCCCGGCATGGGTATCCTCGATGCCGGCATCGGCCATTGGATATACAAAATGGCTCTCGAGAAAAACATCGGGACAGAGATGCCCTTCGGAGAAGAGGCGAAATAGATAATACCTCGGTCGCTTTTTGAAGTTTAACCATGGAGCCGCAACATGAGCCGCCTGAAAGAATGCCTGGGAGAAGATTCACCGGGTATTTTATTTAAGTTTCTTAATTTGGGGAGGACGTCATGAGAAAAGACATTTCAAGGCACTGGTTTGTTCTGCTCGTACTGGTTCTTTCTTTACTATTAACGGCCGGCTCGGCTCGAGCAGCCGGGTTTTACAAGGGGAAAGTCATCCGCGTCATCGTCGGCTTCTCGCCGGGCGGTGGATTTGATACCCACGCACGCACTTTGGCCCGCCATCTGTCCAAGTACATTCCCGGCAAACCCACGATCATCGTGGATAACATGGGCGGCGCCGGTTCGTTAAAGGCCGCGAACTACATCTCCCGGGTTTCAAAACCCGACGGGCTGACCATCGGAATGGTGAGCGGCGCCACCGTGATGGGGCAACTGCTGGGCAGAAAGGGAATCAAATTTGACGTTCGCAAGTTTGAGATTATCGCCGCACCGACTCCGTACAAGACCGTTTGCGTTCTCTCGAAGGCGAGCGGAATTACGAGTCTCGAAAAATGGAAAAATTCCAAACGGCCGGTGAAATTCGGCATGACCGGTCCCGGAGCGAGCGCGCACGATGTCCCGCTTGTTCTCAACGCCGCGCTCGGATTGCCCGTCAAGCCCGTCCCCGGCTACAAGGGAACCTCGAAAGTTCGCCTGGCCGTTGAAAGCGGCGAGGTGGACGGGACCTGTTTCGCCTGGGATTCCATGAAAGCCACCTGGAAGGCCAAGCTGGAGTCCGGGGCTTTAATCCCCGTCATACAGACGTTCAAGACCAAGCAGCCGGATCTTCCGAACGTACCCAACGCCATCGATTTGGCGAAAACGCCCGAAGCGCGGGCCCTCATCGAGATGGGCATTCACGCCCCGGGCATGGTGAACCGCTACTACACCTTGCCCCCCAAGACGCCAAAGGATCGGGTCTCCATCCTCCGCAAGGCATTCCTCGCGGCTTTCAAGGACCCGGCTTTCCTCGCCGATGCCAAAAAGGCGCGCCTTGAGATCGAGCCGCTCACGGCCGCAGAAGTCTCCAAGAATATGGAGGCGCTCTTCTCGATGAAACCGGCTCTCGCCAAGAAACTGAAAAAAATAATCGCTCGAAAAGCAATCAGATAGGTTAGGCTGAATTCCCGCGTCCCTCGCCAACTCTCTGGCGGGGGACGCGGGGGCCCGCCCCCGACGGAAATTCGATCTCCATGTTCGAAATTTTCCATGCGTCTGCTCTAGGATTCACCCAGGTATTCACATGGCCGGCCTTCGGGCTCATGCTCTTGGGAATTACCGTGGGTTTCGGTGTGGGAATTCTTCCCGGCCTGGGAGGCCCCACCACACTGGCATTAATGCTGCCTTTTATTTTCCGGATGACCCCCGTCGAGGCGTTCTCATTTCTTCTCGGAATGGTGTCGGTCACGGCCACCACCGGGGACATCACTTCCATCCTGTTCGGTGTGCCCGGGGAGGGAACCGCTGCGGCCACAATCGTGGACGGACATCCCATGGCCAAGCGCGGCGAAGCGGGCAGGGCTCTCGGTGCGGCGCTGATGAGTTCGCTGGTCGGCGCCGTCATCGGGGCTTTCGCGCTGGGGCTTGCCATTCCAATCGTACAACCCCTGGTTCTTTCAATCGGTTCGCCCGAGTTATTCATGTTCGCGATGCTCGGAACGACGATGATCGCCTCTTTATCGGGAGGAACTCCGCTCAAGGGGCTTATCGCCGGATGCCTCGGGTTCCTCCTTGCAACGGTGGGGATCGAGGCTTCCGGCGCGACGGAACGCTATACCTTCGAGCAGCTCTTCCTCTGGGACGGCATTGGATTATTACCGGTCACCTTGGGCCTTTTCGCGATTCCGGAAACCATCGCACTCGCCATCAGCGGAACCGCCATCGCTCAGCGCGATATCGGGAAACTGGGCGGAGTTATGGAGGGTGTCAAGGACACCTTCCGCCATTGGTGGCTGGTCATCAGGTGCAGCATCATCGGTACCTACATCGGCATCATCCCCGGAATGGGAGGATCGGTCTCTCAATGGGCCGCCTACGCGCACGCGGTTCAGTCCATGAAGAACAAAGAGGACGCGGGCACGGGGGCCATCGAAGGGGTGCTGGGACCGGGCGCGGCGAACAACGCCACCCTGGGCGGCGCATTGGTTCCGACGGTCGCTTTTGGGGTGCCCGGAAGCTTGAGCACCGCGATCCTGCTCGGCGCCTTCATCATTCAGGGCCTTGTGCCTGGCCCACCCATGCTCATTCCCGAAGCCCAGGGGGGCCACCTCAGCCTGACCTTTTCCATGGTCTGGATCATCGTGGTCTCGAACATCATCACGGTGGCCGTTTGCTTTCTTTTCCTCAACCAACTGGCGAAGCTCACTTTCGTGCGGGGAAATTTGCTCATCCCGTTTATTCTTTTTCTTATCTATCTCGGGTCGTTCGCGGAAAAGAACGCTTTCGAGGACATGCTGATCACCTTGATTTTCGGCGGGCTTGGGTGGGCCATGGTCAGAATGGATTGGCCCCGGCCGCCTCTTTTGCTCGGACTCGTGCTGGGCCCTCTGGCCGAAAATCGCCTGTTCCTCTCAATCGATAGCTACGGCGCGGCCTGGATTGGCCGCCCGGGGGTGTTGATCCTGTTTGCCCTGATGCTTACGGGAATTTTCTACCCCGCCTTTCAGGCTTGGCGGTTCAGGCGGAAGATCGCGGATACCTATCCATCGATGTCCTCACCTCCGAAAGAGAAGGAAGAGTTTCAAGGAGATAATTCTCGCGGCCTGAATAATAAATTCTTGTTTGGCGTATTCCTCTCAGTCTTCATCGTCGCAGCGTTGTGGCTCAGCCAGGATTTCGAGAGCCGCGCCGCTCTTTTTCCCCAAATCATCGGAATTCCTGCTTTGCTCATGGTTCTCGTGCAGGTAAGTCTGGATTTCATGGGTAAGGGAAGCGGGAGGAGCCTGGAGAGCCAGGCGTATTCACAAACGGATATTTCCCCCGAACTGCATAGAAAGCGGATGATCGAAATCCTGAAGTGGATTGCGGGATTCTTTCTCGTCATCTGGTTGCTGGGATTTTCTTTGGGGGTTCCTCTCGCCGTGTTTTTCTACCTCAAGTCGGGTTCGAGCGAGGGATGGGGGCTCAGTCTCACTCTCGCGGCCGTTTCCTTTGGATTCGTTTACGGGGTGATGGCTCGAACTCTTCATATCCC
>DNYS01000182.1 GCA_003506735.1 Nitrospinota bacterium
CGGGGATGATCCGGTCGGGCGATGGAGTTAGACCATGTTGAAACCCGACGATTTCACGGTTTTGTACCGTGAATTTCAAAGCGCCCCCGCGACGTTCGATTGCGGAAAAAAATGCGCTCCCTTCAACGACGGGGAACCGTTCTGCTGCGATACGGGGTGGGTGGTGCCCATCGCGTTCAAGGACGAGTGGAAGTATCTCGAGAAGAAGACGAACCTCTGGCACGAGTTCCGGCCCCGCAACTCCGATGAGTTCGACCTGATCGACGAAATCGACGAGGACGAAAGCGTTTTCATCGAATGCAAAGGGGTCAAATATTGCGAGCGGGAAAACCGGTCGATCTCCTGCCGGACGTTTCCGTTCGAACCCTACCTCGACACGAGGGGAAATCTGCTGGGCCTGGTGTACAACCGGGTGATCGAGGACAAGTGCTATCTGGTGGACCGCCCCCAGATCGTGACGAAAGAGTTTGTCCGCCAGTATATGCGTTTCATCGAAAAATTCTTCAAGATGCTTCCGAGCGAAAAAGAACTCTATATGGAGCAGAGCCGGATCTACCGGAACCTCATGAGCCGCCGGAAGAAGCCGCTGGTCGTGTTGACCGAAAAAGGCCCTTTCGAGGGCGCCTACCGGGAGGGAAAGCTTCTCCGGCCCTGGACGAAACCCGACCCGTCCGAGAGCAGTTACCGGCCCAAGGTCTGAGCGTTCGGCGGCTCCGGGGCGTGTCGTTCCGGGGCCAGGATCGAAAACAGGGAGATACAGAATCGATGACGGATCTCATCACCTTAAAGGAAATCGAAGAGGCGCGGGCGAATTTGCCGCCCGAAATCCGGTGGACGCCGATGGTTCCGCTCTCGCGGGATTCTGGCGAGGTCGGGGCCGAGCAGGTGCATCTCAAGCTGGAGAATCTCCAAGTCACGGGCGCATACAAGCCCCGCGCCGCGTTTTATATTCTCGGTTCGCTGGCGCCCGAGGAGCGTGCCCGGGGGATCGTGATAAGCTCGTCGGGCAACTTTGCCCAGGCGTTCGCCTATGCGGGGAAACGTCTTGGCATCCCGGTGGTCGTGGTGATGATGGAGAACGCGAACCCATACAAGATCGAGGCCGTTCGCGGATACGGGACCGAAATCATCTTTTGCGAGAACGACTATCTGGCCCGCAAGCCGATGATGGAAAAGGTGGCCCGCGAGCAGGGGTTGCTGGCGATCAACACCGCCGAGGACCGCCGCGTATCGATCGGCCATTCCAGCATCGGAATGGAGATACTCGACGATATGCCCGATGTCGAGACCGTCATCGTTCCATGCAGCTCGGGCGGTCTGATCTCGGGGGTGGCCAGCGCGATCAAGTTGCGCAATCCCAGCGTCCGGGTCGTGGGGGTGAATCCCGAGGGCGGCGCGGCGATCTATCGTTCCCTCCAGGCAAAGGAGCCGGTATCGCTCGACCGGTGGGAGAGCATGGCGGACGGTTTGTCCGCCACCCGCCCCGGGGATTTTCCCTTCGCCCATATTCAGGAGCGCGTGGACGATGTGGTTCTTGTGAGCGAGGAGGAGATCGCCGAGGCTTTCCGGCTGCTGGTGAAAAGGGCCAAGATTCTCGCCGAGCCCGCCGGCGCGGTTTCCGTCGCGGCGTGGATGAACGACCGGACGGGAGGCGGGCGGACGGTTGCCTTGATCACGGGCGGCAACGTGACGGACGAAACGGTGTCCACCCTGCTGGCGGGCAAGCTTCCCGCTTTGGGGCCCCGCTAAAGGCGCTAGGCGCCCGCCAGCGCCGGGTATGCCTCCTCGGCCATGTCGGCGATCCTTTTTCCGATCATGAGCGATGCGGTTGCGCCCGGCGAGGGCGCGCTGCACACATGGATTGCCCCTTCCGTCTGGACGATGGCGAAGTCGTCCACCAGCCTCCCTTCCGTGTCCACTGCCTGTGCCCGGACGCCCGCACCGCCGGGAACCAGATCGCTTTCCCGGATGTCGGGCATGAGTTTTTGAAGAGACCGGGTGAAGGCGCTTTTGCTGAGGGAGCGAACCATCTCGCCGAACCCGACCTTCCAGTATTTCCGGGATAGCCGCCAGAAGCCGGGATAAGAAAAAGTATCGAGGATGTCTGCCGGGTCCGCACTGGTTTTGGTGTACCCCTCGCGCATGAAGGCGAGGACTGCGTTGGGCCCGGCCTCGACGGTTCCGTCAATCCGGCGGGTGAAGTGCACCCCCAGGAATGGAAAATCCGGGTCGGGCACCGGGTAGATGAGAGAGTGGACGAGGTCGCGTTTCTCCGGGCGCAGCTCGTAGTACTCCCCCCGGAAGGGGATGATGCGCAATGGAATTTCCCCTCCAGCCAGGCGCGCGACCCGGTCGGCGTGCAGGCCGGCGCAATTCACGATGAATCTTCCCGAAAAATCCCCTGCCGTCGTTTCGACGGTGACTTCCCCGCCGCGCTTCTCGATTCCGGTCACCTGGGCGCCCAGGCGGATGTCCTGGCCCGCATCCTCGACGATGCGGGCATAGGTCCTGACGACGGCCGGGAAGTCGATGATGCCGGTCGAGGGGACCCAAAGCGCCTTGACGCCATGGGCGTGCGGCTCGATGTCACGAAGCTGGCTGGGCCCTATCATTTTCATGCCCTGGATTCCGTTGGCCGTTCCCCGGCGGTGGAGCTCTTCGAGGCGGGGGATTTCCTCTCCGCCCGTGGCGACGACGACTTTTCCGCAGATTTGATAGTCGATGCCGTGCTCCTCGGCGAAGGCCACCATCGATTGCGCGCCTTGGCCGCAGATCTGCGCCTTCAGGGAGCCGGGGCGGTAGTAGAGCCCGGCGTGGATGACCCCGCTGTTGTGGCCCGTCTGGTG
>DNYS01000170.1 GCA_003506735.1 Nitrospinota bacterium
ATTTTCGAGGCGTTTGAAGCCCACCCGGGCCTGAGCGGTTTGGTGGAGTTGATGATGGAAGAGGCCGAGCTGACCGACGGCCTTTCCGTCACCCGCATGGTGGACGCCGTGCGCCTGTTGGTGGACCGCTTTGATCAGGTGCGCCTGATCCGCTCTCCCCAGATGCTCGCCCATTCCATCTACCGGCTGGGGATGCTCACGGAGGGATCGCGCCTGGAGCTCGTCGAGCCGCGCGAGGAAGAGGGTGAAGCCAGCTAACGGTTCTCGTAGTCCCACTCCTCCGGGTCGTAGGTGGCCTGGGTGTTGCCGAAGAGGCCGCCTCGTTTTTTGACCTCCGTCTTGGCCGATTCCCAGTCCCCCGCGTCCAGGCTCACCTCGAGCAGGTAGCCCGTCGGATCGTGAAAATAGATGGAGATCAGGCCAAGCCCGCCGTGGCCGAAGGGCCCGTAGTATTTGATGTTCTCGCGCTTGAAGGTGTCCAGCCAGTCGTCGATTTCCTCGAAATAGCCCCTGAGCGCCCAGTGGACGAAGTGGCCCTTGGGCACCTCCGGCGTTGAGCCGTTCAGCGCGAAAATGACGTTTCCCACCTTCACCCAGACCTGGGGCGTTCGGGCCGCCTCTTTCTCGAAGTCTGCGTCCCCGTGGCGGTGGACCACCTCCCCTCCCAGGATTTTCGTGTAGAAGGTTTCCGATTCCTTGAGGCTCCGCACGGCGAGCGCTAAATGATCGACCCCCTCGATTCGCATGACATTCCCCTCTGATATGATGGATATATGCTTGCAGGGTCTTTATTCTACAACACAATCGGCGCGAGGATGACCACGCCCGAGGCCGCCCGGCGGGCGGGACGATCATGGATATGGAGTCTTTCTACTAGGGGGAGCGTTGCATGGTAAGCGATCCGAGATTTACTCCCAGGCCGGGCCGGGCGGGGGATCCGCACTCGGCTTTTTCGCTGGCCGAGCGGGACCGCCGGTGGGAGGCCACGCGGCGGGCGATGGACGCGCGGGGAATCGACTGCCTCCTCGTCATCGGCGGCGGGATGAACAAAAACGGGAACGTCCGCTGGCTCGACAACGGCGACTACGGCGAGCGGAGCCTGGTCTTTCCCCGCAAGGGAAACCCGATGACCTTCTGGCTCCTCCAGAACTGGGGCAAGTGGTACGCCGAGTGCTGCTGGGAGGGGGTGCGCTACCGGGGCCACGAGGGAAAGGTGAGCATCGTCGCGGCCGACGCCATTCGGGATATGGGCTATCAGGGCGGCACGATCGGCATCGTCGGCCTCATCGGGGGCGGCTATGGCTCCGAGGGCGCCATCCCCTACATGACCTACCGGAATCTCAAACGGCTTCTCCCGGACGCCTCGTTCTGCGACGCCTCGGACATCCTCCTCAAGCTCCGGATGGTCAAGAGCGAGGAGGAGATCGCCATGATGGACAAGGCGTCGGAGATGGTGAACATCGAGATCGACGCCGTTTTGCGGAGCGCGCGGCCGGGCGTCCGCGAGAGCGAGATCTACGCCGAACTGTTCGACGCGAGCCTGCGGGCGGGAAGCGAGGCGGGCCGCGACAACTACGTCATCCTCTCCTCGGGGAAGGGCTATCCGGTCAACCGGAGGGCCACCGACCGGATCCTGCGGGGGGGCGACGTTCTCCAGATCGGCTACTACGCCCGCTACGGCGGCTACTGGAGCCACCCGCACACGGCGATGTCGCTGGGCCCGCTGGACGATGAGTACAAGCCCCTGCGCGAGGCCGTTCTCGAGGCTATCGAGGCGGCGATGGGCGCCCTCAAGCCGGGAACGCCCTGGAGCGAGGTGGACCGCCTCTCGGATGAGGCCGTTCTCGGCCGGGGCTACTACCACGAAATTCCCCAGGTCCACGGGGTGGGCATCGACGGGATCGAGCCGCCCATGACGACGATATGCGCCGGAAATGTACCGAGAACATCGCCCTGGCGCGAGGCGTTCGTCGAGGGCTCGCTCGCCGAAAACGATGAGTGGTGCGAGCTCGCCGGGGGGCGCTACGATTTTCTGGATGATTTTACGGTCGAGGCCGGCATGGTGCTGGCCATCGAGGTGAAGGCGGTCCACGAGGACCGGATTTTCTTCGAGGTGGGCCCCCAGGTCGTCGTCGAGGAGGCGGGCCCGCGCGTCCAGACGCCCGATGCGATGGACGTGATCGAGCTATAGAAGAGTCCCCGGGTGGCCTCATGGCCGGGATCGGTTGTGAGGGATCTCCATGACGGAGTAGAGTAGTTGACGCAGGAAAACCGTGTTTCAAAGGATATGAACCCGGCAAAGTTTACAAGTCACAGCCAATAAAGGAGAAACCGTAGTGGTTGATATACTACCAGTATTGAGGAGCCGCCAGAGCCGGCGCGATTTCAACGGAGTGCCGCCCGAGCCCGAAAAGGTTGCCTGCCTTCTCGAGGCATTCCGTTGGGCGCCTTCCTCGAACAACCGCCAGCCATGGCGCATCATCGTCGTGCGCTCGCCCGAGGCGCACGAGAAGTTCAACGAATGCTTGAATGAGGGAAACCGCCAGTGGGCGACCGCGGCCCCGATGAAAATGATCATCCTGGGAAACCCCGAGGAGCAGCCGGAGCGGTTCGGCCAGCAGCGCTACCTTCTGGATGTGGGCCTCGCCATCGAGAACCTTCTCATCCAGGGCTGTGAGTTGGGCCTGACGGCGCACGCCATGGCGGGCTGGGACGAGGATACGGTGCTAAAAACCTTCAACGTCCCGGAGCCGCTCCGGGTGGCCGCTTTGTTCGCCGTGGGCTATCCCGGAAAGCTGGAGGACCTCCACCCGGACGTGCAGGCGAAAGAGAAGAAACCTCCCTCCCGCAAGCCGCTCGAGGAGATCGTCTTCTGGGATGAGTTCGGAGCCGCGGGCAAGCCCTAGCACTCACCCCCACACATAAAGAAAAAGCCCGGAGGCCTGCGCGCCCCCGGGCTTTTTTGCGCTCGGGACGCCGCCCGCCGCGCGCCGGACGCGTGGTTTGGTATTGATGGGAGATGTAAAATAAGCTACAATTTATCTATTTTTATTATAATTAATTATATTATTTTAATTTCCCGAACGGGAATGCCCGCGCGCCGGGACGAATGGATTGGTGCGTCTTTTGTCTGGTTTGCCTTCTTGAAAGGATTTTCTCTCTGAAAGGAGATATGCCCATGAAGCGAGCGATGGGGTTGATCGTATTTTTGGCGGTGGTTGCGCCGGTGGGCGCCTGGGCGGCAAAGAAAAAAACTCCCCCAACCCCGAATGTGCAAGAGCTTTACGGATTGAATTGGGGCGTGGGTGTGGGGATTGCGGTCGATATGAAATCGAGAAGGAGGGCAAAGAAAGCTTCCCTTGTAAATGGAGTCGTTCGAATCGACGACGATGAAGATACGAGACTTGGCCTGATTCTCGAAGGTCACCTTCTATGTCCATACAGTTTGGATTCTTTCAAAAAGTTTAGATCCCGAGATTGTGGAGTAGATAACCCAACGGGGGTGAGCCTAGGTTTAGGACCTTTTGTTGCTGCTAGATTTGGTAATGAGGTGCTCGATGCTTTTGGAGGAGGCCTGATGTTTGGCCTGATTGAAAAAAAAACAAAATCAGACTGCAAAATTCATGAATTTTGGGGTTGGATTTTTGCTTGAGAGAAATGTTCGGGTCTTGGGAAACGGTATAAAAGAAGGTGCTCCGTTGCCAGGAAGTGAAGAAACAATCAGATTCCAGAATAAATCAGTGGGATCGTGGTTATTTTTATTTTCTTTCAGGTTTTAAAATTTCTGTTTAACAGCTTTATGGAAAGGCTATCGTCTCAGTCATGATCGCGGCGCCGAATAAACCGATTGGCGGATAGAACGCCCAGCCCGGGAGGGCTTCCCTCCCGGGTTTCCCCCTCCATTGACTCCTCCCCCCCCAACTCTTTAAAATCCCTGCGGTTTTGAGGCCGTTGCTGGCCCTCCCGTCCATGCCGCCGCCCGGGTTGCCACTGGCGCCCGGGCGCGAACGAAAAGGCGCGACTTGTTTTCTTCCGACTACATCCAGCAGCTCGCCATCACCCTTCCGGCGATCCTCCTGGCGCTGACCTTCCACGAGGTGGCCCACGGGTGGATGGCCGAGAAGCTGGGGGACCCGACGGCGCGAATGCTGGGCCGGCTGAGCCTGAACCCGTTGATCCACCTCGACCCGATGGGCACGCTTGCCTTCGCCATCTCGATGGCGGCGGGGGTGGGCTTCGGGTGGGCCAAGCCCGTGCCGGTGGACCCCCGCAACCTGGGCAACCCGCGCCGGGACATGATGTGGGTGGCGCTGGCGGGGCCGACGATGAATTTCCTCATGGCCATCGCGAGTCTCCTGGCCTTCCATTTGATAGGGCGGTTCGGCCTGCACGGGGGATTTTTCGGCCAGCCGGCCACGTTGATGATCATCGCGAGCTTTCAGGTGAATACGGCCCTGGCGGCGTTCAACCTGATTCCGGTCCTCCCGTTCGACGGCGGGCGGATCCTGATGGGCCTCCTGCCGCGGGACCTGGCCTGGCG
>DNYS01000260.1 GCA_003506735.1 Nitrospinota bacterium
GAATATCACTCGTCGAAGACCTCTAAAAATAGTTTTTCAGCAGCCTCAGAAATTTTAAACCCGGAGACCCCGTTTACAATGTCAAAAAATCAAATTATACCTATTGTAAAAATTAATGAATAGTGGGCAATGGTGGGGGAAGAGGTTTCGGTGTATTTGGTTTGAAATGAATCGGTTATTCTCTTTGACACGGGCAAATTCAGGACCTGCAGGCCATGATGAATCTCCGCCAGCTCGAATATTTTTATTATGTTGCAAAATACAAAGGGTTCACGAACGCCTCCCGCCAGGTCCCTTTCTCCATCGGACAGCCCGCTCTCAGCATCCGGGTAAAAGAGCTTGAGAGCAGCTTGGGCATCAAGCTCTATCAAATCGTGGGCAGGAGATTTCAGGTCACCCCGAGCGGGGAGTATTTATTTAACGCCATCGCTCCGTTTTTCGAATCGCTCGATTCCACCGAACGCCATCTGCGGGCCGAGGCCCATGGCCACCTGATCTTCGCGGAGGCCTCCCCCATGCTCATCCTCCATGAACACAAAGATATTCTCGTTCAATTCAGGCGGCGGTATCCGGGCGTTCAAATCTCCATTCTGGAAAAAAACTGGACCGATCTCCTTCAAAGCGTCATCGAAGGCGAGGTGGACCTGGCCTTCGGGTCGGCTCCTGAACTGGTGGAAAACGTCACCTTCGAAATATGGGGAGAGGCCGAATATCTCCTCTTGTGCCCGCCGGATCATCCCCTTGCGAAGAAATCGAATATCCAACTTGCCGAAATTTCGGGTTACCCCCTCATCTTGCTTGAAAAAGGAACCGCCGACCGGCAACATATCGAAAATACCTTTCACCGGGAAAAACTCTTTATCGATGTGGTCATCGACTCATCCTCCTACACCCTCATCAACGACGCCGTTTCGGAGGGAATGGGGGTGGCCATCGTCAACGCGCTCTGGCCGCGACCCGCGGGCTCCTTCCGGCCACGTGCCATCGGCGTCTCCCACCTTTTCGGCCAAAAGCATATCGGTCTCTTTCAGCGGACCGACCGCTACCTGCCTCCCTATGCGCATGAATATTTATCCATGCTGCGAGGACCGGTTATCAACCGCATGGATGGACGTTGAGTGGCCGAAACCGGCATTTTCCAATAAACCAGCCTATATGGAATCTGGGGAAACGGCCCAGTCTATGCCATCGGGCGTTGATTTTCAGGACCGCAACGGTAATGGTACCCCTATCGGAAGCGCGGTCCCCTTAATGAGGTTTTTCCATGCGAGAGATTCGGGCCGATGTCATCGTCCTTGGAGGTGGTCCAGCCGCCATGCTGGCCACCCTCTTCTCTATGCAATGCGGCGCCGACACTTTGCTCGTTTGTAAACAATCGCCCGGAACGTCGGGAAATATCGTCATCGCGCGGGCGGGCCATTCCGTGCCATTCGGCGAGGACGACAGCCCAGAGATTTTCCTGGAGGACACCCTCACCGGCGGCGCCTATCTGAACCATCCCGATGTGGCGGCGGCCATGTGCGAAGACGCCACCGCACGCATCCACGATCTTCATTCCTGGGGGGTCACCTTCATGGCACAGGCCGACGGCTCCTTCGAACTCCAACCCCAAGGGGGCCACACGAAAAACCGGGGCCTCTACCCAACGATTAACTGGGGCACCGAAGTGGCGCGCCCCCTCCGCGCGAAGCTGGATAGGGAGCACGCCCAAATCCTGGAGCGCATCATAGCCGTGGACCTCCTGGTCGCGGAGGGGTGCTGCCGGGGGGTTATCGGATTCGATACGCGTTCGGGCGAGACTCTCCTTCTCCGGGCGAGCGCTACCGTGCTGGCGACTGGGGGCGCGGGGCAGATATACGCCGAGACCACCAACGCAGGCGGGATCACCGGCGATGGATACGCCATGGCACTCCGGGCGGGGCTTTGGCTCACCGACATGGAATTCGTCCAGTTCTATCCCGCGGTCATCAAAAAACCCAAGAGCACCCAGGTGGTGGCGCCCACGCTCTTCCCGCTTGGTGCGCGGTTTTTCAACGAAAGGGGCGAGAACATCCTGAAGAATGTGCCGGGCGGAGGCCAAGCCACGCGCGACATGATGGCGCGCGCCGTCTACCTTGAAATCATGAACGGCGCCGGCCTCGACGGCGCCATCCGGCTAGATCTCAAGGACGTCTCCCTGGAAGATATCCGCCATTTCGCTCCGGACAACGCGGAGCTCTTTGAGCGGCGGGGCGTATCCCCCCACGCGGATGACATCTATATTGCGCCGAAGGCCCACTTCTTTATGGGAGGGCTTCCCACCGACGGCCAAGGGGCCACCGCGATGGCCGGCCTTTTTGCGGCGGGCGAGGTGGCGGCCGGCGCACACGGGGCGAACCGCCTTTCGAACAACGCTTTCGTCGAGGCCTACACACTGGGTGCACGCGCGGGCCGGGCGGCGGCCGAAGCGGCCCGGAATGCGCCCCAAGAGAAGGATTCCCTTCTCCAACCGCTTGCGGCCAGGCACGCCGATGCCATTGAGTGCAAAAAGTGCATTAATGCCCGGGCGGCGGGTCCGTCCCGGGAGGTCAAGCGAATCTGCTGGGAGAAGGCCGGCATCGTCCGGACGGGCGAAAAGTTGGAGGCCGCACACGCAGACCTCGAAGGGGTGGCCCGGCGTCTCGGGGATTGCGGCGGCGGGCGGGCGGCTCACCTCACCGAGGCTTTCGAGGCGGAGAACATGTGCCTCACGGCGCGCGCCACGGTCGAGGCCGCACGCTTCCGGACCGAAAGCCGAGGGGCGCACTACCGGGAAGATTATCCAAATCAAGACGACGCCGTCTGGCAGGTGAACGTGGCTCTCCGCCTGCGGGAGGATGGCTCCATCGAGGCGGTGAAACGCCCTGTCGGCGCACCCATCGGCCAATCGGCCGGAAGGTAAAATTCCCGCATCGGCCATGCTACCCACTCGGTGATGGCCTATGAGACCAGGCGGTCACCGCAGCGGCGGCGACAAATTATCGGCAGGTTTTTTTTTCATTCAGCCGTTCAACGCGCATCCATGGCGCAACGAACCCCGATGCGGCGATCCCGGAAACTGGGCCGCTCCATCCGCCGGTAGGCCGAGCGGAGGTAGGTCGCATGAAATCCCCAAGCTCCCCCGCGCACCACACGTGGGGCTTCCGCGCCGTTTCCGCCCTTTTTCGGATCGTACCGATCGCTGACCCATTCCCAGACATTGCCAGCCATGTCGTGAACGCCGTATGGACTGATTCCCCTTGCAAAGCTACCAACCGGCATCGGCCCTAGGTTGCTGTCGTTGGCAAGGCCGGGGTTCCAATTGTCCCCCCAAGGAAATACGCGGTTGTCCCCGCCTCTTGCCGCCTTTTCCCATTCCGCCTCGGCAGGGAGGCGCTTGCCCATTTTTTTGCAATAGGCATCCGCCTGGAACCAAGTGACGCCGGCCAAGGGCAGCCGTGGCGCCTCGAACCTGAGGCCGTAGGAATGCGCGGGCTTCATTCCGGCGGCACGGAACCGGCGGTTGGTCACTTCGTATTTGTCGATGAAAAACCCCTTTACATAGACCCTCCGGCGCGGGCGCTCGTCGGGAAAACCGGTGTCCGAGCCCATCCAGAAAAATCCCCCAGGAATCCACACCCTCTTACCGTCGTCCTTCCCGGGCCCGAAAAGCGCGCGGTGCAACTGGGGGCCGGTTCTCCTTTGGCCGGGAGGCTGGATATTCCGGGGATCGAAGAAAGTCCCGTAGGGGGGAGGCCGGGGGCGGGACTTCACTCCTCGGCTTGCTGGATGATTTCACCCCTCTCGATGGTGTAAATCTTCTCTGCGAACTGGATCCGCCTCCGGTCGGACTCGGCCATTAAGACGGAAATTTTATCCACCTTCAACTCCTGTATGGTCCGGGCCAGTTTGTCGCCCAGGGCCGGGGACAAGCCCTCAAAGGGTTCATCCAGCAGCAACAGCTTATTCCCGCTCATTAAAGCCCGGGCCAGGGCCACCATCTTCTGCTGCCCGCCGCTCAACTGGGAGGCGCCCCGCCCCGCCATCTGCTCTACTTCGGGCATTAATCGGTAAATATAGGAGAGACGGTCCAAGCCTTCCTCATTGCCGGTCGCCCAGGCCGGCATCAGAATGTTGTCCTCCACGGAGAGACCACCGATCAGGCGCCGTTCCTCCGGCATGTAACCAACGCCCAAATGGGCTCGCTTGTACGCCGGCACCTGCAACAAGTCGCTCCCATCGAGGTCCATTTTTCCATCAAAGACGCTGAGGAACCCCATGATGCTCTTGAGAGTGGTTGTTTTCCCGGCGCCGTTTCGCCCGACAAGCCCGATGAGACCCCCTTCAGGGACCTCCAGAGTGACCCCCCTGAGGATGATGAACCCGCTAATTCTGACTTTGACTCCGTCTAGCTTCAGCATATCTATTCGTGACCGAGAACGGCCTTCCTAATCTCAGGATCGGCAAGGATGGTTTGAGGATGGCCGTCGGCGATGAGCTTGCCCTCGTCGAAAACAATTACGCGCCGGCTGTACCGCTGGACCACTTCCATGTCGTGTTCCACGAATATGGTTGTTATGTTGCTCTCCTTTAAAACCGTCGCCATGGTATCCATCACCTGAAACTTATCTTCGATGCTGACACCGCTGGTGGGCTCGTCCATGAGGAGGAGCTGCGGCTTGAGAGCGAAGGAGAGGGCAATGTCTAATAACTTTCTCCCGCCTTCCGGCAATACGGAAACAGGCCGATCGGCGTATGACTCAAGGCCAAAGCGCGCCAGAATCTCAGAGGCCTCCCGGACCCACGATTCCGTGTATAGGGGTTGCCAGAAAACGGTGCCCTTATTCGCCTGCGCCGACAAGGAGAGAAGCAGGTTCTCCATGACACTCAAGGTGGTGTAGATTTGGGGGATCTGGAAGGAGCGTGCCAGACCCAACTTAACGATGCGCCGCGGGGATTCGCCAGTGCATTCTTGCCCCAGAAAAAGGATGCGGCCGCGCTCGGGGGTGAGGTAGCCCGTGATCAGGTTCAAGAAGGTGGTCTTGCCGGAGCCGTTGGCCCCGATGATCCCCACCACCTCGCCTCTTCGCACATCGACGTTGATGCCGTCGGCGGCCTTGACCATACCGAAATACCGGGTCAGGTCGATTGTTTGCAGAATCAGCTCGTTGTCATTCAAGGATGTATCGTCCCCATCTACTGTTCTTAAGGCGGCTCGTCAACCCTTCGTAGATTTCCCATAGCCCCCCGGGTTTGAAAATGATGATGAGCAGCATGATCCCCCCCAGGGTCATTTGCCAGGCCAGCGGGAAGTACTTTGACGCATAGGTCTGGATAAACTCAAAGGCAATCGCTCCCATGAGCGGACCGAAAATGCTTTCGAAACCTCCAAGGAGGGCGATGAAAACGAACTCGCCGGACTGAATCCAAAACGCGTCCTCTGGAACGATATGGCCAATGGTGAATGCCGCCAAGACGCCGGATATTCCTCCGAGCCCACCGGCGATGACATAGGCAACATAGATTACGTGCCGAACGGACTCTCCCGAGTACTCGATCCGGATTTCGTTATCCCCCAACGCTTTCAAAAAGTAGCCCAAAGGGGAGGCAAGAAATCGATATAATCCGTAGGCGACAAGCCCGGCTATCCCTAGGGAAAAGTAGTAGAAACCGAAGCTGCTCCCCCGCAGCTGGAATCCGAATAAAGTGGCAACCCCCGCTGGTAGGCCATCGGTTCCCCCTGTCACCCAATAGAACTTCAGAAGCGCGGCGTACATGATCATCGAGAACGCGAGGTTGAGCATGGCAAAAAATACGCCCCGGTATCTCGCCATGATGAGCCCAACGAGGGCAGCCATGATCAGGCCCGCCAGAGCGCCCAAAGGCACCAGGACCGCCAACTCCCGAAAACCAAACCATTTGGTGCCGAAACCGACGGTGTAGGCGCCGGTGGCGTAGAAGAGGGCGTGGCCGAAGGTTATATTCCCCGACCGGAGGAACAAAGCCACGCCCTGCACCGCGATAAACATGAACAACGACTTCGTCAAAAGGAAGAGGATCCAGCTCGGAAACAAAGCGGGAGCCGCTAAAAAAAGGACCACAAATATCTGACCTACAATAGGCACCCGTGGGAAATTCACGTCAAATCCTCCTGAGTTCTTCCTCGCCGAAGATCCCCTCGGGCCGGATCGCCAAAACAACCACCATGATCAGGTATATGATGACCAATTCAATCTCCGGATACAGATGGATGGCAGCCGCCCTGGATAAGCCCACTATCAAAGCCCCCAGGGCCGCCCCCTCCAGGCTTCCCATGCCTCCGATGGCAATCACCGCAAACGACAAGACGACCACCTCTAGGGCGAAACCGGGGACCACGGCGATCGTGGGCGCGATGAAGGCTCCGCCGAGGGCTGCGGCCAGCGCGCCCAACGTGAATGCAAAGGTAAAGATGAGATTGACGTTGATTCCCATGGCCAGACTGACCTCGCGGTCATTGATCACCGCGACCACAAGCTTACCGAACCGGGTACCTCGGACAAGCCAAATCAGGCACCCGCCGAACAAAACCGAAATGGCGATAAGGAAAAATTGATACCGAGAGTAACTGATCCCGGCCACCGAGAATTGCCCGAGCAAGGTATACGGCTCGCTAACGATAAGGGGCTCCATCCCAAAAATCAGCTTCATCAGGTCGTCTAGGATCAGGAGGATGGAGTAGGTCAGCAACAGCTGGATGTGCATGTCTCTGCCGTAAATGCGCCGCAGAAATAGGCGTTCAATTATCGGTCCCGTAAGGAGACCGATGATGATCCCACCGGCGAGGAGCATCAAGTAACTCAGGTAGGGGGGTAGCCCCGCCTCTAGGAGCTGAAGCGCGAGCCAGGTGGCCAAGTATGCGCCGAAGGCGTAGATGCCCCCATGGGAGATGTTCAGGATTCGCAAAACCCCGTACACGATTGTCAGGCCGATCGAGATCAGAAACAACGTTGCGGCGTAGTTTAGACCGTCGACAAAGATGATGGTAAGCAGTTGTAGGGTCATGTCCGCTAAATTCTTCCAGTCGCTTTTGGGGGAGAGGATCGAGAAATGAGGGCGCGAGCGTGGACGCTCTCCTCCCCGCTCGCGCCCTCTCTAAATTCAGGTTAAGTATTAATTCTTCAGCTGAATTCCCCGAACCCAATCGAGCGTCTTCATCCCGAGCGGCGGGGTGATGTCCTTGGCATTATGGCGAACGCGTTTTTCCAAAATGGCAAAGCCATATTTCTTGGACATTTTGGTCAGCCCCACCATCCCTCCATGGACCGCCTGGTGATCGGGCCGCATGGTAATGGTCCCCCCGGGCACCTTCCAGCTCAGCGTTTCAAATACCTTGATGACCTCATCGGTGGTGGGCCATCTGCCATGCTTGTCGATGGCCTTCTCGTAGGCGGCCTTCAATCCACCCCACGCCTGGTAGGTGCGGTACGCGGGGTAATCGGGGTAGCGCTTGTTTTGCTTATAAAGCCCCTCCACGAATTCCTTCTGCATCGCGTCGGTTGCCGGATCGGGATCGAGAAAATACCCCGGCGTCGCCCGGGGCGCAGCGACCACGCCGTCCGGCATGGACTTCCCTACGTTTTGGAGCACCTGCTCGCCGGTGCTCAGGACCACCAGGCTTTGCTTGAACAGCCCACGGGGGCTCGCCTGCTTGACAAATGAGATCAAGCCCCCTCCCCAGAAGCTGCTGTGGATGACATCGGGCTTTTCCGCCAGCAACCTGGAGATCTCCGCCGAATATTCCCCGGCCTGGAACCTGGTCCACAGCTCAGCCACCACCTTCACATCAGGCTTTAGCTTCTTCATCGCGATCTTGAAGGCTTCCCACGAGTCCCGCCCCCAAGCATAATCCTCGTTCGCGCCCGCGATGGTTTTCAGGTTTGGCTTGAGAGCCAGCACATAGCGAGCCAGCGTTACGCTGTCGGCCGCCTGGTTGTTCGAGGTTCTGAAGACGTACTTCAACTTGCGGTCCTCGGTAAGCCGGTGGGTTCCGCAAATATGTACGATTGTGAGAATTTTCAGTTCCTCTGCCACAGGACTGATGGCAAGGCAGTTGCCGCTGGAGGTGTAGCCCACGACGGCGTCCACCTTCTCGTCCAGCACCAGGCGCCGCAACTCGGTTACCTGCTTTTTCGGCCCACCACCCTCGTCCACGATGACGAGCTTGATGGGGACGCCTCTGATCCCCCCTTCTTTATTCCACTTCGCCACCAGCCACTCGGTGGTAGCCTTTCCGGGCCCGCCAAAGGTAGCGGCAGCACCGGAGAAAAAGTCGACGAAACCGACCTTGAGCGCAGAGGGCGCCCCCTTGGGCCGGCCTTGTGCGTCCACTTTGGTTGAAGCCAGGGCCAGGAGAAACATCCCTCCTATCACAACGAGGCTCAACCATTTCATGGTTCTTGGGTGGTGTAACCTGAACATATCGGACCTCCTTGCCCCGAGGGATGATTTTGATTTTCCCCTCGAGAGCTGTTGTGAGAATTTATCACCGAGACCCCCACCGGTGTCCGGGCCCGTCAATGGCTGAATCCCGCCCACCTTGATGGCCTTTTCCTTTCCAAAGGCGCTTTGCCGCGGGGCGGGAACGAGAAGCGTCGACCCCAGGGCTCCGGCTCCGGCTCTCACCAAGCCGATGAATGGCCTTCAGGTGACAATTCCCTCTTTCAACAAATCATTTTTAGACAACAAATCTCGGGATATTTCGTTCATGCACACCCTCCCTCCGTCTAGGAACGTCATGCCGCCGGGAGCTTCTCCCGGTTCGAATGTCAATTCCGGAATCCTCCCCTCCAGGGAAGGGCGCCAATTCCAACGCCGGAAAAAAGTGCCCTACGGGCTCAAAATATTCGGGGCCTGTCCTCGCGCCGCGGGGGAAGCAACCCGTAGGCTCTGGGAGCGGGGGCGCCGCCGATCATTTGAACCAAAATTTCCTCTCTGTACGATTGAGGATTTATCCTATCACAAAATGAATTTCCGGTGGAACAAAAGGGCTCCGTTGCAACGCCCGAAGGAGGGAGGGGGTTTAAGAGGCTGCTGAAAAAGTCCCCAAATGAGTTTCACTGGACCTAAAACTTATCCAATAGTAGTAAATGATATCCAT
>DNYS01000047.1:0-6881 GCA_003506735.1 Nitrospinota bacterium
TTCAACACAGAACGGGACATCCCCTTGCCGAGAAACGAATCGAGTTTCGAAAGGAAGGTGTCCGTATTGTCCCACATCGGAAAATGGTCCGAGCCGGGGATAATGGCTCCCGAACAGTCTGGGATCCGTTTTAGGAAAATTTCATTGAAGGTTAGGGGCCCCGCGTCGTTTTCCCCGTAGCATATCCAGGTGGGAGACGATATTTCTCCGAGCCGGCCGGTCAGGTCCGGCATGGTGAACAAGGCGTTGGCCGTGGCGGCGTAAGTTTCCGGCGTGTTTTTCAGGTAGCGCTCCCGGTATTCTTCCGCGAACGGCCCCTCGCGTAGCGCTGGCGGTATGAATCCCTGGGTCAGTCGATGCGCGAGTACGGCTTCCATTCCTTCTTCCTGGGCGATTCGAAGGAGGGATTCGAAACGCTCCCGGTAGGCGCCTGAGGGGGCTCCCGCTGATGCCGCCACCAGCATCAGGCGATCCAAGCGATCCCCGTGCTCCATCGCAAAAAGGACGCTGGTCCGCCCGCCCATACTGTGGCCGATGAGGTTCGCCTTATCCAATTTCAGAGCATCGAGCAGGCCGAGAAGGTCGTCCGAGAAATTCTGAATACGGTAGGGCCCGGCCGGTTTTTCCGAATCGCCGTGTCCCCGAAGGTCCCAGGAGATTACCTGGAAGCGTTTTGCGAGAGAATCCAAAACGGGAGTCCACACGAACATCGAACTTTGGAAGCCATGGGTCAGTACGATGGGCGGACCCTTTCCGCATATCTGATAGTTCAGGCGAGTCCCGTTTACGAGAGCGAATGGCATGCTGCTTTCTCCGGATAGCGTTTTGGCCGTGGCGGGACGGAACTATTTATTTTCCCCGTCCTGGCGGTGAATCTGGCTCATTTTTTTCGCACGGCCTGCCGAATACACCATGCAGCCGACAGGGTAGTGGTATGGACCGTGCCAGTTTCCCGCGCCGCCGCCATAAACGTAGTCACCCCGCTTGAGCACTTTCCCGGCTACGTGCATCTCCCCTTCGAGGACCAGGGTGCTGTGGTAGTAGTCGTGCTCATGCCTCGGCTCGGTGTACCCGGGGGGGAACTGAACGAACTTATCGACCCGCTCCGAAACCTCATCGTAGGCCTCGGCGATGATTTTCGCCTTAAGCCCGGGCGGGAGTCCCAGGATTTTTTCTCCGTCCTGCCATTCGATTTCATCCGTATTGATGGGCATGAATTTTTCGGATTCCTTCATCTGGGACTCCTCCGTTTTTTAGAAAGAACTAAATTTCGGGAATGAGGCTGATTTATCATTTCAAAGCGTTTCCTCCAAGGGGTTCCGGCTGTTTTTTTCCAGTGCCTGTTTGAAATTCCCCTGTTTTGATTTTTAGGAATCCGGGACGGTCTAGTTAAATAACCCGTTTTTTGGGGAGGGGTGGTTATTGATTATAAATTTTAGTTTGCGTATACTGTAATAAGTTTGACCGTAAATATAGATTATTGAAGACGTATCCATTTATGTCGCCTGCACCGTGAATCGAGGTGTCCGTAATTTCCCGGTCGTATTATTCATACCTTTCAAAAAAGGGTGGGAGAACTTCCTATCATGGCGAGTGTTGATGAAGTCGTAGCCGGTGAGATCCTACCTGCCAGGGAAGCCATTGCGATTCTGGACCAGGTGGATCTGGGACCGACAATCGAGATTCCGGACATTCCGGCCGAAGCCGATCCGGAATTTACGCCGTCCGAAGAGCGCGAGCGGTTGAAGAAAGAGATCCTGCGCCTCAAGACCGAACGCAAGGCGATTGTTCTTTCCCATAACTATGTTCATCGTGATATTCAGGATGTCTCCGATGCAGTGGGGGATTCCCTTTTCCTGGCGCGCGAGGGCGCCAAATCCGATGCCGATTATTTGATCGAGCCATCGGTACTGTTCATGAACCAGATTCTAGCCGCCATGAAGAAGCCTCACCAGACGGTGCTCGCGCCGGACCTGGGGGCGCTTTGCTCGTTGGCGGCGCATGCCGATGCGGGCCGGATCCGAGAGTGGAAAAATGACCACCCGGGTGGGCTCGTTATCAGCTACGTCAACACCTATCTCGACGTTAAAGCCGAGAGCGATTATTGCTGCGCTTCGGCCAACGCCGCAAAAATTCTCGAGCATGTTCTCGAGCATTCCGAACCCGATCAGCCGATTCTGTTTCTTCCGGACGTATTCCTCGGTTATTTCGCGGCAAAGTACATCGAAAAGCGGGGACATTCGCTTGATCGGCTCTGGCTGATGCTGGGCGCCTGCCACGTGCACGAGGCCATCCGTCCACACCACGTCAGCGAACAGATGCGTCTTCATCCCGATGCGGCGGTCGTGGTTCATCCCGAGTGCGGCTGTACGAGCGCCTGCATGCGGCAGGTGAACACGGGCCTGGTACCGAACGACCTTTTGCAGTTCCGATCGACCCAAGGGATGGTAAAACTGGTCCGGGAGGTTCCGCAGGATACAGTCATCATGGCGACCGAGGTGGGGAACCTCTATCCCATGTCCAAGGCCGCGCCCGAGAAGACGCTGATTCCGGCGAGCGCAGAGGCCATCTGCGGCTTCATGAAGCAGAACACCCTCCAGAATCTCTACCTCTCGCTGCGCAACCTCGTGCACGAAGTGACGGTTGACCCCGAACTCGCGGAGCGGGCCAAAATTCCCATCGAGCGAATGATCTCCATCGGCTAGGACGGCCTCGCACCGGCGGACCTCAACAACGGAACCGGAAAAGGATCCGACAATTGGACATTCGGGCGAAGGTGCGGGAGTGGCTCCTCGACGATCTGGGCAGCGCCCCGTTTCAGATGGAAACCAAAAACGACCCCCTGTGCGAGGCGGAAATACGGGCCAAGTCCGAAGGCATCCTCGCCGGTAGCCTGTTCCTCGGAATTATTTTCGACGAGACCCAGCGCCTGCTCGCCCTGGACCGGCCCGAACCGGCCGAATGGCGGTGGGAGAAAAAAGACGGAGATGCCCTCGCGCCCGGCGATCTGGTGGCCACCGTCCGCGGGCACGCCCAAGTTCTTCTCAAAACAGAGCGGACGGCGCTGAACATTCTCTCCTACACCTCCGAGATCGCCACCCACACGGCCCGCGTCATGCGCGAGCTGGGCGATCCCCCCGAGAGTTTCGCGGGTGTCCTCGACACGCGGAAGGGCCGTCCGGGCCTGATGTATTTCGAAAAATACGCCGTCCGCATCGGCGGCGGGAAAAACCACCGCCTCGGGATGTTCGACGGCGATCTGATCAAGGACAACGACATCGCCGTGGCGGGCTCCATCCGAGCGGCTATCGACGCTCAGTGGGGCAAGCGCTATATGGTGGACATTCAGATCGAAGTCCAGTCATTCGAACAGCTCGACGAAGTCATGGACGACGGGCGGGTGCACATGGTTCTCCTCGACAACATGGACGCCGCCACCCTCCGGGACGCCGTGGCCAGGGCCCGTGGTCGCGGGACGGCCTCGCGGACCGGAAAGCGCTACGTCCTTGAAGCCTCCGGGATTAAGGGCGCCGAATTGGGCGAAATCGCCCGCACCGGGGTGGATTATCTGTCCACGAGTTCCCTCGTGCGCTCGGCCCCACCGCTCGATTTCAACATGAAGATCGTCCGCGTCCCCGATTAGCCCCCCTCCGAATTCCGCCGGAGCGGCTTTTCGCCGCCGCTCCATCGTCCTATGATGGGGCATCCCGGATTTTCACCAACCGCGTTTCGAGCATAGAGGACAGGCCATGACACCCGTATCCGAAAGGCCCGAACCCAGGTTCGACTGGTTCATTCCCATCGACGGTGACGGAGAGCACATCGGAACGCTCAAGGCCGAGCGTCCACCCACATTCGAGAACCTGCGGAAGATCGTCGATGCCGCCGAGAAGTGCGGCTACTACTCGATGCTGATTCCCACGCGTTTCGCCAACGGCCTGTTCGAGAGCGAAGAGCCCCTGGCCGAAACGTGGACGATGGTGACGGCGCTTGCCGCCGTCAGCAGCCGGATCCGCTTCCTGATCGCCGTGCGTCCCGGCTTCATATCGCCCGGCCTCTTCGCCCAGATGGCCGCCTCCCTCAGCCAGATCAGCGGCGGCCGGATCGACATCAACATCGTTCCCGGCGGCATCCAGGGCGAATTCGAAAAGATGGGCGAGAACATCGACCACGACACGCGCTACGAGCGGGCCGAGGAGTTTATCGCCGCCCTGCGCGAGCTATGGAAGTCCCCGAAACCGGTCATCTTCGAGGGAGAGCACGTCCGCCTGAACGGCGCCCACTGCTCGCCGGGCCCAGTGGGGGAGGGGCCCAAGTTCTATCTTGGCGGCGCCTCGCCGGCCGCCCTTCGCCTCGCCGGCCGGCAGTCGGACGTCTACCTGGCCTGGATCGCCCCCCAGGAGGGAATCGCCAAATTCATCGACAACGCCAACGCCCAGTTCGCCGAAGCGGGGCGGCCCTCCGCCTTCGGGCTCCGCTCCCACATCGTCATGCGCGACACCGAAGAGGAAGCCTGGGCGGCTTCCGAGGAGCTTCTCTCCCGCGCCGAGAAAACCGTTCAGACCCAGCGCCAGGCGCTCTTCGCCGGAACGGCGATGGTGGGCCAGCGCGGGCAGATTCAAAAAGCCGAGAATCACCGCTTGGGGGCCCACCTCTGGAACGGTATCTCCACCGTCCGGGTCAACTGCGGCACCGCCCTGGTTGGCTCGCCGGATCAAATCGCTAATGAGCTTCTGGGCTACTGGCGGCTCGGCATCGACGAATTCATCCTCTCGGGCTACCCCCATATGGAGGAGGCCCGCCGCGTGGCGAGCGACCTCCTGCCCCGGATCAAGGCCCTCATCGAGGCCGAACGCGCCGCGGCCTAGGGGTTCAGGCTCAACCACTTCCGGCCGGAGCCGCTAGTGGCCCGCTTCTAAATTCCACTCCGGCAGCAGGACGATCAGGTTCGGGAGAAGCCCCCGGTTCTTGAACGTGTCGATGCTCCCGATGCGCTTTCCTTTTTCATGTCGATCACCGTGATGGACCCGTCGTTCATTCCCTTGAAAGCCAGCAGGTTGTTCTGGACGAAGGCGTACTTGCCCCCCTTGTCGAAGGCCGCATGATGCGCCCCGCCCGCGGCCGGGATGGTTTTCAGCATCCTGGGTTTTTCCGGGTTTTTGATGTCGATGATGTGAAACGCTCCCGGGTTGGCCGTGGTGAGGTAGAGCCTGTCTCCTTTCTCGTTGAAGTACATCTCCAGCGGAATGCCAGCCTTGTGGGGCGAGAGGTCGAACACCTGCTTCACCGAAAAAATCTTCTTCCCGGGGCTCCAGGTGGCCAGCAAGAGCGTCCCGCCAAACATGTTGGTGATGTAGGCCCTGGGCGGGTTTGAGCGCGGAAGGAAAAGGATTTCGACCGGGGCTTTTCCCTTGGCGGGGTTGCCCGCCACCTTGTGGGTGGCGAGCACCTTGCCGCTGCTGGCTTCAATCTCCGTCACCGTCCCGCCCGCATCGCCGAGGTCCGAGGCGCGGACCGTGGATGTCACAAGCATGCGGTCGATGCCGCCGTGGACGGCGATGCCGTGGGGTATTTGATGAAGGCCTTGCCCGTCGTGGCGAGCGTCTTGACGGGCTTGTCGGCCACGGCGTCTCCGCCGATGATTTTGTTCGAGCCCATGCAGGTCGGGTACCAGGTCTTGTTGTCGTCCGAGAACACGATGTCCTCGCCCACGGCGCAGCCGGGAACCCGGATGGTTTTCAGCCGGTAGGGGACCCGCTTGAGATCCATGACGAGGAGACGCCCCGTGCTGAGGGCGGTGATGTAAGCCTTGCTGGCGTCATGGTTGTAGAAGATGTGGTGGTTGGCCAGGTCGTGCGGAAGGGGGATGTCCATGAGAATTTTGCCGTAGTTCCCGGATTTCGGGTCTACGTCGATGATGGCGATTCCCTCTCTCCGAAACGCCCGGTCCTTGCGAGTCTCGTAGTTCACCATCGCCAGGATTTCGGCGCCCGCCGAGGCGGGGAATATCGCGAGGAACGCCGCCGCTCCGATTAAGGTGCAAAGAAGGTTTTTCATGGGGAGGGCCTCCTTGGTTGTTCGAGACGGGAAAGTCGTTTGATCTATTATCCTATCATAAACCACTTTTATCGAGAAAATCTCCCTATCCCTCCGGCGTGATCCCCTTGATTTCGAGCGCCTCGCCGTTCAGCTTCACCTCGCTCGTCAGCGGCACCGCCTGGGTAATCATGTTCTCCGCGAAACAGCCTCCCTTGGCGATTCTGACGAGGGCGGCGATTGTCTCGGGGGGCTCAATCGATTCCACCTCGATGTGGGTTTTCACCCCCTCCCATGTCGTGTTCACCGTGGCCTTCAGGACCGAGCCCCGGAGCACGTAGTCGAACTCCACCCGGCAGCTCGCCTTTTTGATTTTCAACTTCATCATGGCCGCGTACCGCGCCAGTTGCGTAAGCAGTCAGAAGCCCACCCCCATCGCGATGTAGCTCATGGGCGGGGGATATTTGTCCGTCCCGCCGATATGCCTGGGCTCGTCCGAGTAGATCTCGTGGTCCATGAACCGCCCGACCTTGAGCTGATACTCGTCCGGCAGCGTTTCGGTGCCGGCCACGAGGTGCATGGCGAACCCTTGCCGGGGAAGCTCGGGCTTGCCGATGAGGCGCTCGCCCGGCGTCGTGCTCGCTCTCCTGAACGGGATGGGTTTTTCCATGAGGCGCATTCTCCTTTGCGGGGTATGATATGGACAGGATTCGCCATCATGCCCCCTGTGGGGGCCGGATGAAATGCGCGGGCAGCACGCGCGCCGCGGCAATTCGGAGACGCGTTCATGCGGAAGCTGATTATCGGCCTGGCGGCCGCCCTCGTTTTCGCGGGACCGGCCACCG
>DNYS01000047.1:6935-8006 GCA_003506735.1 Nitrospinota bacterium
ACCGGCCACCGCAGTACCTGCGCCAGCCGGACCGCCCCCAATCCTCTTCAAGCGCGGCGCCGTCACGATCTCCCAGGGCGGGCGGAGCGTCACCCTCCAGGTCGAGGTCGCCGATCGTTCCGCCGCCCGGAGGCGCGGCCTCATGTTCCGGGGCCATCTGCCCGAGGGCGAGGGCATGCTGTTCATCTATCCAAGGAGCGGCCCACGGGCCTTCTGGATGAAGAACACCCGCATCCCTCTTTCGATCGCCTACATTGCCTCGAACTGGCGCATCGACGAAATTCGCCATATGGACCCGCCCGGGGCCGGCGGCGATGCGCCCACCTATCCATCGAAAGAGCCCGTCCGGTACGCCCTCGAAGTGAACCGGGGCTGGTTCGAGCGCAACGGGTTCACTCCCGGCGCGCGGGTGGCCTACAGGCCCGGGGACTGACCGCCTCTCTTTGCGGCCGCTTTTAGTTCTTCCTCCTCGGCCTCATTCAGTGCGTCCACCTCCTTGTTGGACTGCCTGATATCCTTCAACTGCATGGGGTTGTGGGCGATCTCCTCGGCCATCTCCCTCAGTATCCCGCGCTTGGCCGCCATCGCCGCCTGAATGTAGCCCAGGCGCACCATGTCGCGCGCGGACCGGGAGCGCTCGAGCCGGGCGACCAGGAGGGAGAGCTCCCCGGGCGGCATCGCCGCCATCGCCTCGGGGGTGATCGTATCCGCCGCCTCGATCGCCAGCGCCAGCATCATCTCGCGCACCATCGCCGACGGGTCGCTCGAGGGCGCCTCGGACGCCCGGTCCAGCAGCCGGTCCACGAGGATGTCGAGCTTCTCCATCTTCGCGGTGTGCTCGAAGAGGCGCTTCCGGTAGCGGCTCATCGAATTGATACTCAAAGGTTCACCCGCAATCTCCCGAAACTTTCCGCAAGCCTCCTCCAATGTGGTGCCGCCCATGAGCACCTCGCCCACCGCCTCCCCGGCGCCGGCCCGCTCGATTTTGCTCGGCGGGTGCTTGCGCCCCCCGGGCCCCGTCATCATCCCCCGCGTTTTCCTCTTTTCCCGTTCCATTTTGCCTCCCTTTCA
>DNYS01000047.1:8171-8310 GCA_003506735.1 Nitrospinota bacterium
GTTCTAGGTTTTTGCCTCTATCTTATAAATCTCGCTGCCGCCCTTTTTGAATTCCTCGGACTTTTCTTTCATGCCCGCTTCGAGGGCGTCGCTCTCGGTTATTTCGAGCTTGGCGGCGTAGTCGCGGACGTCCTGGGTG
>DNYS01000070.1:0-2901 GCA_003506735.1 Nitrospinota bacterium
TGCACGAACGGGTGTCAACAGAATTCTGCGCCATTCTTCTGCGGGATTGGTTTCAGTCCGCGTAAACTTGCGTCCCATGACACAGACTCCACGCACAGCCGTCATACCCGTAGCCGGGTTCGGAACACGCATGCTTCCCGTCACCCGGACGGTGCCGAAGATGCTGCTTCCGGTAGGAACAGTCCCTTTGATTCACCGCGCGGTGAAGGAGGCGGCTGAGGCCGGTTTCGAGAAGATCGTACTGATCGTTTCACCTGGAGTGGATTTCGTTGGCGAATACTTCAACAACAAGCCGCTACTTGAAGCAGCGCTCAAGGCGTCAGGCAAGTCCGACGTTCTGGACGATCAGCTTGCCATCACTGATCTGGCTGAGATCGTGTCTGTGGAACAGCACGAGGCAAAAGGTAATGGACATGCTGTTCTGATGGCGCGCGAGGAAGTGGGCGATGAGCCGTTCGCTCTGATCTGGCCCGATGAACTGTTCTGGGGCAATTCGACCGCTATCGAACAGGTGCTAGCGGTCTGGCGAGAGCGGCCCGGAATTGTAGTGGGCGTCGTCGAGGTGCCGGATCACGCCATTCCGCTGCTCGGTGTTATATCGGGCGAGGAGATTTCAAACACCGTATGGAATTTGACGGGCATGGTCGAAAAGCCGTCCCTGGAAGAGGCGCCTTCCAATCTTGCGCTGGTTGGTCCGTATCTCCTAACTCCGGAAGTGTTCGATGCGCTTGAGCAGACTCCGCCGGGCGCGGGCGGTGAGATCCAGATCACAGACGGGATCGCCGCACGAATTGGCGTCGATGTGGCACACGCATGCGTACTGCAGGGCAGCCGCATCGATACCGGCAACCCCGCAGGCATGGTTGCCGCCACGATATTTGAGTCGCAGCAGAATCCTGAGGCGCACGCGCTCGTTGAGGCTGTGCTTGAGCAGGCTCGATTGGGTGCGAAGCGTAGTGCGGATTGATTGCTCGCGCCAGGCAACATATTGCAGCGCCAGCGCCATCGGCTTCCCAAGCCGTCATAAGGTCTTTGACCGAACCCGACCCCATAATGAGACGCCACAGGAAACAGTAGTTTGAGACGTCTGAAATTACCCAGAGGCATACCCGGATACCCAAGCGCCGTCGCACCGGCATTCATACCGTTCCCCCTGCTGCACTCCGGCAGTGCTGGCGGGGAGTGGGATGAACTCATCGTTGTGGTTCTGGTGGTTCTTTTCTTCCTGGCGCTTGGGACGTTTGGATACTATTCGGGGAGGGCAAAGAAAAGGAGAAGGGAAAACGATCGGCGCAGGTCACGTCGCTAGGCGTGACGCGGTGAACCCAGAGCCAGCGTCTACTTATCCAGTGACAGGACGGCCATGAAGGCCTCTTGTGGTACCTCTACGGAGCCCACCATCTTCATGCGCTTCTTGCCTTTGGCCTGCTTGGCCAGGAGTTTGCGCTTTCGGGTCACATCACCGCCATAGCACTTTGCCAGCACGTTCTTTCGCAGCGCCTTTACGGTCTCCCGTGAGATCACTTTGGAGCCAATAGCCGCCTGGATTGGCACCGGGAACATCTGGCGCGGTATGAGCTCCTTGAGCTTCTTCACTAGCAATCGCCCCTGCGGGTAGGCGTTATCGAAATGGACGATCAGCGAAAGGGCGTCAACCGCGACCTCGTTCACCAAGACATCCAGCTTGACGAGCCGAGCTGGGCGGTAATCGTCGTGCGAATAGTCCATAGACGCGTAGCCCTGCGTGGCTGACTTCAACGCATCGTGAAAATCGATCAGAATTTCGGATAGAGGGATTTTGTACTCAAGGAGCACTCGAGCATCGCCGTTGGAGTCCGTAGCTTCGCCTTGCAGGTACTCCATGCGCTCAAACGTGCCACGTCGGCTGGTAACCAGCTCCATGATCGGGCCGATGTACCGTTCAGGTGCGATGAGGCTGAGGTTCACCCATGGCTCCTCGATGGCCTTCACCTGTGCGAGGTCGGGCAGGTCTGACGGGTTGGAGACATCCACCGAGCCGCCGTTCGACATCTGCACTCGGAAGCGAACACTGGGAGCGGTGGCGATCAGGTTGAGGTCGTACTCGCGCTCCAGCCGCTCCTGAACTATGTCCATGTGCAGCAGCCCAAGGAATCCGCATCTGAAGCCAAAGCCAAGCGCGCTGGACGTCTCAGGTTCATACACCAGAGCAGCATCGTTTAGCTGAAGCTTTGCAAGTGCGTCCCGCAACTCAGGATATTCGTCGCTGTCCACCGGGAAGAAGCCCGTGTAGACCATCGGAAGAATTGGCTCATACGCAGCCAACGACTCTGCCGCGGGATTGGCGTCGAGCGTGACGGTATCGCCCACTCGACAATCCCTCACATCTTTGAAGCCGGTTGCCAGATAACCGACTTCACCACTGCCGAGTGCCGTTCCACCGCGTGGTTCAGGTGAAAAATATCCGGTCTCCAGAATCTCAGCGGTTCTGCCCGATGACATCATCCGAATCTTGTCGTGCCGCTTCACCGAACCATCTGAAACTCGGATGTAGGCAATCACGCCTTTATAGGAGTCGTATTTTGAGTCGAATATCAGGGCGCGCAGTGGCGATTTGGGATTCCCTTTGGGGGCCTCCATCAGGAATGCGATGGCCTCCAAGACCTCATTGACGCCCTCTCCGGTCTTGGCGGAGACGCGAAGAATTTCGCTGTCGTTGAAGCCAAAGGTTCTGGTCATCTCCGCGGCTACGCGGTCTGGTTCTGCGACCTGCAGATCGATCTTGTTGACGATGGGGATGATGGCTAGGTCGTGCTCAAGCGCGAGGTAAACGTTGGCAAGTGTCTGAGCCTGGATGCCCTGCGCGGCGTCCACGACCAACAGTGCGCCTTCGCAGGCGGCAAGTGAGCGTGAGACTTCGTA
>DNYS01000070.1:2995-24452 GCA_003506735.1 Nitrospinota bacterium
ATGTGGGCGATGATGCAGAAGTTGCGAATGAGTGCAGAGTCCATGATCTTTAAGCGTACACGTGTGCTTCACCAAAACGGACCTGTCACTTCACCCAGATAATCACGCCATCTATGCTTCTGGCTGCTACGATTTTTGGAATCGACAATCACGCAATGGAGATGGACCACGAATTCGGAATCTGAAAACGCTGAACAAGGTGCGCAAATCACGGAACTGAGCCTGTTCCACAATCGCGATTTTGATAATCCCAATGCACAGCTTTTCCTGGAACGCTTACCGGCCGGGCTCAACGTCAGCGATCATGGGATTGTGGCTCCCGGCATAGCCATAATCGCATTCGATAACGTTTCAGCGCGGGACGTGTGCGCAGCGGCAGAAATTAATTCTGCGGGCGCGGTTATCCTCGTCGAGTGCGCGCCTCCGGAAGAACTGCAACCGCCCGATTGCCCTGTACTCCTGGTGAGCGGGAGACAGTCGTCGCAGATCACGCATGAGCAGCAAGTTGCTGCGTTCGAACGTCTAAGCCACGGGCGAATTGTGGAACTGGAGTCGTGTGGTGACGATCCGATTGCCGAGCAGCCCGAACAGTTGGCGGAGACAGTGCGGTGGTTTCTTTCCACGTTGTAGTTGTGGATCCGATCAACGCATTCTGTCAGGCAGAATCGGCCAATCTCGACACTATTAGATGTCATCCTGAGGCTCGGCGAAGGATCTCATCCCGAACATCCATTTATGTGTAACACAACGCAAGCGCTTCCATTGACATTCCAGACCTACGGCACGTTCATCGCTGCTCACCAGATTATTAGTACTTCGAAGTTGTTGAAGCTGAGATTCTTCGCGGAACCTCAGAATGACAGTGGATTGGGATCATCAAGGTATTGAGGTGATGTCTCCAGAATTCCTTGAGAATCGAATCATCAAATAGAACAAATGCAGCCAATGAGACGATGAAATCCGCGCGCCTGACCATCGCCAGAAGCATCTAAGTTGGCGTCTCGAGCAGTACTACCTGTTCAGGGGCCAGGCTTAGAGGGTTACGATACCCGTAACATCAATAGTGCGGAGTGCATACGGAGGAAGATATTGATCGGAAACGCCAGTGCAGGGACACGCACGGGTCTGCTGCCCCGAATATTAATTGCCAAGCGCCACCTGCTGTTCCTCACCGGACTGGTCGCAATCGCAGCGATTGCCTGCGGATCGGAAGAGTCGGCTTCAGTATCGAGTGCATCTTCAGCTACCGATGCACCAACGTCTGCCGTGACACTTGAGACGATCAAAGAGAATCTGCCGCTTGATTTTCCTGTGAAGGTCTATCAGCGCGCCGACGTTCTGGGTGGTACTGAACTGAATTTTTCAGACATCGTGGCGCAGGGTAAGCCGGTCGTACTGAACGCCTGGGCGGGACTCTGCCCACCTTGCCGTGCAGAGATGCCGGATTTGCAAGCTGTGTACGAGGACTTTCAAGATCACATCATCCTGTTCGGACTGGATCTTGGGCCGTTTACCGCGCTTGGAAATGAACAAGATGCCCTCGATCTCATCGCTGAGATTGGAGTGACGTATCCGGCGGGCAACACGGATACGGCTCGAGTAGTCAGCAAGTTCAAGGTGCTTGGTATGCCGACGACGATCTTCATTACCCCGGACGGCAAAGTGAAGCGCAGCTGGACCGGTCTACTGAACGAGGGAAAGTTACGAGAGCTAGTTACCGAGCTTATCGCTGCGTCCTGATAGCTACTCTCTCACATGACAATCCCTGCCCGGTATCGTCCGGGCGGGTTCGCGATTGCGGCGAGTCAATCTGAAATTGCCTGCTTCCGGTATTACGAAATTGGAAAAAGGGCCGTAAAATTGGTGTCCATAGAGCCGCATAGAGTGAGGAATCCAAAGCCAGCGTGACGATCAACTCCAACCGCGAGATTGACTCGGAAGAGATACCGATTCTGGACGATGAGCCTGAGTCCCAGCGCCGCAAGTATTACATCATGGCGCTGGCGTTCGTTCCGCTGTTCTTGATCGGCGCGTTACTGGTCTGGGGAACCGTACGCGGTGGCGGCACTCCCGGCGGCATTTTCGTGAACAACTCAGGTGGCGCCGTTGAGGTAGATCGCAAACCCGCGCCCGATTTCACACTGACCACATTTGATGGCGAGGTGGTCACGCTGTCTGAGTTGCGCGGAAAGATTGTGTTCCTGGATTTCTGGGCCTCATGGTGCCCGCCGTGCCGCGCAGAAGCCCCAACGCTGCGCCACGTGCATGAGCAGTTCGTGGATGAGGACGTGGTCTTCGTGGGCATCGACGTCTGGGAAGATCGGCCGGGGTCGGGTCAGCGGTTCGCTAGGGAGTCCCGCTGGGAGTATCCGACCGGTCTCGATCCCAGTGGTATTATCACGATTAATTACGGCGTTAAAGGCCTCCCCGAAAAGTTCTTCCTGGACCGTGAAGGCAACATCGTAAAAAAGTGGATTGGTCCAATCGACACCGTACGATTGACCGATATTCTCAACGAACTCCTGGCCGAGCCTGAGCCCGTCGCGCTCGCCAATTAGTCTCGCGCTCAGTTCCGCAAGAACGCGATGTTCCGGATGCGCGTCCAGTTGGTGAGATCCACCGTTTTGTCATCCAGCATGAACTTCAGCTGGGTAGAGCTGGACTCACTCCCGGTCACATCCGCAAACAGGTCGATCTGAAGATAGTCGATCTGATCGACGATGTTGTAGTGCGCTGGTGTGAAGGTGGCGGTTTTTGTCTGCCAACCAGTCGCCGCGATGTCTGAAGTTTGTGCGACGTCTGATCCCAGCGTCGCTCGCACATCGCCGGATGCGGTGCGAATGGTCACATCCATATCGGCGTGAATTTCGGCAACGGTGTCTCCAGAGTTCCCCGTCCAGACACGATATGAGACATCCCACGTCCCGTCAGTGATCGACGCGTAGCCCGCAAGCGGGAAGAGCAGCCGCCCGCCGTTTTCCGTTGGGCGGACACGGGCGACGGTGTTGCCACTATCCGCGCTGAGCGTTGCTGGTCTGCCGGTAGGGTTTGGCTCGTTCGTGTCTGGCAATCGCAGCACCGATCGATAACCGGATGTATCGTAGGCGATCATCATCCCGCCGCTAGAGCCATCTCCCACGGTGATCTTCAGCTCCAATTGATTGCCATCCGCCACGGTGTAGTTGGATACGGAGATTTCGCCCGCCTTCTTCACCCACGTGCCAGATGCGGCGCTGTCCCATGCTGAGGCGGTGATCGTTGTGCTAGCGATTTCGGTGTATGTGGAGCCGTTGTAGTCGCGCAGGTAAAGCTTGAGTTCTCCGGTTGACGTGGAGCTAAACCCCTGTGCTGCAGCCCATATCTCGACGATCACATTCCCATTGATCAGGGTGTCCGAAAAGAGCACCGGGCTCAGCCAGTTCTGTTGCTGGCTGATGTCTGTCTCAGCCGGGCCTGATCCGCCTTTGGCGATTGTCCGGCCAGGGCCAGTGTCGAGGTCACCATCGTAGTCCAGGAGCGTTGACGCGCCGGGATAGGTCAGCGTTATCCCAAGGCTGGCCTGAGCGGTTGTGGATGCGATGGGTGGCGTGGGGTTGTTGTGCAGGTAGTAGCCACTGTCGTGAAACGAGGTCAGCAGCTCGTAGTAGGTCGATGTGGCAACTTTGCGCTGCTCACCGTGGGCGTACAGATCGCGCACCAGCGGGAACTGCACCTTCACCGGATACGATTCCGTGTCGTACGCTAGCCACATATTTTCATCGGACGTATTCGGGACGATTACCTTGATCTCAAGCTGATTGCCCGATACAAGTGTGTAGTCGAGATTGTTGAAATCGAGCGTCGTATCCACAAACGTTCCGGTGGCTTCGGCGTCCCAGGGCCCTGCGGCGAGGGTAGAACTGGCGATCTCTGTATATGAGGAGCCGTTGTAGTCACGCAGGTACGCGGTAAGAGTTCCGGTTGAAGACGTGCTGAAGTTCTCCATCGCCGCCCAGAGGTTCAGGCTCACGGTCCCCTGCAGTTCCAGATCGGCGGAGAGCGCGGCTGTTTGCCAGTTCTGATAGCGCGCTGTGTTCGATTCGTCCTGGTCGCTGCCACCCTTTTCGATCATGATCCCGGACTGGGCGTCCACATCTGTATCGTAGTTGTAGAGGGTGGTCTGACTCGGGTAGAACGCGCTGGCAGGGAGGTCGATCGAAGCGAGGGTGTTTGCGGTTGGGGTAGTTATGGAGTTGTGGAGATAGAAGCCGCAGGGGTTGGAGCCAGATATGTCGATGTCGGCTGTCGCGCCACCGGGTGTGGAGATGCGAATCTTGTTGCTGCTGGAAGCCCAGATTGAGGTTGCGAATGCCGTGGTTATACGAACGCGCTCGCCGGGGTCGACGATTCCTCGACCTACGTTTGGGGAGTTTCCCCCGGGTGCAAGAATGTCAGTGATAATCCACTCGCCAGCGGCCGCGGTGGCGGAGTTGGCGTACGTCAGACGGGTGACCTGCAGGCCAGATGAGGTGCCGTACCAGGCGATGAGATCCCAGTCAGACGGGCTGTGGAGCGGTTCCGATCCGGTATTCTCCAGGTCGAATGAAAGCGTGGACCCAAGTGTAGTTTCGCAAACTTCAACCGGTGCGATCCGGGTGCGGTTGGAGATGCCAATTGAGCGCGCTGCCTCCCGAATGGCTTGCGATGAGCCACTCACATCCCTCAAAGTTGTCTGGGCAAACGCGGTCACTCCGGAAATAATGATTCCGAACGCGACGAGCCCAATTATTAAAGCCCCAAATATTGGCCAATCTAGAACGCGGTGGCCCCCCACCTTGAGTTCACTACTAATCCATTAGGCTGGTTTTGCCAGCCAGGACACAGTGGCGTGAGTCATGACTGGTGGACGGTTTGCACGAATATGATTTGCGCATGACAAGACACGGATGGAGCAAGTGTGAGTAGCAACTGGGAACTGATGGCGAAGACCGATCGCCCGGTGACAAGGGAATCGATACGGCGTGACCTCGTCAAACTAGGCCTCCGGGAGGGCGATACCGTGATCGTCCACTCGGCGCTGAAAGCGCTTGGCTACGTGGTCGGCGCGTCAGTGGCCGTGGTTGGTGCGTTGCTTGACGCAGTAGGCGATGAGGGCACGATTGTCACGCCCTCACACTCTTATGGACATCGTGATCCGTCAACATGGACCAACCCGCCGGTGAGGCCTGAATGGGTGGATACAGTTCGGGAGCATCTTCCCCCGTTTGACCCGCAGATCACGCCCACGACTCGGATGGGTCGTGTTGTTGAGACGTTCCGCACATGGCCGGGGACTCTACGTAGTCGACATCCTGAAACATCTTTCTGCGCGAACGGAAAGAACTCCGAATTCATCACGGCGAACCACTCTCTTGATCTGCTGCAAGGGGATGAATCGCCGCTTAGCCGCATCTACGATCTCGATGGAAAGATACTGCTGATTGGCGTCGGCTACGACCGAAACACCTCGTTTCACCTGGCCGAGTACCGCATCGATGAAACCCCGCGCGTTACGTCACAGTTTCTCGTTGAGGAAGATGGCGTCAGAGAGTTTCGGGAATCCCAACAGATCGATAATATGAATGATGCGTGGCTTCGAGATCTGGGCGAGGCGTTTGAACAGTCCCGCCCGGTGGCGATAGGCAAAGTCGGCCAGGCAGAGTCGCGACTTTTCTGGCAGCGGGAGGCCGTGGATTACGCAAAGACATGGCTGCGTAAGAGATGGTCCAAAGAGCGCAGGTAGGGACGCTTGATGAGTAGATCTAGAGATATCGACCAGACGCCACGTACTCGCGAATCGCTGTCCAATGATTTGCGAGAGCTTGGGCTGGCGACCGGCGATTCTGTGATCGTTCACTCCTCGCTTAGCTCGCTTGGGTATGTTGATGGCGGAGCTGCCACGGTGATCAAGGCGCTGATGGACGTTGTAACTCTGGACGGCGCGATCGTGATGCCAACGCAGACCACGCAGCTCAGGCACCCAACCCTGGCGATTGAACCGGTGACGGACCCGGATGAAGTCGAGAATCAACTGAATGAGATGCCCGTATTTGATCCGTCAATAACTCCAACGGCGCGAATGGGTACCATGCCGGAATTATTCCGCACGCTCCCGGGTGTTGTTCGGGCGGACCACCCCCTCTACTCGTTCGCGGCCTGGAGCCGTAGCGGGGCGGAGATTGCAGGAACGCAACGGCTGAAGATGTCGCTGGGCAAAGGCTCAGCGCTGGACCACCTGTACCGACGCGACGGCAAGGTTCTCCTGCTGGGCGTTGGGTTTATACGGTGCACCACGTTCCATCACGCAGAGTACTCCGTAGACGCCACGCAAACCACTCGTCCCCTGGCGCCGGTACCCAACGCTGGGCGCGATGCGATCGAGTGGCAACCAGTTGAAGAGATCTGCTTCATGGACGATGACACGATTACGCGACTGGGAGTTGCATTCGAGTCGGAGAGAGGCGTCATGACTGGCCCGGTTGGCAGTGCTGAAGCACGGCTCTTCTCGGTGCGGGAAGCTGTCGACTACGGCGTGGAATGGCTGACCCGGGAGTACACCGCAAACAGAGTCACAACCAACTGCCGAGATTAGTCGAACAGATAGTCATCGACATCAACGACTGGCCGGTATCCAAGCTCATAGTAGATGTGGTTTGAGGTGGGATTCGCGAGATCGGTGAACAGGCAGATGAAGCGCTTCCCGCGATCGAGCCACATCTGGCTCACCGCGGCCACAACCGCGCTTGCGTAGCCCCTGTTTCGCTTATCCCGAGGCGTGTAGACGCCCCGTATCGATACGCCACTGTCGGTAGCGCGGCCCCAGATGGCCATGGAGACCGGGCCATCGTCGTCCCAGAGGTATACCTGTTCCGCCTTCACCGCGCCGGGAATCCAATCTTCAGGCACTCGCACATTCTTCGTTCCGGCATCCTCCGCAAATCCCTTCATCCATTCGTAGAGCAGATCGAGTTCGCTGGCCGCGGCCAATCGCAGCTTGCCCGTTGGCCACTTTGGCGGTGAAACCTCCGTCAGCTCGTGGATTCTCAGTTGCATGCCAAGACGAGACGATTTTCCGGCGAGATCGCACCACTGATCGGCAAACGCCTTCACGTAAACCTTGTCGGCTCCAACGCCGGGAATCTCGGGATCAGCTTCGTCGATTCCCTGGATTAGGCATTTCAGATCGTCGCCAGCTGCTCGGGTAATGAGAATCTTGTATGGAGGCGTTCGCATGGCGGCGATCCGCACTCCGCCATCACGTGTTACCGCATAGAACCCTGGAGCGTTCGAGCCCGGTGGCGTTACCGCGCCACCACTTGCCAGAGTCCCCGACAGGCCAAGAATCAGGCAGTTCTCAACCTACCGCTCCAACAGGAACGGCTGCACATTGCGCAGAAAATCTTCGGCGCTTCCGTAACTCACAAACTCCAGGGCCATCGCGTCATACCTATCGCTAAAAGCCGTGGATGGTGGAGCTGTCTTGCGGCTCGTAGCCCACAAGCTCCTTCGCGCTCTGCCAGTCCCGGTAGCCCGTTGGGTTGTCCGAAACGGCGTACAGGACTTCAAATCGGATATCGTCCGGCGCATCCACGCACTTCTCAATCATCTGCACAATATCTCGATGACTGCACCACACCGCCGCGGCGCGCACGCTGGCGGGTACGTCATCCACTTCCACTTTGCCGACCCGAACGCAGATGATCGACATGCCATGCGCCTCCACGAAGTACGCGGCCAGCGCTTCTCCGCCCAGTTTTGTGGCGGTGTAGACGCTGGTTGGGCGAACCTTCGTGGTCACCGTGATCAGCTCCACTGGCTTTGCGGGCCGCACACCCTTCGCGAGTAATGCATACGGCTCATCCCGCTCGTAACCTGCAATTATCGCGCCACTGCTTGCCGCGATAATGCGGCGCACCTCCGCTTCGCGTGCAGCCTCGAAGACGTTGTACACGCCAACGATGTTGGCCTGCAGATGCGTCTCGAACGGCTGGTTGCCACGCGATGCAGACATGTGAATCACCGTATCGACGCCCTCAAACGCTGGCCGAATCGCGTCGAAGTCGGAGATATCGGCAACGGTGGTGGAAACGCCATCTACCGGTTGCCGGCCGAGCGCTGTCACGTTATTGGACTCCGCCAGATGCCGCCCCGCCAGCCAGCCGATCAACCCGCTCATGCCGGTTATGAGAATGTTTTTGCCAGCAGTCAAATATTTAGCTCCGTCATTTCTTGATCGTCACTTGCGAACGAATTCTGTCACGGTGAATGCCATCTCCTCGTCGGCAATATTGGCGGCGTAGTCGATATACACGTCTTCCGGGAATCCGAGTTCCGTGCTGAATGAAACTGTTATCTTCACGGCGTTGCGCTCATCGGCTTCGGTCAGCACATCGAATAGTGCGGGGATGGTTGGGTACGTGGTCGTATCTGGCGCATCGAGGTGAGTTTCAGAGTCCTGATATGCCACGCTCCGCACTGCCCCGTTGCGAACCTCAATCAATACTGGTGTGGTGAAGGGAGGGGGCAGAAACAGATGCGTTGATAGATAAAGTCATAGTCGTCGATGGCTGCTGCATTCCACCGCGCTTGATTATCGATCACGTCCTGAGACCCCGATGAAACCGGTGGGGAAGTGGGTTCAAGCGCCTCTTCGCTGCCACAAGCGACCATCAGCAAGCCGAACAGGCAGATCATCATCAGGGCAGACCGAAATCGTACTTGCGTCATGGCTGGAAGGTTATCGAATCCCATGCCTCAAAACATCGCTAGCCCGAGAATACGAACAGGCGAACTTCATCAAACTCACATTTTGAGTTGACCTGCGATAGCCCGAGGGTGAGTAGCAACGGATTTTCTATCTCACTGTTGATGAGCGCCTGCAAACCAAGAAATGCGTTCTGGCAGACGGTGACCTCTGGCACCGAGGTCGGCGCAATGTAATTTTGAATCGACCTCGAGCTACTATCCAGGCAGAACGAGGCAATCCCAACCTGGTACTCAAGCGATCTGATATCCGTCGCTTTTCTGACCAGCCGAATTGTTGATTGACCCGCCCGTTCTGCCACACAGTCTGGATCGCTGTGAGCGAAGAATGAGGGAAGCGTTCCGAGCGGATCCGTGGCTGGCGGGACGGTGGTTGGGGCGATATCCACCACCATCTGATCGGACTCAGGCGAAGGCTCCACAGCGAGTGGATCAAACTCAATAATCCCACACTCTATGAAGGCGCGGCCGAGTGCTTGTGTCTCTTCCGGCGAGAGATTCTGCAGCGTCTCAACTTCGCCTCGCTCAATCAGACAATCAATCTGTTCGACGCTGAATTCGGGCGCCTCACCAGGTACGATGCTGCTGCCGGTGCACACCTGGAGCAAGCGCAGCGTCTGCAAGCTGAGCGCCGATGTGCCATCTAGAGCACTCGATATGGCGCTGACGTTGCCGCCAAGTTCCGTTTGTAGACAGACCAGCTCGTTAATGCTGAATAGTTCAGCGACGGGATCGACGGTTGGAGCTACAGTGACGGATGTTTGGGTGGGAATCACCTGAGGTGCGGTGTCCACAACCAGGGGAGCTACGAGCTCTGTCAGTTCGGGCGTTGGTGTTACGCCAATGGCCTCATCTGAATCACCGACGCCACAGGCCACCGCGACGACCAGTAGAGGCAACGCGATCGCACTCACGCCAATTCTCCGATGCTGCATCACGAAATGGATCAACTAATCTGATCCATCCATGGGTAAGCGGGAGCGTACCCAAGCAGTCGCCTGGCCTTTGTGATTCCCAGCAGCGTGGCACGCACGTGCGGCAACTCGCGGAGTTCAGCCCCCGGAAACGCTTTGGCAATGATCTTGGCGCTGGGCCGTTTCATGACAGTATCGTCAGCAGCGATGATGAACGACTCTGCGCCAGAGAGATCAGCTTCCAATCCAAGCCGACAACTCTGCACCACGTCGCGCGCATCCACGTACCCGAAGAGGTTCCACTTGCGCAGAGACACATCGTCTTGCCAATCGGCGAATCTGGAATAGTCGTGCGGTTCCATGATGTTTGAGAATCGGAGGCCTACGAGGGTCGTGCCATTCCAGCGGTGGAACTGGCGCGCCATCTCCTCAGAGAGCACTTTGGATAGCGCGTAGCTGCTCTCAGGGAATAACGTGTGCGACTCATCGATAGGCGCATACAGTGGCGGCTGGCGCTCGAATGGAAGTCCCAGCGTCGTTTCGCTGGATGCCCAGACGACCCGGGGAATGCCAAGCGTGGCGGCCGCCCTGAATACGTTATAAGTGGACGTGATATTGATCTGAAACGTGACTTCCGGCGGGCGTAAACCTGGTGCCGGAATCGCGGCGAAGTGAACGATGGCATCTGCACCCTCGAACGCGCTGATCGTCTGGCCAAGGTCCGTGACGTCTGCGTTAAGGAACTGCGCGTCATCACGCGGATGTGCTGATAAATCGACGTTCAGAACCTCGTACCCGGAGGCCACAAGGTCATCGACAACTGCCCTGCCCGCTTTGCCGCTTCCACCCGTAACCACAACTCTGGTCACGCTGCTCTCCTCAATACTGATCAGTATGGAGACTCAGGTTAGCGATCTGGCGGAATAGATGCCAGAAGCGACCGTGGGAATTGCAATCCTGCGCCAGCCGCTAGAAAGCCACGCTCCGCCACCGCAGGAATTGCCCTAGCCTAGCATCAAATCCCCGATGTCATCTCGGATCACCGTTTCCGGTTTGAAGACTGCCCAGGCGAACCAGAAGTGGTTGGCGTGGAGGATGGGTATAAGCCGTTGGCCAGCCAGTGGACCGGCTACTCCTTCGCCGCTGCTGTTCCATGTGGAGTTGGTCTGTTGATCGATGAACAGGCTATCCTCGGACTCGAATGTGAGCGTCCGATCACCGATGTTTCGGTTGAACACGGTGGTAGCGCCAGCGATGCGTTCCGATGAGCCAGGCTGGAAGCCGCTGAAGACGTCCGCATCAAACATGGCCACGATATCGAGGGCACCAATGCTGTCGTTCAGAACCAATTCCGCCTGGAGCAGGTCGAAGGGGTAGGCAACGGACTCGCCGTCGGATTCGATTGTCAGTACGCGCGCCGTTGCCGGTAGTCTGCCGTCGGTCTCGCCCTCGAACAGCAGCGGTGGGGTGTCTATATCGTCATATCCATCGTACGGGCTGATGTCGTAGGTACTGGGATTGCCGGGGCGGTCAAGGACAAGGCCGTCGGGATGCTGTGTGGCGAACGACTCCCATGCGACTATCGCGGCAGGAATGAAGTGGAGTTGGTATCCGGTGAGCTCACCAACCACCGCCTCCCCGGTGATCTGTTGCCACCACGTCTCGGTCTGCCGGTCCCACATGACGAGGTCAGAGTTGCGGACGGTGCCGCTTGTTCCAAACGTAAGTTCCCGGTCGGCAACCCGGCGGTCGAACGCTATCGCGGTGTTGCAGAATGGACAGAAGGTGACTGTTATGGGTGCGCCGCCAACCAGATCGTTCACGATCTCGTGCTGCATCATGATGGCCAATTGGTAGGCCCGAGCGTCGCCGTTGATCTCAAGCGAGATGACTGACTCACGAGCGCGCATGTATTCAGGGGGCTCGCTGGCGACGAAGAATTCCGGTGCGTCCAACGGTGCGATGCCGTCGCGCGGCAGGATGCTGACGAACTCGGTGAGGTTGATTGTGCGTCTGGTGAAATCGGTGCGTCAGGAGGAGCCGAGGTTGGGGTCACGGAATATGCCCAGTTTTTCTCGCTCTTCCGGGGACAGCGCAGGGGCCAGCAGATCTGGTTCTGGTGCTGGCTGCTCTGGGGGTCCGAAATATGGCTCGGCGGTCGCGATGACCAGCGGGATGGGCGTCGCGATTGGAATCGCCGTGAGCGCAACTGGGGGTACGGCGGTGGTCGCTATAGGCGCGATCGGGGTCGATACGGCGGTTCCGCATGCGATGGCGGCCACGGCTGTGAGCGCCAGGAGTGCGTGAACGCGCCCCATGCGTGGGAATGTGAAGTTCATCGTAGGTAGTTCGATGCGCCGGAGCGACCACTGGCGCGGGCCACCTGAGCCACGGCAAACATCGGCACACTGGCTCGAATCCTTAAGAAATCGCGAAGATCGCGCTGGAAACTTGCGGCATCTGACTGACGAGCCTACTCAGCGTAGGTGCTCGTAGATACACCACAGCGAACCGGGAGGTATTCCAGAACATGAGTCTTGCGATACGGAAAATGTTGAGCTGGAAGACGCGCACGAATCTCGTCGCGTCACTCTCAATCGTGGGGCTGATTGCCGTTGCCTGTGGCAGCTCCGATACCACCCCGGTGACTCAACCAACCGCTTCAATTCAGCCGGCGACCGCAACCAGTGAGCCAACAACACTCCCGCCAACGTCCACGCCTATCCCCGACGAAACGGCCACGCCCGTGCCTGATGTTGGACCGACTGCTGACCCTACGAGCACTCCGACCGCCCTGACACCCCGGACCGTCGTCGAGCGTTCAGAACTCAACATCGTGGAGAAGAATTTCAGAAATCGCGCAGCGAATTTGGGTTGGGTGACCGACTGGGAACTCCGGACGATCTCGCTAGACGAACTCGTGATTAGCCTCCGTCGCGACTCGATACGTCCGATAGACGACCCTACATATATTGATGTAGAACAAGCGCTCAAGGAATATGACCCCAAAGAGCCGTTCATCATCGTTGACCTGAATGACGATGCTCGTGCATTTCCGCTGAGCGTCCTGGTGAATCACGAGATTGTGAACGATGAGATCGGTGGTATTCCGGTTACCGTGACTTTCTGCCCTCTTTGCAACAGCTCGATAGTTTTCGACCGCAGGGTTGACGGAGTGGTTCACAGATTCGGTACGTCTGGCATGCTTCGCAACAGCGACCTGGTGATGTGGGATGACACTACTGTGACGCTTTGGCAGCAGCTAACAGGTGAAGGCATCGTGGGCGAGCAGGCGGGCAAAAAGCTGACCTTCCTGCCGGTTCAAATTGGCACGCTGGAGTCGTTTGCTGCCTCACAACCTGACGGGCAGGTGATGGCCAAGCCGGCCGGGCGTCCATATCTGCGCTCCTCGTACCAAGGATACGACGATGGTATAAAAGACCCCTTCCTGTTCTTTGGTGAAATTGACCCTCGACTTGGCGCGACTGACCGGGTCGCAGCACTCGATCTGGGGACCGGACCTGTCGCCTATAGTTTCGATCTGCTGGCTGAAGAGCTGGTGCTCAACGTGGAATCAGGTGGACTGCCCATCGCTATATTCTTTGATGACACCACTCAGTCGGCCTTCCGGTCAGCTCTGCCTGGTGCAGGGGCAGCGCCGAACATCTCCGGCTCTGCCACGACGTACCTCCGTGAGGCCGGTGAAGAGGTGCTCACATTCGTCGATAACGGAGATGGCAGATTCCGTGACGAGCAGACGGGATCCATTTGGGACCGTTTCGGCGAGGCGCTTGAGGGCGAGCTTGCCGGAACCCAGCTCGACCCCGCAATCCACGGCGATCACTTCTGGTTTGCCTGGGCTCAGTTCCACCCGGACACGAAGTTAATTACCTCGCTCGATCAGATCTAGATAGTTCTGGCCCCTCCAGAACCTTCGCAGCACCGTCGGCCCGCCCAGCCGACCGCGCTGCGCGTTTGCGCCATCAACGCGGTACGTCGTCTACAATCTTCCGGCGCCAGCAGATATCTGGCTCACGCATCCGTCTATGCATCCGGAGACATATCATGACAACCCGCGGGTCTGACGAACGACCTAATTTCCTGATCATCATGTCCGATGAACACGGCGCCAAGTTCAGCGGCACCTACGGACATCAACTGGTCAACACGCCCAACATGGACCGGATTGCGGCGATGGGCGTGACGTTCGACAACGGCTACTGCAACTCCCCGCTGTGCGTGCCGTCCCGCGCATCGTTCATGACCGGCCAGTACGTTAGCAACACCAAGACGTATGATAATTCGACGCCGATGCGCATCGACGCGGTTACGTGGCCCTATCTACTTCGCTCGGAAGGCTACGACGCGGTACTGGACGGCAAGATGCATCTGATTGGCCCCGACCCACTGCATGGGTTCGATAGACAACTGGCGCACGATCCGCATGCCGAGGGGTTGGTGCATGAGCAATATCCATGGATTAATGGTTGCCCAACTTCGGACGAGCCGTGGCCATCGGTATTCGAAGCTGGCCCCGGCACGACGCCTATGATCGAAGCTGACGATGAGATGGAGGCGGCGGCGCTCGATTACCTTCAACAGCCTGCCAGACACGATCAGCCGTGGGCGATCTGCGTGGGGTTCATCGCGCCGCACTTCCCGTTTGTGGTGCCGGAGCCATACTTCTCGAAGTACTATCCGGACAACACAGATATGCCAGACATCCCGGAGGGACACCTCGATAACCTCCCGGCCGCAGCGAAACGGCTCGGGGCGATGTTTGGCGTCAACTACAAGTACACCGACGACGAGGTGAAACGCGCCCGCGCCGCCTACTACGGCCTGGTGGAGTGGATGGACGCGAAGATTGGCCGATTGCTTGATTCGTTGGAGGCGAACGGCCTCGCAGATAACACCGTAATTATTCACACCTCCGACCACGGCGATTCGCTGGGCGAGCACGGCCTCTGGCGCAAGATGAGCATGTATGAGGCGTCGTCGCACATCCCAATCCAGATCGCCTGGCCGGGACACCTGCCGGCGGGCAAACGCGTGTCGCAACCCATGTCTAACGTGGACGTCACTGCAACCATCGTTGATATCGCCGGATTCGATCCTTCCGACTGGGACATGGATGGCGACAGTCTTGTGCCGCTGATGAATGGCGATGAGGCTGGGTGGAAGAACTTTGTGCTGGTGGAGCATCTGGCTCATGGGACCGATCGGGCGCTGGTGATGGTGAGGCGTGGTAGCTGGAAGCTAACATATGGCCACGCCGATCCGCCGGAACTGGAGCTGTACGACCTAGAGTCTGACCCCGGAGAGTTCAATAACCTGGCGAATGATCCCGCGCACGCCGCGAAGCAGCAGGAGATGTGGGACCTGCTCATGCAGGAGTGGGGCGACCCGGCGGAGATCAACCGCCAGGTGATGCAGAGCCAGGCGGACCGGGGGATCATCAGGGCGGCCGATGGCGGGAAGATTTTCTGAGCACTTTGGTAACAGAATTGTCTGGAAAAGGTACCCTTCGAGAGCCTCAGGAAACCTTTCCCAGACAATTCATGCTTGCCACCGCAAACTTGCGATAGCCCAAACGTTGGAGATATCTCGTAATGAGGTCTCGGATAGTGACAGAGGTATCCTGAGGCCACTCGAAGGGCACCTCTGGAACGGCGGCTAGATGGCGCCCTACCGTCCTGCCTCTACCTGCTCTTTCTGCCAGCCATAGTCCACGTCTCCGGCGTAGAACTTGTCCGGGTTCTCGATGGCCCACAGCTGCTTGCGCATGTTCCAGTTCTGGGGGTCGAGGACGATGCCTTCTCGCCAGATCTGGCTGGCGCCATCGATATCGCCGGACCGGAACAGGCTTAGCCCGCGCTCAAAGTGGTCTGAGACTGGTGCGTCGGCGTCTTTCGAACCATCTGGTAAGACGCTTCCGCTCTCTGCGAATGCGGTTACCATCTCTGCCATCTCATCATTCTTGACGTTGAAGCCCCCGTAGTACTGGAACCGCAGAATGCCCTCTTCGTCGATGAACACACCATTTGGAATAGCGTTGTAGCCAAACACGCGTGCCAGAGCGTTCTCTTCATCCACGATAGTTGTGAACTCCGCTCCCGCGGCCTCGTGATACGGGCGCGCCTTATCCGGCCCTCGCAGATCGACCGCTATCGAGAGCAGTTCCGTGCCATTGGCCTTGAGGTCGGCGTACATCTGCTGCCACACGGGCAGCTGTTCCCGACAGGCTCACCAGGATGCCCAGAAGAAGAGGATCAGTCGTTTTCCCTGGTAGTCAGACAGGCTGACCTCATCGCCATCCAACGATGTCAGCGTGAAGTTCGGGACTGCCGTGCCGGCGTTGATATTTGGCATGTTGTTGGTCCTCTCCGGCGGGTTTTATGCACTCAGGAACTTGTTGATTGATGCTGCGACTTTGCCAGGTTTCTCGACGTGCGCCATATGCGCCGCTCCAGCCACGATTTCCTTCGAAGCGTTGTTAAGCGCAGCCCCGAAGTGATCGGCATATACGGGCGGACAAATTCCATCGCCGTCGCCCCAGATAAGCAGGGTAGGCTGGGTGACGCGGTGGAGTCGTTTCGAGAGGCCCTTGTTTGGGATCGGCCACAAGTATTTGGCGGCGGTGGACATCGACTTCGCCCGTTCAACATAGTAGTCGATGATCTCTTTGCCCTCGTCGGTTTCTGGATCTACTTCCGGCAATTTTGCCTGCGGGGCCGTCGCTATCGCAAGCGCCGCTTCGGACTCCTGATCTGCATACATCGCCGCCGCAAACTCGGTCGGCGGAACGGAGAAGAAATCCAGAACCGGGTGTTCTGGATCCCACAGACCGAGGGAGCCAATCAGCACGACATTCGAGAAGCGCTCCGGCTGCACGGCCGCGAGCTCTGCAGCCAGCATTCCGCCCAGGGAGTGACCCACGATGGGCAGGTTTCGCAACTCCAACTCATCCAGAAGATCGAGGTAGAGGTATACGAGATCGTGAATATCTGAGAGGTGCTCCGATCCGGTTGAGCCACCGAATCCGGGTATGCGAGGTGCGATTACCCGGTGATTGGTCGCCAACTCAGCGAGAAAGCCATCTTCCTGTTTGGCGGCGATTCCATGGAGGTAGAGAAGGGGATCGCCAGAGCCAGAATCCACCACTTCCATCTGGAATTTGCCGCCGTTCAGGTCCACGCTGCGGCTGCTCACGAGGCGGCGCCTGCACCTGTGCGGGTGATCGCTCCCTGCGGCCACCAGTGGTCAACGTACTCAGGCTTATCGTCCCAGATGTGGCGTAGGTTTGGCACAACTTCCTGTGCCGTCCGCCGGATGTTCTCTTTCGCCATTTCGTGCGGCATGGAGCCGATCTGGTTGAGGAGCATCAGGTGGCCGATGTGGAGAGCCTTCACAACGGACTCCAACTTCTCGGTTACCTGGGCTGGTGTTCCTGCAATCACATTCCCCTGCTCAAGCAGTTGATCCCAGGTCGCGTACTCAGCGCCAGCCCGACCGAAACTTGATGTCTGAGCCAGCAGTCCGGCCTTGATCGTGTCGATTGTGCGGTAGCCGGGTGCGTCGGAAAATCCAGGGTAGATGTGTAGCATCTTGTTGAAGAAGTACTCAATGTGCGGCCCATACGTGTCGGCAACTTCTTGCTCGGAATCGCCTACGCAGACAAGCTGCAGGAAGCCCGCCTGGTATGGGTTGTCACGGCCCGCTGCATTCGCAACCTTCCAGAAGCCGTCCATCACCGTCTTACCGCGCTTGAATCCGCTGTAGGAGAGGTACGCGTACATGAAGTCGCGATCGATGGTGTGCTGCCAAGTCTCAATTGACCCGGCGCCGGGCACCCAGATTGGCGGATGCGGATCCTGCATCGGTTTCGGCCACAGGTTCACGTAACGGAGCTGCGTGTACTTGCCGTCGAACGAGAATACCTCGTCTTCAGTCCATGACTTGATGATCAGATCTTCAGCCTCAGCATACTTTTCGCGAATTATCGATGGGTTCACGCCATATGCGTAGGTGGTGTCCATGCTGGTGCCAACCGGGAACCCGGCCACAAGTCGACCGCCGCTGATGCAGTCGATCATTGCGAACTCCTCGGCAACACGAATGGGCGGATCGTAGAGCGCAATGGAGTTGCCCATGACGATTATCGCCACGTCTTTGGTCTCACGCGCCATCGCTGATGCCATGAGATTTGGTGACGGCATGATGCCGTATGCATTCTGGTGGTGCTCGTTGACGCAGATACCGTCGAAGCCCATCTCTGAGGCGTAGACCAGTTCGTCCAGCGTCTCGTTGTAGTACTCGTGCGCCTTCTTTGGATCGAACAGATGTCTTGGCACATCAACCCAGACGCTTCTGTACTCCTCGCGGAAATCCTCTGGTAACCCTCGGTAGGGGGCGAGATGGAACATCTCCAACTTCACGGTGCTACTCCCTGCTGGAAATCAGGCACATAAGGTTTTGGGCACACTACACGTTGAGGGCCTGCCTGAAAAGTTGTGCGCCAAGAAAATCGATTACGTTCAGATCGCTTTTATCTGCTTGACCAACTCTGCGATCTGCTCATCGGATCCAGCTGACTCAGGTATCGACACGCGGCTGGCGTAGTTTAGGCGGTTTGCGATTGTGTCGGCCATGGTGTCGAAGGTGCCGTGGGTAGTGAACTCTCGGACTACGTCTAGCGAGATTGCGTCTGGCATCTTGTCCCACTGGCCGGTCACCGACATCTCATGCAACTTCATGCCCAGATCTTCCAGACCGTGCACCGCGAAGACGCCGTGGTAGGTACGAGTGGAGCCATAAAACGCAACGCGCGAGCGCAGCTTAAGTAGCTCCGCTTCCACCGCGGCATCGTCAGCGCCAAGTGCCATCAGGCCGCCACCGTTTATGGAGATGTCGGCCGGGTCGCGGCCCTCAGCGATCGCCGCCTTTCGCAGCGTGGGCAGCGTGACTTCATGAACATACTTCGGCGTGGTGAAAGCGTGCGGTAGCAGGCCGTCGGCCACGCGGCCCGCCACTTTTGTCATTTCGGGGCCAACGGCAGCAAGATAGATCTTTGGAAATGGCACGTCGTTGGGGCCCATGTTGAACGCCGGTGGGCACAGCGTGAACTGATAGAACTCACCCTCATACGGCACAAGGTCGCCCGACTGGAACGTCGCCCAGACAACGCGCATGCTACGGATGAAGTCTTCCATCCGACGTGCTGGCGATCGCCACATTCCAGTGCTGAATCGACGCTCGTTGTGGCCTTTGACCTGCGAGCCGAGGCCGATCGAGACGCGCCCGGCGGTCATCCGCTGGAGTTCCCACGCCATCTGCGCCAGTACAAACGGGCTTCGGGGGAAGGCGATGATCACGTGCGTGCTGATTTCGATGCTGGTGCTCGCGTGCGCGGCAAGCGTCCACCGCATCGTCGCCTCGTGCTTCACCTCGGAGGTGCCAGCAATATCGAATCCCAGGCACTCCAAACGCCTCACCTGATCCGGCACGTTCTCAAGTGCCCCATCGCCAAAATGTCCAACGACTTTCATCGAGTACTCCGAATCTCGTATTCCCACCATTCACAGCGTTTTGGCCACAACTGAGGTTGCGCCTGCGGTATATTCGACCCGCACGCAAAATACAGCAACCGTAAAAATCAAAAATGAACCCCAGTTGACCCCAACCATCGGCCAAAACATTTGAAACTCTCCATTCTTGATCAATCTCCAATAAGCGCTGGTAAGACGGCGCACGAAGCCGTTCAGGCAACACTCGATCTGGCGGAAGCGGCCGATGGGTGGGGCTACACCCGCTACTGGCTGGCCGAGCACCACGGCTCCGACGGCGTGGCGGGATCGGCGCCGGAGATTCTGGTGACGCGGGTTGCCGCCGCCACTTCCCATATGCGCGTCGGCTCCGGCGGCGTCATGCTCAGCCACTACAGCCCCCTCAAGGTGGCCGAGAATTTCCGGGTCCTCGAAACGCTTTATCCGGGACGGATCGATCTCGGAATCGGCCGCGCCCCTGGAAGCGACCGGCTCACCTCGCAGGCGCTCGCCAACGGAGGAAACCCCCTTTCGGTCGAGGATTTTCCCCGGAAGGTTTCGGATTTGCTGGGGTATCTCGGCGGCGGCCTCGAGCCCGGACATCCCTTCGAGCATATTCAAGCCATGCCAGACGGTCCGACCGCGCCCGAGACTTGGCTGCTCGGCTCCAGTGATCAGAGCGCCATGCTCGCAGCGCATTTTGGCTGCCCCTTTTCGTTTGCCCATTTCATCAACAACATCGGCGGGCCGCAGATTTTGAATATATACCGAGAGCGTTTCCGCCCCTCCTCCCGCCTCACCGTTCCCGAGGCCAGCCTCGGCGTGTTTGTTTTTTGCTCGGAGGATGAAGAAGAGGCCCGCCGCCACGCGGCAAGCCGAGGCCTGTTTTTCCTCCGGAACCGCAAGGGGGAAACGGGCGGCGTACCCTCGCCCGAGGAGGCGCTCGCCTACCCCTACACCGAGATGGAGCGCCATTTCGTGAACGACACTCTGAGCCGGACCATCGCCGGAACGCCCGATGGGGTAAAGGCGCAGATGCTTGCCCTGGGCGAGGAGCACGGCGGCATCGAGGAATTTGTTGTCGTGAACCAGTGCTACGACTTCGGTTTCCGCATGAAAACCTACGAACTCATGGCCGAGGCGTTCGAACTTGAGCCGAGGGGCTAGCGGCGGGCTGCCATCACGCGTGCTTTCTTGATTTGAGCTCGGTTTTGCGGAAACGAAAGGCGTCGGGGGTGACTTCGAGGCATTCGCCTTCTTTGAGAAAATCGATGGCCTGCTCCAGGTTGAAGAGGCGCGGCGGGACGATATGGGCGGTGTTGTCGGAGCCGGCGGCCCGCATATTGGTGAGTTTTTTCTCTTTCGTAATGTTGATATCCATGTTCTGCTCCCGGCTATTTTCGCCGATGATCATCCCTTCGTATACATTGTCGGTGGGCGCGACGAAGAGGATTCCCCGGTCCTGGAGGTGTTCGATGGCGTAGCCGGTAACCCTGCCCGCCCGGTCGGCGACGAGGGCGCCGGTGGTCCTGCCGGGAATGTCGCCCGCCCAGGGCTCCCACCCACCGAAGATGGCCGTGAAGATTCCAGTGCCCCGCGTGTCGGTCATGAATTCGGTCCGGTATCCGAAAAGGCCTCGGCTCGGGATGCGGAACTCGAGGCGGGCGCGGCCCTTTCCGTGGTTGACCATTTGGGTCATCTTGCCTTTGCGCTCGCCGAGCTTTTGGGTGACCGCGCCGATATATTCCTCGGGCAGATCGATGACGACGTTCTCGACGGGTTCGAGTTTTTTGCCGTTTTCGGAGCGCGTAATGACCTCTGGCGGGCCGACGATAATTTCGAAGCTATCGCGCCGGAGTTGTTCGATGAGAATGGCCAGCTGGAGGGAGCCCCGGCCCGACAGGCGGAAGGCGTCCGAGGAGTCAGTTTCCGCGACCACGATGGCCGGGTTGTTGAGCGATTCCTGAAACAGGCGGCTTCGGATCTGGCGCGAGGTGAGAAATCGACCGCTCCGGCCCGCGAAGGGTGAATCGTTCACCCGGAAGATCATGGTGATGGTCGGCTCATCGAGGACGATGGGCGGAAGCGGTTTCGGATTTTCGGGGTCGGCAATGGTATCCCCGATTCCGATTTTATCGAAGCCGGCGACGGCGACGATATCGCCGGCCCGCGCTTTTGAAATTTCTTTCCGCAGAAGCCCTTCGTAGCCGTAGAGGA
>DNYS01000070.1:24527-29294 GCA_003506735.1 Nitrospinota bacterium
GCGGTGGCGTTCTCGCCTTTTGCGCCGATCAGAATGCACTTTTCCCTCGCTCGAATCTCCCCGTTCCACACCCGGCCGATGGCGAGGCGTCCGACGTAGTTGTCGTATTCGAGCTGGGCTACGAGAAGCTGGAGTGGCTCTCCTTCATTGAATGTGGGCGGGGGAATGGTTTTTAACAGGGCATCGAACAGGGGTTCGAGGTTGTCCGAGAGAGCTTCGGGCGATGTGCCCGTGCGGCCCTCCTTGGCGATAGCGTAAAGGACGGGGAACTCAAGTTGATCCTCGGTGGCTTCCAGGTCGATGAACAGGTCGTACACTTCGTTCAAAACCTCCTCGGGGCGCGCGTCCGAGCGGTCCACCTTGTTGATGATAAGGACGAAGGGGAGGTTGCGCTCGAGCGCCTTGCTGACCACGAAGCGGGTCTGCGGAAGCGGCCCCTCGGAGGCGTCCACCAGGAGCAGGGCGCCGTCCACCAAAGAGAGCACCCGCTCGACCTCGCCGCCGAAATCCGCGTGGCCGGGTGTATCGACGATGTTGAGGGTGATGCCCTTGTATTTAACGGCGCAATTTTTCGCCATGATGGTGATGCCTTTTTCACGCTCAAGGTCCATCGAATCGAGCACCCGGCTGGCCACCACCTGGCCTTCGCGGAAGATTCCGCTCTGCCAGAGCATGGAATCCACGAGTGTGGTTTTGCCGTGGTCCACATGGGCGATGATCGCGAAATTTCGAATGTCGTCCCGAATGGTCGAGGCCATTGGTTTGCTCCAGGGTCGTTCTGGCATTAGTGGCGCGGCTGCATCCGTTTTCCCCGGAGGTCCGGGGAGGACGGATAATGGCTGAAATGGGAGCCAGATTCAAGGGCGTAAATCGGGCCGCGCCCCGTTAATTCTCGGGATAATGGTTCGGGGTCTGGCTTTGACGGAGCATTTTTGAAAATATGGGCTGGTACCCGGAATTTTGACCGTCAGAGGGCATGCGGCTCCCATTTAACCGAAGCGGATTGTGCGCCCGCTTTTTCTCAAAAAGGGCCTGATTATGGAAAAATCGATAGTGACGACAGAGCTCAGCGCCGTTCCCGGGGAGCGGCTCATCGACAAGCCCGAGCTTCCGCCCCAAGGGACGGTTTCCTACCAATGGGCGGAGACCGAGTGGAGCGGCGACGGCCAGATCAAGGTGGGGCGGAAGGAGAAGTTCGAGGTGTTTTGCGATGAGCCTCCCCGAATCGGGGGGCAGGATCGCTATCCCCAGCCTCTCACCTATATCTGCATGGGGGTGGGTTTCTGACTGCTCACCCAGCTGGCGCGGTACGCGCACATGATGAAAATCGAGATCACCAAGGCGAGTTGTCGGGTGGAGATGGACTATTTTTTGCGTGGTTCGGTATTGAAGGGGACGGTCGAGTCCGGGTGCACAGAGACGCGAACGATTTTCCGGGTGGAAAGCGGTGCCCCGCCCGAGAAGATCGCTCTGCTTATCCGGAACGCCAAGCAGGGTTGCTACGCCGAGCGGATGATCCAGTCATCCGTCCCGCTCAAAAGTGAAATCGAACTGAACGGCGAGCCCTTGGAGCTCGAAGGGATTTCAGGATAACAGGGGGCCGGCACGGGAGGATGGGCACGCCTGTAAATCCGGCTCTCCCGCCCCCCAGGGAGGCAGCGATGGACTCATTGACCGACCAGGTTTTTTACATGAACCGTTACCCCACAGTGGGGATGGTGATCACCTCCGAGGGCGTCGTCGCCATCGACGGCCCCATGAAGCCCAGCGACGCGATCGAATGGCGTGATTTCATTGCTTCGAAAGGGCCCCTCCGCTACCACATCAACACCGAACATCATCAAGATCACATCGCATCGAACTGGTATCTGGGGGGAGGGACGATCATTTCGAGCGAGGTGACCTATTCCGACTTCCTGACCTCGCTTCCCTCCGTCGAGGTGGCCAAGGAGCGCATGCTGTTTTACGATCCCGAGTGCGGGCCTCTCCTCGATGGGTACGAAATCCGCTGGCCGGACATCACTTTTCGCAGCCGGATGACGCTTCGGCTCGGCGGCCAAACCTTTCATCTCATATTCTCGCCCGGCCACACGCGGGGCCAGACGGTCGTTCACGCCGTGGAGGCCCGCGTTGTCTTCACGGCGGACAACATCACCCCCGGCAATTATCCCTTCTTCCATTCGGCTGCGGTCTGGGAGTGGTTCGAATCGCTCGCCTTGCTGGAATCCCTCGACGTGGACTGGTACGTGCCGGGACACGGCGGCCCTTGCCGGAAAGATGAAATTCCCCGCCAGCGGCAAAGGATGTTCGACGTCATTGGGGAGGTGAAGAAGCTCAAGGATCTCGGGCTCGGTCGCGAGGAGGTCCAGGAGCGGGTGAATTACATCGATCGACCCGGCCTTGAGCATCCTCGCGTCCTGGGTGACAGGGCCTATTTGCTCCAGAAAAACGGCGTCGGGGTCGTTTACGACGCCCTCGGCGAGCATCCCTCGGGGCAGGCCGGATAGGTCCTGAAAGCGAATGTCCGGTGTCAGATAGCGGGTTTCGCCCGCCCTCTTCCCGGGCTTGCCTTGAGGTGAGCCGGGAGCCGAGGGTAAAATGAAATTCCGATATGGGGCCTGTTACCGGCCGGCTGCCTGATCCGGAGAGAATTCCACAATGAAAAATCTTCACATCGAGATCCTTCCAGAACTCCGCGATCCGATGTTTGTTCTGGCTTTTGAGGGATGGAACGATGCCGCCCGGTCGGCGACCATCGCCGCGCGGTTCCTGATCAATCAATACAGAGGCAAGCGCTTCGCGTGGTTTGGACCGGATGAATTTTTTCAGTATTCGGACCAACGGCCCCTCGTCCGGCTCGATAGGGATGGAAACCGTAAGATCTCCTGGCCCGAGAACGCGTTTTATTATTGCAAGCATCCGGACCTATCGCGCGACCTGGTGGTGTGCGTCGGTGTGGAGCCGCAACTCAGGTGGAAGACGTTCAGTCAGGATGTTCTCGAACTTGTCCAGGTGTGCAAATCGCGCCTGGCGGTGACCATGGGTGCCTTGCTGGCAGGACTGTCCCACACCGAACCGCCCGAATTGGTTTGCCTGGCGACCGACCCCAGCCTGGCGGATCGCACCGGGGTGGCGGCAACCAAATACGAGGGTCCGACCGGCATCGTGGGCGTGATTCATACCCAGTTCCAGAATGCGCGGATTCCGGCGGTGAGCCTTTGGGCCAATATCCCGCATTACATCTCCTCGCTGCCGAATCCAAAGGCGGCTCATGCCCTTCTGGATCGTCTCGGGGCCACTGGAGAGGTTCGGTTCGACCTGAGCGAACTGCAAAAGTCGGTGGATCAGTTTGATTCCCAGATAAAGGAAGCCATCGAAGATCGGCCCGGAATTGCGCGCCTTCTCTCCCAGACGGATCTGTTGAATGTCCGGGCCGAGAAGGACCTGGACGAAGACGAGGAAGCCCAAGGCACGGAACCCGAGGAGTTGCCCTCGGGCGAAGAGCTTGCGGATGAGATCCAATCGTTCTTCCGCCGCAGGAAAAACGGGAATTCCTCCGATTAAGACACCGGTCCAGCGGCCGTCCGTGCGAATCCATCTTTTCACATTCGAACCCCCCGGACAGGCGGCTTTGACCCATGCCGATTGAAAGAAATTGCGCCATTGCTTTCGGCCGGGCGGGGTGCCTGTGGCATGAAATCGTTCCCCGCCATTTGGCGAGGTTCATTTTGGGCTGGCGATGCGCGCTTTTGTCCTAGCGGCGGGCCTCGGCGTCCGGATGGGCTCGCTCGGCGAATCGGTGCCCAAGCCGCTCTTGCCTCTGGGCGGCGTGCCGGTGATCCGGTTTGCTCTGGACAGGCTCCGCCGGGCGGGCGTGAAGGAAGCCGTCGTGAACCTCCATCACCGGGCCGAGGCGATTCGGGCAGAACTCGGGGAATCGGCCTGTGGCGTAGAGATCCGCTACTCGTTCGAGCCCGATATATTGGGAACGGCGGGTGGGATTAAACAGGCGGAAGCCTTCCTGCGGGAGACTGGCGGGCCGTTTTTCGTATTAAACGCCGATATCATAAGCAATGCCGATCTGGAGGTGGCGCTGGCCCGCCATCAGGCGGGCGGATTCCTGGCGACACTGGTTTTGCGCACGTCGCCGGAAGCGGAAAAATTCGGTCTACTGGCCGTGGATAAGGCGGGGCGGCTCCGGAGGTTTCTCCGGGCCGAGGCGCCCGGCCAGCCCTCCGGCGCCCTGACCGAGGGGATGTTTACCGGGCAGAGCGTTTTATCTCCAGAATTTCTCGACCACATCCCCCCGGGGCGTCCTTGCGGGATTTCCGAGGAGGTGTATCCCCCCTTGATCGAAGGGGGCGCCCTCATCGGCGCGCTGGTGACGAATTCCTACTGGGCCGACGTTGGCACGCCGGCACGGTATCTGGATGCCGCAGACGATCTGCTCGCCGGGCGGTTTGTCCCCGGGATGGATTGGCCCGCCGGAGGGGATGTGCTGGTGGAAGGGCCCTCCATGGATTGGGGCGGGGGCGTGGTCCATCCGCCCGTTCTGATCGGAAAAGGGGTGCGCCTGGGCCGGGGAGCCTCCGCCGGCCCTTTCGCGGTTTTGGGAGGCGGTGCTACTCTGGGCGAGGGCGCCTCGGTCGCACATTCGGTGTTGTTTCCTGGGGCGGAGGTCGGGGAGAAGGTATCCTTGGAGCGGTGCATCGTCGGGCCGGATGCCCTCGCCGTCTCGCCGGGCGGCGAAAGATGTATTGAGTCCGT
>DNYS01000070.1:29406-29619 GCA_003506735.1 Nitrospinota bacterium
TCCTGAAGGGACAACCCCCCCCCGATTCTTTTTAGTGCTTGGAGTTATTTTTCGAATGAGCCAGACAATGCTTTTGGACTCGAAAACAAAAAGGCTGCCGCCGACAACGAAAACCTCCTTGCCCGCGGGCCGCTCTCCGGTCCTGTCGCAAGAGGGAATGGTGGCGACCAGCCAGCCCCTCGCCGCCATTGCGGCCCTTCAGATCCTCCGGGA
>DNYS01000070.1:29683-50403 GCA_003506735.1 Nitrospinota bacterium
GGCATCGGCGGCGACATGTTCCTGATCTATTGGGATGCCGCCCAGAAGCAACTTGCCGGCCTGAACGCGAGCGGCCGCTCCCCCCGCGCCGCCACCCTGGAGCGCTACCGGAGCGAGGGGTTCACCACCGCTCCCCAGAAGGGGATTTTTGCGGTCACCGTGCCGGGCGCGTTCGACGGCTGGTGCTCGGCGCTCGATCGGTTCGGGAGCGGAAAAAAATCGATGACCGATCTGCTGGCCCCGGCCATCCATTACGCGGAAAATGGATTTCCGGTGACGCCCATCATCGGAAACGCCTGGCGAATGCAGGAAGAGAAACTCTCCTCCTTCGAAGCCTCGAAGCGGACCTATCTTCCTGGCGGGCGGGCGCCGAAGGTGGGTGAAGTGTTCCGGAATCCAAATCTGGCCGCCACGTTCCGGCTCCTGGCCGATGGCGGAAGAGAAGCCTTCTACCACGGGCCGGTGGCCGAGGCGATTGTAGCCGCTTCGGGAGAACTGGGCGGCCTGTTCGAAATGGAGGATTTCGCGGACACCCGCTGCACCTGGGTCGAGCCCATCCGGACGAACTACCGGGGTTATGAGCTTTGCGAGATTCCTCCGAACGGCCAGGGGCTTGCCGCTCTCATTTGCATGAACATTCTCGAAGGGTATCCGCTGTCGGATTACAGCTACGGCTGTGCGGATCATCTCCACCGTCTCATCGAGGCGATGAAGCTCTCCTTCGCGGACAGGGGGAAGTACATCACCGATATGGCGCAGGCCGAAGTCCCTCTGGAGGGGCTTTTGTCCAAGGCGTATGCCGAAAGCCGGCGCGAATTGATTCTGGCGGACGTGGCCGGCGATCCCGTTTCCGGCTCCCCGCCGAGATCGAGCAACACGATCTATCTCACCACCGCAGACCGCGACGGAAACATGTGCTCCTTCATCAACAGCCTTTTCCATCATTTCGGATCCGGCGTCACGGCGGGCGATACGGGAATCATGCTCCAGAGTCGAGGTTTCGGCTTCGAACTGGAGGAGGGCCATCTCAATTGCATCGCGCCCGGGAAGCGGCCGTTTCATACCATCATCCCCGGATTCGTGATGAAGGACGGTGAGCCGTGGATGAGCTACGGCATCATGGGAGGTGACATGCAGCCCCAGGGCCATGTCCAGGTCCTGTCCAACATGGTGGATTTTGGCATGAACATTCAGCAGGCCATCGAGGCGCCCCGGTTCCGCATCCTGGAGGGCCGGGAGGTCGCCATCGAGGGCGGCGTTCCGGACGATGTGCTCGAAGACCTTCGCGAAAGAGGCCACGATGTGGCTCGGAGCGGCGGTTACGAGGGCTTCGGAGGCGGGCAGGGGATTGTTCGCATGCCGGGGGACGCTTACATGGGCGGGTCGGACCATCGCAGGGACGGTTGCGCCGTTGGATTTTGACGGGGGGCTTCGTCGTCAGGAAAGGCCCATAATACGCTGGTAGGGAGCGAAAGGGGGGGGCCGTGGTCAAATTCCGGAATGCCGGGTTGTCCTTCGCGGCGGCGATTTTCATCGCCGCCGTTGCCACCGCCCATGCTTCGGAAGATGGCTGTAAGACCCGCTTGGTAGGCGGAATAAACACTTGGCGCACCATTGGCCCGGGGATGGAAGTCAGAAAGATTCAAATCCGTTTCGAGGATGGCACCACCTCAAGGATGACCGCGGCGCGACTCGATCCGGATCAATTCGATATTCGGCTCAGGTGGCAGGCGGGCAAAAATATAAGGTCCGAGGCCGTGCGCATAATTGCGCAGATGACCAAGGCCGCCGTTGTGGTGAACGCGGGATATTTCGACGAAAAAGGAAGGCCGCTCGGCTACTTCCGCACGGCCGATACGCTTTTCAACAGCCGCCTTCTTTTCCGGGGACGGCGGCGGGCGCTTCACTTGGGAGCGGTTTTTTACGTCTTGAAAGGTTCCGGAAAGGTGGGTATCGCAACCCGCGAGGATTTCGATTCGAAAGGGGTTCGGGAGGCGTTTCAGGCCGGCCCCTATCTCGTGCGCGGGGGGCGGCCCGACCCCGGGCTGGACGCATACCGCGAGTACCGCCGAGCGGACAGGCGGACGATCTTGGCATTCGGGGAAAAAGGGCGCCTCATTTTCATGGTGAGCGAGGAAATCGGGCGCGGGATCTCCTGGTGCGAACTTCAGAATTTTTTGGTCCGCTCCGAGCCGGATGGCGGCCTGGGGGCAATTGAGGCGATGAACCTCGATGGGGGGTCGAGTTCCCAGTTGGTGGTTCAGGGAGATGGATATTTGACTTTCTTGGCTGGAAGAATTGTGCCGGCGCTGGTTCTCGCCGTACCCCGGGGAGGTGGAGGCGGTTCTTGACCGGCGCCAGGGTGGAAATTTTTGGATGAACGTGTCAGTAAAATTATGACCACGGGCGTTGTCACCATCAGCCTCGATGAAAAACTGGATCTCGTCGATGAGATCATGTCGAGTGGAGATATCCGCCACATGCCGGTGACTAAAGGGGGTTTTGTCGTCGGCCTGGTGACCCAACGAGACCTGCTCCGCGCGAAACTTTCCTCGGTGATCAATTTCTCCAAAGAGGATCGCAAAGAGCTGCTAGAGGCCACTGATGTCGAGAAGGTGATGGTCAAGGATGTGAAGCTGGCCGATCCGAACGAGCCAGTCGTGCACGCGGCCAAGCGCATGCTCGAGATGAGAATCGGGTGTCTTCCCGTGGTCAACAATGACCGTGAACTACTTGGAATCATTACCGAAATCGACGTGATGCGCTATTTCGTCGAGATCGCCGAAGGCAATGATTCCTAACGCGGGAGGTATTTGATGCGAAATATGGAAGGGAAGGTCGCTCTTGTATCCGCGGCCAGCAAGGGTCTCGGACGTGCGTCGGCGCTGTCGATGGCCCGCCGAGGGGCGAAGATCGGGTTGTGCTCACGAAGTGCCGATGAGGCCGCCGCCGCCGCGGAAGATATTTCAAAAGAGGCGGATGTCGAAACCTGGCATTGTGTGGCCGATATCGGCACGGTGGAAGGCGTAAAAAATTTCATCGAGGGCGGGGCGGGACATTTCGGAGGGGTGGATGTTCTGGTGTCGAATGCGGGCGGCCCGCCGCCGGGTGAGTTTAATGACTTTTCGGACGATGACTGGCGCCGTGCGTTCGAATTGAGCGTCATGAGCGCGGTGCGTCTTGTCGATGCCGTCTTGCCACATATGAAAGGGCGCGGATACGACCGGATTATTTTTATTCTTTCCAGCTCGGTTCGGGAGCTCATCCCGAACTTGACTCTTTCGAACGTGATGCGGCCCGCTGTGGCGGGGCTGTCGAAATCCCTCTCCCGCGAACTGGCCGGCGATGGAATTCTGGTTAATGTGGTGGCTTCCGGTGCAGTTCTGACCGACCGGGTGAGACAGAACTGCGCCGCCTTCGCGAAAAAGCAAAATATCTCGCTCGAAGAATCCCTGGCCGTGGCCACCAAGCAGATTCCGCTCGGCCGGCTTGGGGAGCCGGATGAATTCGGTGCGATGGTGGGTTTTTTGGTCTCGCCAGGGGCGAGCTACATCACGGGCGGGTATATTTTGGTGGACGGAGGCCGCCTGAAGGCGATTTAAGATTTCACCGGCCGGGCGGGGAGGCTAGTTGTATCTTCTCCGGAACCTTTGAAACCGGCCCGGCGGCGCGGGCGGGGGCGCCGGCTCCGCGGCCGGAGGGCGCTCTTCCTCGGGAGTTACTTTCTGCTTGAATTTCGTTCGAAGGTCGGCATCGACTTTTCTTTTTTTGAGTTCTGATTTTCTGAATGCCGCCTTCTTCTCGTAGGCGACGATCTGTTCTCGCAGCAAAATAAAAAAATTGCCCTGCCCGACGATACCCCCTCTGAAGAGGGAACTGGGTAGGTCGGAGGAGATTTCGACCCGGGTCCTGCCATGGGAAAGGGGGGTGAAAAAATGGCCCGCTGGCCGAGGGCGCTGATAGAGACGATCCGGCCGGCCTTTTGATCGGCCTCCCAAATTTCCTCCCCTGTGTCGTGCATGACCCGGAGCGCTGCCGGAAATACGATCTGGCTTGGCTTGGCGATAATCCGGACGATCCCGCCGCCGGGACGCGATGAGATGGAGCGCTCGTAGCGGGTTCCGCATCCCGCCAGGGCGGCGGCTGCGGCAAGGATGCCGAAACACGCGGCATTGCGCTTTTGCATTCGCCGAATCCCTCCTTTATGGCCGCCTCAATATACCATAGCCCTACCGTTGACACCGAAGAACCCACCCGACCATACTTGTAGGGTTACTCTGCGGTCCTACATCAAACGCTCTGATCGATTCGGGATTATCTGGCATGGAAGACATCATTATCGAGGGAGCGCGGGAGCATAACCTCAAGAACATCTCCCTCTGTCTTCCCCGCGAGCAGTTTATCGTCGTGACCGGTCCCAGCGGTTCGGGAAAATCCTCCCTGGCCTTCGATACCATCTATGCCGAAGGGCACCGCCGCTACGTCGAATCCCTTTCGACCTACGCGCGGCAGTTTTTGGAGCGGATGGACAAGCCCGACGTAGACTTGATCGAGGGAATCAGCCCGGCCATCGCCATCCAGCAATACAATCCCGTAAAGCATTCACGCTCCACCGTCGGGACAGCCTCGGAAATATACGATTACGTTCGCCTCCTGTTCGCCAAGGCCGGAAAAATTCACTGCCCCGATTGCGGAAAGCCTGTCCGGCCCTCTACGGTGGACAATACCGTGGCACACATACTCGATAATTTTCCGGATTCGCGGGGATTTGTGATGTTTCCGCTCCCATTGGCCTTGCTCGGCGACCTGGAAGATCGCTTTTCCAGCCTGACGGCCCAAGGCTTCATCCGCGCCATGGTGGAGGGAGAGGTCCATAACCTGGAGCCCGGCCTCGCGGACCGGATCAGGAAAATCGCTGTCCCCGCCCCCGAGTCTCAAAAAAAGCCCCCGCCCAAGCCCAAGGAAAAAACACGGGGAAAGAAAAAAGCCGTTCCCGGGAAAAAGGCAGAGGAAAACGGATCGATTGCGGTGCCGATCTATATTGTGGTGGACCGGCTGGTTTTTTCGGAAAAATCCCGCGCCCGGCTAGGTGAATCGATCGAGACCGCCTTTCGGGAGGGGGAGAGGAACGCCGTGGTCCAGGTGGTGGATGGCCCGATGCGCTCCTTCAACGAGCGCCTGGAGTGCTGCGGAAGGATATTCGAGCCTCCCATCCCGCCGAGCTTCAGCTTCAACAATCCGCATGGCGCTTGCGTCGAGTGCGGGGGGTTCGGGAACACGCTCAATTTCGACGAATCCCTCATCATCCCGAAGCCGGACCGGACGCTCGCCCAGGGTGCAATCGATCCCTGGACACGGCCCCGCTACCGGCGCTATTTTGGCCAACAGCTTCAGGCGGCCGCCGAGGAGGAAGGACTCGATATCCATCGGCCCTGGGCCGATTTGCCGAAAAAGCATAAAAAAATGGTCCTCCAGGGATCGAAGCACCTGCTTGGGATCTATCCGTTTTTCGAACGCCTCCGGCGGAAGAAATACAAGATATGGGTCCGAGTGTTCATCCGCCGTTATCAGAGCCTCCAAAATTGCGCCGTCTGCGGCGGGACGCGCCTCCGGCCCGAGGCCCTTTGGGTCCGGCTGGCGGGGCGGAACATCGCCGAGATCTGCGCCCTGCCGGTCTCGAAGCTACGAGCGTTTTTCCGCGATGCGGAAATGCCCCCGGATCAGGCGGACCGGGCGGCCGATATTTTAAGGCAGGTTGAGGAGCGACTGGAATTTCTCCACCACGTCGGGCTGGACTACCTCACCCTCGACCGCGAGACGCGCACCCTCAGCGGGGGCGAGCACCAGCGGATCAGCCTGGCCAAACAGCTAGGCGCCCACCTGACGGGAACGCTGTATATCCTGGATGAGCCGACCATCGGGCTCCATCCGCGGGACAACAGCAGGCTCATCGAAATTCTCAAAGGTCTCGTCGAGCGCGGAAATACGCTCCTCCTAGTCGAGCATGACCGGGACATTATTTCGGAGGCGGATTATGTGGTGGATCTCGGGCCCGGAGCGGGCGAACGCGGCGGAGAGGTGGTGTACGCCGGCTCGCTCGAAAACCTCGCCGCTAGCGAGGATTCCTTGACTGCGAAATTCATGGCAAACACCCGCCAAATCATGCCCCGGCGGCCCCGCGAGCGGGCGGGCGGGGACGGCCAGCGCCTCTCTCTCATCGGGGCCAGCGAAAACAACCTGAAAAACGTGGACCTCCATATACCCTTGGGAAAATTCGTCGCCATTACGGGCGTGTCGGGCTCGGGGAAGAGCACCCTGATCCACGACACCTTGTATCCGGTGCTAGCGCGCATCCTCCACGATTCAAAAACCCCCATCGGACGCTTCAAGCAGATTCATGGCTTCGAAAATATCACCTCCACCGTCCTTCTCGACCAGAGCCCCATTGGGAAGAGTCCCCGGAGCAACCCCGTCACCTATATCAAAGCCTACGATCCAATTCGCCGCCAATTCGCCGATACGCAGAGGGCACGGAGCTTCGGTTTCGGCCCCGGTCATTTTTCCTTCAACTCGACCGGCGGGCGGTGCGAGGCCTGCAGCGGAAGCGGACACCAGAAGATTGAGATGCATTTCATGGCGGACATCTTCGTCCGTTGCCCCGAGTGCGAGGGGAAGCGCTTCAAGACCCAGACGCTGGAGGTTCGCTTCAAAGGTTTGAACATTCACGAAGTCCTCAACCTGACCGTGGACGAGGGAATCCTCTTCTTCGATCATGTTCCCTCGATCGTGAACAAGCTTTTCGTCCTGCGCGAGGTGGGCCTGGCCTATATGCGGATCGGGCAGCCGGTCAACACCCTGTCGGGCGGAGAGGCCCAACGCCTCAAAATCGCGGGCCAGCTGATCACCAAGCCGCCGCGAAACGTCCTTTACATCATGGACGAGCCGACCACGGGTTTGCATTTTCAGGATGTCGAGCGTCTCCTGGAGGTTCTTTTCCGCCTCGTTGCGCTGGGGAATACGGTGTTGGTGATAGAGCATCACCTCGATGTCATCCGCGCGGCGGACTGGATTATCGATCTGGGTCCCGAGGGCGGCGAAGGAGGAGGCCGCATCGTGGCTGAGGGAACGCCCGAGGAGGTGGCGAAATCGAAAAAATCCCACACGGGTGCCTACCTCAAAGCCTATCTGGAACAGCAACAGGCCGTGTAGATGCCCCAGAGCACCCCGAGATGGCCGCGCCGCCTGTGCCTGGGCCTGGTTGCGCTCGCTCTTCTCCTCATTGTCCCCCGGTATTATCCGCCCGCCCGCCATCCGGTGGACGCGGCCTTTCTCTTGCAGGCGCTATTCGCCGGGGAGGATGTCGCCTGGCTCAAGAGGTGGACATCCCCGCCTCGCCGCCTACCGGCTGATTTTGAAGGCCTCAGGGTCGATCTCTACCTCCCGGGCGGAGGGCCGGAACCCCCCGGAGCCGTCCGGGGATGCATCCTGCTCGCCCACGGGATGACCGACCTGGGAAGGCGGGATCCCCGGCTGGCAGCGTTCGCCCGGAACCTGGCCCGCCTGGGCTTCGCGGTTGGTGTGCCCGAGCTTCCGGGAATGCGCCAATTTCGCGCGGACCGGGAAGATGCCGGGCGAATCTCGAAAAGTTTTTTATGGATGGACCAAAAATTCTCCCGGCCCGGAACCGCCTGCGGGTTGTTCGCCTTCTCGTTCGCCGCCGGGCCCGCGATGATGGCCGCCGCTCGATCAAGACTAAAAGGGCGGACCGGATATTTCATCGGCCTGGGCGCGTACTATGACCTGAAGGCGGTGCTTCGCCATCTGACGACCGGGGGGCGGGATGCAGAGCCCGCGTTTCCGGGCGGCCCCCCTGTCCGGGTGGGAAAATGGCTGTTTCTCCGGTACAACATGGGGATACTCGGAATTGGAGCCTACCGAATCGAATTGGAACGGATTGTCCGGGCGAAGATCGCCGACGAAAGCGCCGATGTATCGACTTCCGTAGGCCGCTTGCCCGAGAGGTTTAGACGGCTGCTCGCGCTGATCGAAAATCGCGATCCGCGCCGGTTCGAGGCACTTTTCGGCGCTCAATCCGGTCCGATGCGGGCGATGCTCGAAGAGTGGTCGCTTCGCGCGGCGCTTCCGAAGACTCGGATGTCGATGTTTTTGCTTCATGGCCGTTCGGATCCCTTTGTGCCGCCATCGGAGAGCGTTCGCCTGGCGGCCGAGGCCCGGCGGAGAGGTCCGGGAGCCGGTGGCGTCCATCTGATGGTGGCCGAAAGCATGAGCCATGTGGACCCCGGTGGGGGGACCAGATGGGGCCGTTATTTAGAGGGCATTCGCCTGCTGGGCTTTGTATCGAGAGTACTGACCGCTATGGAGGGCGGCTGAGATGACGAAGGTCGGCGCCCCCCCCACGCCCGATGTGAATGGCTGGCTCCAGCACGCCACCTGTAACTCCCCCAGCTTTATTCCGCTCCACCGAAAGGCCGATATCGTCTAAATGGAAACCACACACACTCTGGGAATGATTTTTGCGGGGGTGGCGTTATTCGCATGGACCGCGCTGTCATTTTCGATCCGCATGGCGTTGCGGGACGCTCCCCTTCTCCGGACCACGGCGACGATATCGTCAGTCAACGGGTTGTTGATGATCCCGGTGGCCTTTTCCATCATGCCGCTTTCGGCTTTTCAGCCCTCGCGGAGCGAGACGATTTATTTCATGGCGGCGCTTGGGCTGTTCATGGTGGGCGCAGGGAGGCTCACCTATTATTTCGCCATCCGCCGGATCGGGCCCAGCCGTGCCCTTCCGGTCGCGACGAGCACCCCGATCATCACCGCCTTTATCGCATCGGCCTGGGTGAACGAGCCGGTTACCCTGCAAATGTTGTTCGGCTTGGCCCTTCTCGCCGGCGGTTTGACCGCCGCCGTCAGGGCTGAGCCCTCCCAGGACGCCAACCTTCCGTCCGCCCCGACCGCCCGTTTGCTCGGGTGGGCCGCGGCCGGAGTCACTGTCTTTATATGGAGCATATCCGGCGTAACCATGAAGGTAGTGGCCTCGGATGTGCCTCCGCTCGCGGCGGCGGCCATGGTCATCTGGGCCGGGGTGCCGTTCACCTGGTTGATCGCCCTGGCGGGCTCGAAAGCCGAGGCCGGAAGATGGGTGCCAAGGGCCAGTTGGCCGTGGATCGGCGCGGCCGCCTGCTGCCAGACGGTGGCGGTGCCCTCTTTTTTCAGCGCCGTCCACTATACATATGCGGTGAACGCATCTTCGATTACCGCCCTTCAGCCGCTTCTTGCCCTCATCGTGGCCCATATATTTGTGCGCGAGGCCGAAAATATCACCTGGCGCCTGGTTGGGGGCGCGGGCATGACAGTGGCCGGAACGATGGTGGTAATTTTGTCTGTTTGAGCCGAAAGGTTGGGGCGGCATACGAACCGGAACCCCGCATTTCCGCGAATTTCCTGTAGCAGGCCATTCGTCGAATGGATGTATGTTTAACGCGTTGGCGGGAGGAACGCCGGCGGACAGGAGGATTGCGTCCGGCGGGGAATATTTTCCGGGGTTTGAGGGAATTTGCGGGGGATTGGTTTCACCTTGTTTCAGGTGGCGACCGGCTCCGGCCCTTGGCCCGGTTGGCGTGCCCGTATTCCGCGCCTGGCCGGTTTTCGTCAGAAGGGGATTTCTTCCGTCTGGCCTCCGCCGGTCTCGGGCCGCTTCATATGCTCCAGCGAGGTTCCCGAGACGAGTGCGTCTTCTCCGAAACGCTCGCGCAGAGAGTCTACGGTTTCGGTCAGCCGCACTTCCCGCCGGCGGGATTCTTCGTCTATCAGGCGGGGCTGAATGCCGGGGGACTCCAGCCCCCCGAGATACACTCCGACGAGGCGGATCTTGCGGCCTCCGGATTTTTCATCGAGCGCCCGCCGGAGGAGCCCCCGCGCCGCCTCGAATATGGGGCGGGCGATTGCCGTGGCCGGGTTTAGCGGGGCGGCCAGGGTGTTCGTTGCAAAATCCTCGAAGCGAATCTTGAGGGTGACGCTCCTGGCTTCCAATTTTTTCCGCCGCAGGCGCGAAGCAGCCTCCCCGGCCAGGCGGGAGAGGACGGCTTCGAGGCGGTTCGGGTCGCCTTCGTCCTCGCCGAAGGTGGTTTCTTTTCCGACGCTCTTGGGCGCGCTGTCCAGCACAAGGTCGGAGCCGTACTCCCCCCGCGCCTTGCGGTAGAGTTCGGTGCCCCAGCTTTTGAAGTTCGCCTCCAGCACCGATAGCGGTAGCCGTGCGATGTCGCCGATCGTCCGGATTCCCATCCCGCGCAGGCGGGCAGCGGTGACCATCCCCACGCCGGGGAGGGCGCCGGGCGAAAGCGGGGCGAGGATTGCCGCCTCCTGGCCCGGATAGATGTGAAGAATTCCGGCGGGTTTGGACAGCTCCGAGGCGACCTTGGCCATGAGTCGGTTCGATGCGATGCCCACCGAGGCCGAAAATTCGAGTTCGTCCATGATCGCGGCCCGGATTTGCACCGCGGCGGCAAAGGCCAGGCCGTGGAGGCGTTCGGTTCCGGTGAGGTCGAGATAGGCCTCATCGACCGACATGACTTGGAGCGCGGGAGAGAAGGTCCGCAGAAGGCCCATCACCTGCCTGGAGGCGGCGGCGTATTTCGAATGGCTGGCGGGAATGTAAACAGCGCCGGGACACAGCCGGCGCGCCTGGATCATCGGCATGGCCGAATGGACACCGAACCGCCGGGCTTCGTAGGAGGCTGCCGACACCACGCCGCGGTTTCCCACACTGCCGCCGACGATGACGGGTTTTCCCGCCAAGGCGGGGTTGTCCCGCCGTTCGACCGCGACGAAAAAGGCGTCCATGTCCACATGGGCGATGACGCGCGAAGCGGGCCCCACGGGGGGTGGATGGCGTTCGAGGTTCACTCTGGGCTCCCGGGCGGCTTTCGGAGGAGCGGGAGCAGTCGCTTAGTACTTTCTGAGAACGCCCACGACCACGCCCTGGATGCGGAGGTCGCCCTCGTTCACCAGGATCGGGTTCATCGATGCGTTTGCCGGCTGGAGGCGGACCCGGTCCCCCTCCCGGTAGTACCGTTTCAGGGTGGCGTTTTCACCCTCCAGCAGGGCGACGACGGTCTCGCCATTTTGGGCGGTTTCGCGCTGCTCGACGATGACGTAATCGCCGTCCTGAATATGATCCTCAACCATGGAGTTGCCCTTGACCTTGAGGACATAGAGGTTGTTGTCGCTCGAGGACCAGGGAAGGGGGATGGTTTCGTTGTCCTGGACGGCCTCGAGCGGAACGCCCGCGGCGATTATCCCGCGCAGGGGAAGCTCGACAGGGGCGCCGGCCTCTTTGCCCACCGTGTCCGCGCCGGGTATGAGTTCGATCGCGCGGGATCGGTTCCAGCTGCGCTTGATGAGGCCTTTTTGCGAGAGGTTTTGAAGATGCTTGTGCACGGTGGCCGGGGAGGAGAGTTTGAAGTGGGCTCCGATCTCCGCGATGCTTGGAGCGTATCCTTTTTCCCCGATGAACTCCTGGATGAATTCAAAGATTTCGCGTTGCCTGCGGGTCAAAAACATGGCCTTCTCTCCTTGGGACGATCCTTAACCAGGGGCGGGAGCGTTCTCGCGCTTCCACCAGGTGACGGACTCGACGTGGGCGGTATTGGGAAACATGGGGGCGATCAGCGCCGTCTCCATGCGGTAACCTCCTTCGGTGAGATCCCGTGCGTCGCGGGCAAACGTGGCGGGATTGCACGAGACGTAGATGATTTGCCCGGGCATCAACCTCAATATGAGCGGGACTGTCTCGAGTGCCCCGCGCCGGGGCGGATCGAGGAGCAACAGATCGGGCGTGCCGTCGCCCAGCGCATCCAGGATTTCGTCCGCTTCGATCCGCCCGGATTCGCCCTGGATAAAGCGCAGGTTATCCAGGCCGGCCTCGCGGGCGTTCGCCTCGGCGTCCCGGATGGCGAAGGGGCTGGATTCGACGCCCACCACGCGCCCGGCGATCATGGCCAACGGGATCGAAAAATTGCCCGCCCCGCAGTACAGGTCCACCGCGCGTCCATCCTCGGGAAGCGCCGCCCCCGTGGTTACGGCCTGAACGAGCAGCCGGTTGACCGAGCGGTTGGCCTGCAAAAAAGATTCGGGAGAGACCCGCAGCGAAAGCGGCCTGCCCGCCGGTGCGTCCAACTCATACCGCGCCGTCCACCGGGGAGCCTCCTCCGGCGTCCGCTCTCCGGCGACCGCGAGGGGCCGGCCGCTGGAGCGGCTGAAAGACCTCCAGGCCTGGCGGGTCTTGCCCGAAAGGGTTCCTTTTCCCCGGTCCCGGGTTCCGATAGGGTAGATAAGAAGGCCAGCGCCCATATCCGGATCTTCGTCCAGCGAAGTGATCTCGACCGATTCGATTCCGCGCGCGGCGGGCTCTTCTTGGAGAAGCTGCCTGATATCGTCGAAGGCCGCCGAAACCGGCTCCTCGGTCAGGAGGCAGGAATTGACCGGAATCAGGTCTCGCGTTCCCGGGGCAAAGAAACCGATGGCATCTCCTTTGATCTGAAACCGCGCACGAATCCGGTAGGCGAACTCGGGGGCGGTGTCCTCGAGGAGTTGGGGCTGGACTAAGGTTTCGATCTTGCCGATCCGCGAAAGCGCATCCAGAAAAATTCGACTCTTCGCCTCGGTCTGTCCGCCGGGCGTCATTTGCTGAAGAGGGCAGCCGCCGCATTCGGCCCAGTCTGGGCAGGGGGGATCGCGCCGGTCGGCTCCCGCGCGGGCGATCTCCTCGAATTCGCCCCGGAGGAATCTTCCCTTGTCGGCTAATATGCGGAAGCTGACCCTGTCGCCGGGAACGGTGCGCGGAATGAAAACCGCGCGTCCGTCGAGGCGGGCGACGCCGGCCCCGCCTGCGGCGATGGTCTCGACCTCGGCCGTGTGGATTGTCCCGGTGAGATCACCCCGGGTGGCAGTGCTGCTCATAGCGCCTCCACCGAAATCTGGTGTCGAAAGAAATACATTTAGAATACAAACAAATATCGAACATAGTTGTCAAGTGCATGTAACGGTATAGATATCAAATGGTTATTTGTGCGGAATTCTTCTTCCCGGTGGATTTAGAGAGGGCCGCCATCTTGCCAGCAGCCATCTTGCAAAATGAAACTTCCAGGAAGTAGCATGGACTTTCTTTTATATGACTTGCTCGTACCCAATGGTTAATTCTACCTAGCGATTGATTGGCTAGGAATCGTGCCCATCCGCCAGATTCGGGCGCTGGGGCCTGAATCCAAGAGGAATTCCGTGATGGGGAAAATTTGGGTTTATCTGATATTTTGGTGGCCTTGGTTTTTGGCGGCGCGGTATCCGCCGAGACGCTGCTGGAGCGCGGAAAATACCTCATGAACGGGGTTGTCGCCTGCGGAAATTGCCACACGCCGGGCAGTCTCATGGGAAAACCCGATTCCAGCAGGGAGTTTGCCGGGGGGCATAAGTGGGTTGAGCCTCCGTTCACCACCTATGCCTCAAACATCACCCCCGACAAAGAGACCGGAATTGGAAACTGGACGGACGATCAGATTTTTGCAGCCATTCGTACGGGGAAGCGCCCAGATGGCTCTCTCATCGGCCCCCCGATGCCCGGCGGTCTCTATTCCATGATTTCCGACCGGGACGTGTGGGCGATCATCGCCTATCTTCGGCAGGTGAAGCCGGTAAAGAACAAGGTGCCTAGAGGGGTGTACCGGATTCCGCTACCGCCCGCATGGGGTCAGAAGAGAAGCCGGCCCGAGGTTTCGCGCAAGGACAAACTGAAATATGGCGCCTATCTCGCCGGGCCGCTCGGCCACTGTATCGAGTGCCACACGCCGATGGTGAAGGGGCGACGCGACTTTAAGAACCAGCTCGGGGCGGGTGGTTTTGTCGTTCGCGGCCCGTGGGGGCAGACTGTTTCGGCCAACATCACTCCCGACCCGGAAACCGGAATAGGCAAATGGTCGGAGTGGCAGGTCAAATCAGCCATCTTCACCGGATATCGCGCCGACGGGAGCAAAATGTTCCCGCCGATGCCCTATCATTTCTACCAGAACATCCACGCGGAGGATCTGGACGCTATCGTGGCTTATCTTCGCTCCTTCAAGCCCATCAAGAAAGAGCGGAAGGTGCGCCACATTCCGCCGAAGAAATAGAGGGTGGCACCCAGCCGGGCAATCCTGGACTTCGGATCGATGATCGTCCACGCATTATTCGAGGCCGGGCTGAAAGATGGCGACGAGTTCGACGGGGCCATCGGTCGTAGACGAGCTGCGGTGCTCGGTGCCTTTGGGCATGAAGATAAAATCACCGGCCTTGAAGCGAATCTCGCTGTCTTCGAGCTCGTAGCGCCCCTCTCCGGCGACGCAGAAAATCACCTCGTCCACCTCGTGATGATGCCAGTCGTGGGATTTGCCCGGGGTTATTTGTGAGCGGTAGACGGTAATGTCGGTTTCGTTTGCCCCCCGGGTGATGATGGTTTTATGGGTGGCTCCGCCGTCGATTTCATCGTCTGGGACCTCCGAGGGCCGAATGAGGCAAGCTTTTCTCTTTGCCGCGTTGCTCATAGTAAGCCTCCATGTATGTTGAAAATTTTCGTTTTGGGAGGAGTATCTGGTACGTGTATTTCCAGCATGAATCAGAAGAGAAACAGATGTCAAAAGGAAGAAAGAATTTCTCTCCGGTCCCTTGATTTTCATACCCCCTGCCGTTGAAAATAAGACGGAGAAAGCGGCGTTTGCCGCGTCTCAAATGGAGTGGCCAGCCATGATCCCGGTACGGGAATTTACTCAGTGAGGTTGAGGAGTTTTATATGTACATCGTAATGAACCGCTTTCAAGTGGCCGAGGGCCGAGAAGAGGAGTTCGAGGAAATTTGGCGGACTCGGGATTCGTATCTCCACGAAGTTGAAGGCTTCCAGGAGTTTCACCTTCTGCGCGGCGATGGCGGCGATTTTATCAGCCATACCACTTGGGAAGACAAATCGGCGTTTGATAGCTGGGTCGGGAGCGAGTCGTTTCACAAAGCGCACGCCCGATCATCAGATACGCCTCCCGATTTATTCACCGGACCGGCTAAGGTCAGCATGTACGACGTTTTATTGACTCAGACGAAGTAACGGGTCTCGAGGCTAGAATTCGATCCGCTGGCCGTCGCGGGCGGCTTCGAAGAGGGATTTGCCTGCGGCGGTCAGGCGACGAACATCTTCGCCCATATGCGTCAGAAGAAGCCGCCGCGTGCGGAGGCGGTCCGATTCCCGTTCGAGGTCTTTTAGCGAGGTGTGAAACGGAATTTTTTCCCCGGCGGAGAAACATTCCGCCAGAAACAGGTCTGTTCCCTCGGCAAGATCAATCAGATTTTCGTCCCATTCGGTATCGCCGCTCAGGCCGAACGAGCGTCCCTTCCAGCGAATCCGGTATCCGTAGGGGATTCCTTTTCGCATGTGCGTGACCCGCTTCGGAAGCACATTGAGGCCGCAAATCTCATGCTCTCGGTCTTCGACAAGTTCGATGTAGTTCAGTTCGAAGCGGCGCTTCATGAGATCGGCGGTTTCTCCGTAGTTCGCTCGAAAGATTTCCTCGCATTTTTCCTCTGTGCCGGGCGGACCCGCGACGGTGAGGGAGGTCTCCCGGCGGACCATGAACTGGTAATTCAGGTAGAGGAAGGCGATCCCCGCGATATGGTCGCCATGATGGTGGGTCAGGAGTACAAGGTCGATTTTGCCCAGGTCGAAGTTCATTCCCTGGAGTGTCGGAACTGCGGTGGGGCCGCAATCGATCAGCAAGGCCCGGGCTTCGCCCTCTTCGCGCCTGAGCGGCTCGGCCAGGTAGCAGCTATGGGGATGGCCGCCGGAGGCAAAGGCATCACCGGTGCCAAGGACGGTCAGCGCCAAGGCGGGAGCGTCGGTCATGGGGGCGGCTCCGGGGCATTAAATGGAAGTGTGCGGGAAGAATAAGCGGGGGGGGGGGGGGGGACGCGGCCGAAATCGTTTCGATGGGCCGGAGTCATTCCGATGGGATCAGATCTTCGCTCTTGAAGAATTCGCCCTCCATCTCATCAAGGATCTCTCCAATATCGGCAAGGGAGAGATTCAGCGATTTGACGGTTTCCCGGTCGAGAACCGGGATTCCCATGTCGCCGCCGTTTCCATATCCAATTGATCGCACAAGGATATCCGCCATGTGAACCACGGCGGTGGCCTCGGGAGCGTTTTTGGCGCTTTGGGGGCGGTGGTGCAATGTGATTGGGTCCCGCAGATTCGGCGGAAGGTTCCATTTTTCGCTGAGCCATTCCCCGACCCTGGTGTGGTTGAATCCGAGAACTTCATTTTCGGATTCGATAAATAGGCCTTTGGTTTGGTGGACGTTTTCCATCACGGCATCGAATTGCTCGGGACCTTCCACCTTGAGCGCCACCTTGCCGATGTCGTGTAAAAGGCCGGCGACGATGACTTCTTCTGTGTCCTTGAGGTTGAGCCTTCTGGAGATAATTCCGGCGGCCAGGGAAACACCAAGGGAATGTTTCCACAGATTCATCATCTCAGTGGCCATGATATCGAACACCGAGGCCGTCAAGACCAGCCCTTTTACCGCATTGAACCCGAGGAGGACGAGGGCATGCGTGACGGTCGATATTTTCCCGGGAAATCCAAAAAACGCTGAATTGATCAGCCTGAGCACCTTGGCCGAGAGGACCTGATCGGCCTGAATCATTTCACCGACCTGGGCGGTGCTGATCGTGGGACTTTCCACCATGGTGGATAGCTTTGCCACGACGCCCGGAAGAGTCGGCAGATTTTCGAGGGCTTGGACTTTATGTTTGAAAAGAGAAGAATCAATCGCCACGGGCGGTCCTCGCGTTTCGTGGTTTAACGGGAAACTCTACTTTTTAGCCGTTTCGGACTCCTCGGCTTCTTGATTCCGCTTTTCGCTGGCTGCGATTTCTTCGGAGAGCATCTTGTACTTCTTTTGTATGTGTTTTTGAACGACCACTTTCAGCGCGGCCATGAGTTTGTTGTCCAAGACGGAGCGGAACCGAATATCGATCTCGGCCATCTCCTCTTCAAACGTCTTGACGGGTTTCCCGTCGTCCACGGGATGCCCTTCCACCGTAATGTGGGTGATGTCGATTTTTTCCAGCCGGTCGATCAAGGTTTGGGTCAGAACCGTCCCTTTGGAGCAAAGAACCTGCCCCGTCGAGGTTTCGACGGGCTGGGCGATGACCATGTCCGTCGCGGCTTGTTCGACTTTAATGCGCAGCATCTGAAAACCTCACCCATTTCGGGATTTTGCGGCATTCGCTGAAAAAAAAATCGGCCTAATGGATGCCATAAAAATAGAATCGGTGGCTTGAAATTTCGCAACAGGTTAAGGTTGGACCAGAGTTGGCGCAGGTGTCAAGACCCTGGTAGAGATTAGGGGATGGTTTGATCGGCACGATTTATCCTATCGGCGGCGTTATTTACGAGAGAAAGTTTCATTTTGTTATATTTCTTGATCGGGCTATTTTCTAGGTGATAGGCTGAGTATGTCGGTGCTGATATTGGAGGGCTGAAATCGCCAAGTGGGGTCCGGTGATGAAGACAGTGAGCCTTCGTCTCACCGGCGGCGCGTTTGACCATCCTCCGGTGGCTTGCCCAGAAGCGAATTTAAAGAGGAGTTAAATTCCCTCAATAAAATTTGCACCATTTTGCTAGAAATATGAGTTTTTTTTGTCGAGGATACTCGAGTGAGTTGCAGACCGTCAAAAAATGGGATGGGCCTGATCTCGGCCGTGGTCGGGATTCTTGTGCTTCCATTCCTGGCGCAGGCACCGGCGGCTGAGTTTCCGGCTGCCAGTGGGATGCGGCGAGTCCATGTGAAGACGGTCGTTCTCGATTCGCGAAACAAGCAGCCCGTCGTTGTCCTTGAGGATAAAATTCAAGGCCGGATGATTCCAATATGGATCGGCATGGCAGAGGCCCGTGCCATTATGATGCAACTTCGAGGAGTTACGCCCAAAAGGCCAATGACCCATGATTTGCTTCGAAATATTATCGGTGGCCTAAAAGCCAAGGTGGTTCGCGTTGTCATTACCGAGCTTAAGGGCGGGATGTTTTATGCCCATATCGAGATGAAGTCCCCAGACCGCAGTTTTTTTATCGACAGCCGTCCTTCGGATGCAATCGCACTGGCCTTGCGGGTCAAGGCCCCCATATTTGCCAAAGCCCAGGTTCTGCGCGATGGGGAACTTCGCCGCTCCGGTTCAAGTCTGACCCACCGCAAACGCATGGGAGTTGTTCTTCAGTCGTTGACTCCCTCGCTCTCTCGCTATTTCGGCGGCGGGGACGCGGCCGGGTTGCTCGTTTCCCAGGTTTTCGCCGGAAAACCCGCCGAAAGGTCTGGGCTTCGGCGCGGAGACGTGATTATTCAGGTGGAGGGCCGGAAAGTATCCACGGTGGAATCGTTCGAGAGGGAATTTCTCAACCGGGGCCGGGAAATGAATATTTCGGTGAGAAGGGGCCCGAGGGGAGAAAATATCCGGCTGCGGATCGGGTTGGCCGGTGTGGAAAGTGCCGGGGCGGGGCAATGAACATTCTTTTTGTGTGCACGGGAAATTTGTGCCGATCGCCGATGGCCGAAGCCTTGCTGAAAAAGTTTTCCTCTCGCGCGGGAAGGAGCGACCTAAACGCCCGGTCGGCGGGGACCCACGCTTTCGCCGGGAACAAATCCCCCGTCGAGGCGCAGCAGGTGGCGGATACGGCCGGCCTGGACCTGATGTCTCATGTGGCCCAGCCGCTTTCGCAAGAGCTTGTGACCTGGGCCGACGAAATCGTCGTGATGTCTCCAGAGCATGAAGAATTTATTGAGATGAACTTTCCGATTGCACGCGAAAAAGTGGTCGAATTGGCGCGGTTCCGTCTGGGCGGGAAGCCGGGGGACACGATTAAAGACCCCTACGGAATGAGCTTATTCTATTACCGCCAGTATTTCAGCAATCTCATGGAAGCTCTTCAGAGGTATTATGCGCAACTTGTTGGGGATCGTACCTGATCCTGCATGGAGGGCCTGGAGATGAGCGAGATTTCCGCCGGACCCGGAGACGCGCTGGTGGTGGTGGATCTGCAGAACGATTTTTGCCCCGGCGGGGCGCTGGCTGTCCCCGAAGGGGATCTGATCGTTCCTCATGTCAATACCCTTTTGGCCCATCCCCGCTTGTTCAAGGTGGCGACTCGCGACTGGCATCCCCTCGGCCATATGTCCTTTGAGGCCCAGGGCGGAATCTGGCCTCCCCATTGCGTGGCGGATACGGCGGGCGCCCAATTTCACCCCCAAATGCATTCCGACCGGGCCGATCTCCTCATATCGAAAGGCACCCGGGAGGATGTCGAGGCCTATTCGGGATTCGACGGAACCCCGCTGGCCGCCGAGCTGAAATCCAAGAACATCCGGCGGATATTTGTCTGCGGGCTGGCGACGGATTATTGTGTGCGCGCCACGGCGCTGGACGGCCGCCGGGAGGGGCTCGAAGTAGTGGTTCTCAAGGACGCCATCCGCGCGGTAGATGTCCGGCCCGGCGACGGAGACCGGGCGACTCGGGAAATGCGAGACGCCGGATGCGCGTTCGCAATGTCGGTGGATGTACCGGAATAAAGGAGTGCCGGTTTGCCCTTGGTTCGCGTTCAAGTTCCCTCAAGCACCACCAATCTCGGTCCGGGCTTCGATGCGCTGGGCGTGGCTCTCAACCTCTATAACCGGGTCGAACTCGACGAGCTTCCCTGGGGCCTCTCGGTTCACGTCGAAGGCGAGGGGATGGACGTCATCCCGCGCGATGAGACCAATATATCCGTCGAGGCGGTCAAGCGCGTATATCAAAAGGCGGGGCGGACCCTCCCCGGACTTTGGATGAAGCAGCGCAACCACATTCCTCTTGCCAGAGGATTGGGCAGCAGCTCCGCAGCCCTGGTCGGGGGGCTGGTGGGGGGGAATCTCATGCTGGGCAGCCCGCTATCGATGGACGATCTCGTACAGCTGGCCGTGGAAATGGAAGGGCATCCCGATAATGTCGTTCCCGCTCTCGTGGGCGGGTTTTGCATCTCGGCCATCGGAGAAGACGGCCGGACGCTCTACACCCGCGCTCCAGTCGTGGACCGCTACCGGTGGGTAATCGTCGTTCCCTCCTTCGAGGTCAGCACCAAGGAGGCGCGGCTCCGGCTTCCCGGCGAGATTTCCCTTTCGGATGCAACTTTCAACGTGCAGCGGGTCGGGATGCTCATGGCCGCGTTCGCTTATGGGCAGAACGAACTGTTCCGCGAAGCCATGGATGACAAACTGCACCAGCCTTACCGCAAGGAGTTGATGGGCCCCCTTGATGAGATATTTGCCGCCGCATACGAGGCGGGCGCGCTGGGGGTCTGCATCAGCGGCGCCGGGCCCTGTGTCCTGGCCTTATGCGATCCGAGCGCCGGGAAGGTGGGGCTCGCCATGCGCGATGTCTACCGCTCCCACGGCATCGGCACCCAGATGCACGTCCTCCGAATCGCCGCGCATGGGGCCCACGCCGTGGACACCTCGGGCCAGGATATCTTCGCCGCCGCCGCATCCTGATATCGCTGTCTCCTCTGGCGCGTCCGGGTTCCGGCGGATCCCCCCCCCCAGGGCGAATATTTCGAAACGCTCCAGCGCAATCCGCCGGGAGATTCGGGCAAATGCGCC
>DNYS01000026.1:0-1023 GCA_003506735.1 Nitrospinota bacterium
CTTCTCCATCATCTCGGGCCGAATGCCCGGGCTGAAAAGCAAACTCCGAAACCGCCGCATGGGTCCTCCCCCACATGAATTTCGACCAATCGCGCTTCCCGGTAACGTGGTGATTCAAGTTTTCGCATTTTCCGCAAATGTCGTAATTCAGCTTTTCTTAGCTCTTCCCATTTAAGCCGCGATAAGAGATTACTCGGCACTTCTTGTTTGATCTGCCGTTTTTCACCCTCTTCACGCCGTATTTCAGGCAACTGTTCACGCAGTAACTGTAATTCAGCTTTTCTCGCTATTTCCTGTTTACGCAGTAATGAGGGTTCTCTCGCCAATTTCTGTTTACTCTCTATTTCAATTCTTGCCCGCATTTTCGTTTCCCGATTAGCCTGTTCCATTCTAAGCCGTAATGCCCTCATTTTCTGTTTACGCGCTAATTCAGCTTTTCTCCGCGTTGCCTCTTCACGATGAATTTTAGCTTTGCCGTCAATTATGAGGTCCTCAAGTTTTGTTGTTACCTTTGCTGGTGAATTCCTTCCGGTAGTTGAGGCACAAGAGGCCAAGAGAGCACCAAGAAACACCATAACTAAGGCGGCCTGTGTAGGTTTCATAAAAACAATCTCCTTTCCACTAAAGTCAATCTTGTTATATTTCGGTAGATTGAAATCCACTCTAGCGTAAACATTTGTTTTTACTTCGGCAGGAGAATTGTCCCCTTTCGTTTGTGCGCAAGCACCTAGGATTTCCATAAAGTCAATGAAAGGGAGTACCACTTCAAGCTTTATGGATTATCCAGGAATTATGCGGCAACACTCTCCATTTATCAAATTACGCTTATTTTACCTTTCCTCGGCCTGCGCCTCCCGTGAAGAAGTCTATCAAGTCCGCAAAAGATACCCTCTTGGGCGCCCCTTCCATCCAAAATAACGGTGAATAAGCGGCTTTTCCCTTTTCGGGGCGCAATGACTCCTTCTCCTCCGACTCATAACCGCTTGCGCCGAGTTAAGTTCGAAAGTGGTGTGCGGCCGTAGT
>DNYS01000026.1:1225-6087 GCA_003506735.1 Nitrospinota bacterium
CCCCCCCCCCCGGCGACGGAGCGAAAATTGGAACCCGATCTTTCTCCCGAAGAGAGCGCGATGGTGCAAAAGGCGCGCGAGATTGCGCGGCGCGATATCCTGCCCATCGCCGCCGAGCGCGACCGGAACTACCCGCCCGACCAGGCCTATCCCTGGGAAATCGCGGATAAAATCGATGCCGCCGGGCTGCGGACGCTGACCGTCCCCAAGGAGTTCGGCGGTTTCGGCGCCCGCCACCTTCTTCAGGCGATGGTGACCGAGGAGCTCGCCTACGGCGACCTGGGCGTCGCCGTGTCGCTGGATCAGACCTATAAATTCACCCGCCTCCTCACCGACGGGACCACCCCCGGCCAGCGCGAGCGCTATCTGGGGGATTTTCTGGCCGATCCCCGCGCCCTGCTTGCACTGGCGACGACCGAGCCCCACAGCGGGACCGACACTTTTTTGCTCTACGACGCCCCCCATGCCGGCCCGCGCATGACCGCCCGCCTCGAGGGTGATAGCTACGTCCTGAACGGCACCAAGCATTATATTTCCAACGGCGGCCTCGCCAAGTATTATTTCATCTTCGCCCGGACGGCCCCCGAGCGGCCCATGAGCGAGGGCCTGACCTGCTTTCTCGTGCCGCGTGACGCGCCGGGATTCACTGTCGGCGAGGCCCACTGCAAGCTCGGCCGGCGCCTTCTCCAGAACGGCGAGCTTGTCCTTCGGGACTGCCGGGTGCTCGCCGAAAATCTGTTCGGGGAGTGGAACGGCGGGCTGGCCATCCTTCGCAGCATGGTGAGCGGGGCGCTGATCCCCGTCATGGGCCCCTCGCGGCTGGCCTACGATCTGGCCCGCTCGGCGGCCCACCGCACGGGCGCTTTTTCCGAACAATGGGTTAAAATGGCCCTGACGGAAATGTATATGCTCATCGAGGCCGCGCGGACGTTTCTCTATTCCGCCGCATGGCACGGCGACCGTCCCACGGACGACTCGAAGCGCCGCCTCATGTCGAAGGTCTTCGCCTCCGAGGCGGGCATCAAGGTGTGCCGGATGGCGATGGAGATATGGGGAAGGTCGGGCGCCACCTATCACGCCGACCGGCCCACGCCCGAAAAATGCTGGCGGGACGTTCTCAGCTACCTGCACGGATTCGGGACGAATGAGGCGGTGAAGTTGAAGGCGGCCCCTCTGCTGGCGCCCCCGGGCGAGGACGAATGGTAGACAACGGACAACGGTTCTTTTGATTTTCGTTGGTTCTTTCGATTTTCGTTCATGGAAAAGGAGGAAAAAATGGCATCCTACAAAAAATCGGAATCACGGGCGTATTGCAGGGCGAACATGAAGGGCATCTGGGCGGCGATCCCCTATCCCTTCGACAAGAACGACAACATCGACGAGGACGCTTTCCGGGCCGATATCCGCCACTATATCGACAACCTGCACATCAAGGGTTTTTTCGTGGGCGGGATGATCGGCGAATTCTGGTGCCTGACGAAGGAAGAGCGCCTGCGCGGGCAGGCGATCGCCTGCGATGAGGCGGGCGAGGTCCCCATCATCGCCCATACGGGCCACACCTCGGCGAAGGAAGCCGCCGAGCTCGCCAACGCGGCGGCCGAGGCCGGCGCAACCTACGTCATCATGTCCAACCCCTATCTGGGGGCGCAGGGAATTCCCGAGCGCGTGCGCGCCTTCTTCAAAGATTTTTGCTCCAACGTGGACCTCGGCGTCTCCCTCTTCAACTCGGGGGCGACCGGCTATTCCCTCTCGCCCGAGCTGGTCCGCGAACTCGTGGACGATAATGAGAACATTTGCTGCATCAAAAACGCCCAGCCGAAGGCCCACTGCGATGAGGTCCGCGAGGCGGTGGGAGAGGATATCGTCGTGAGCGACCCGATGGAAACGCAGTGGTTCTTCAACCGCGCCTACCACAAGCAGCAGACCTACATGAGCGGTCCCGACCCGTTCCTCTACCAGCGCACGGGCAACCTGGGGATGGAGAAATATACCGACCTCATCGACGGGGGAAACCTCGAGGAGGCCTGGACCGCTAGGGAGTCGATGAATCCGATCCGCCGCACCGCCGAGAAGTGGATCTGGGGTCCGTGGTCGAAGGGCGCGTTCCCGATCGCCGCGCTGAAGGATTGGATGGATCTGATGGGCATGACCGGCGGGCCGACGCGGGCGCCGATGATCCCGCTCACGGCGGACCAGAAAAAAGAGCTGGAAGGCGATCTCAGGACCGTTGGCCTGATCGACTAAACCGCAGCCGCATCGCATCTTTTTTGTTGGGGGCGGGGGTGCATGGATTTCGCGCCTGAAGAAACCCATCTCGCGCTTCAGGGGATGGCGAACGATTTTGCCCGGCAGGAGATTTTCCCGGTGTCCGGGGAGATCGACCTGCAAAAAGACCCCGAGGGGCGGTTCCCGGCGGATCTATTGGAAAAGGGGAGCCGCCTGGGACTCCGCACGCTCGCCGTCCCCGAAAGCGCGGGCGGGGGCGGCGCGGATTTGCTCACCCTTTGCTTCGTGGGCGAGGAACTGGGGTGGGGCGATTTGGGGGTCGGGGTGGCCCTCGCGCAGGACTGGTCGGTTTCCTGCGCCCTGAACGCCATTTGCGATGAGGCGGGGCTCGCCGAGTTTTACGGCGGCTTTGTGGCCAATCATGGGGGCCATCTGACGCGCGCCGAATTTGCTTCCGATCCCTCTTTCGAGAGCCGGATGCCCTACAGTGGGATAGAGGAGGGGCCGCCCGCGGCGGTGGTGCGGGAGGGGGAAGGGTGGCGCCTCAGTGGATTCGCCGCCCATGTGATGAACGGCGCGGCCGCGCGCCATGTCCTGCTCTCTTTCGGCGCCCCCGGGGACAGTGGAGACAGCAGCGGGCGTCAGGCGTTTCTCGTGGATGGACCCGCCTCGGGCGGATTGCGGGTGGCCCAGGTTTTCGATCCGATGGGGATGCGCGCCTGTCAGGATGTTTCCCTCGTTTGCGAGGATTTGAGAGTTCCGGGGAAGAGCCGGATTCCCTGCGAGCCCGGCGGCTGGGAGCGGGCCATCCCCGCCTTCTGCGCGCTTCCGGCCTCGGCGGCGCTGGGCGCGGCGCGCCGCTCGAACGAGCACGCCACCGTCCACGCGAGGGAGCGCGTGCAGGGCGGAAAGCCCATCGTCGAGCATCAGACGGTCGGGTTCATGCTCTGTGATAACCTGATGGAGCTGGACGCGGCGCGGCGCGCGCTTCATGCCTCGGCCTGGGAGGCGGGACGGGCAAAGCCGCCCGATCTGCGCCAGAGTTATCTGATGAAGGTGTTCGTCTCCGAGGCCTGCGAGCGCATCGCGCGCAGGTCCATGGAGGTCTGGGGCGGGGCGGGATACATGACTGAGGCACCGATGGAGCGTTTTGTCCGCGACATGACCAGCTTCATGCACGCGGGGGAGATGATGTCTTCCCTCCGCGCGCGGGCGATGCGCATGATCTGATTTGAGCGAGCCGTGGGTTCATGAGGAGATTGCGGGATGAAACCGGCGGAAAAATTTTTAACGGTGCACACCGGTGAGCTGGAATGGGAGGACGGAACGAAGGTGATCGGCCTTCCGCCCGGCGTCGAGGTCAAGATCGTGACCGAAGGCGTTGACGATGTTTCCGAGCGGGTGGATAAGTTCGTCAAATTTCCTCCCGGCTATACCGAACCGCTCCACATTCACGATCATCTTCACAGCACCCTGGTGATCGAGGGCGAAATGCACGTTCACGGGAAAATCCTCAAGCCGGGGGATTTCGTTTTCGGGGGGCCGGGCGAGCAGCACGGCCCGTTTCATTATCCGGTCGGCTGCACGGTGTTCTCCTGCAGCCGGGCGAAGAAGATGAACCAAATCCACCGCAACCCGGAGGCCAAGAGGGATTCGGACCTCACCGGGGGACATTAGGGGCGGGTTTTCGAGGTTATCCGAAAAGTTCGGGGGTATCCGGAGAGGAGAGGGGCCGTGGAATATATCGGCGGATTTTTTGCGGTGAACACGGACGCGCTGGAGTGGGAGGACGGTTCGGCGATCCTGGGCCTCCCCGAGGGGGTGGAGATCAAGGCCATCCGCGAGGGGTACGACGAGGTGTCCGAGCGGACGGAGCGGTTTGTCCGGTTTCCCCCGGGCTACGTCGAGCCGCGCCACGAGCACGATCATTACCACTGCATATACATCCTCGAGGGCGAGATGCACGTGGACGGAAAAGTTCTCAAGGCCGGGGACTACATCTACGGGGGCGGGGCGGGAAACGCGCACGGGCCCTACGAGTATCCCGTCGGCGTCACCGTGTTCACCTGCGGCCGCGCGAAAAAGATGAACTCCCTTCACCGGCGGGCGGATTAGCGCGGCATCCCATTCGGGCGCGATAGTCGGTTTCATCCAGAGAGCGAGGAGGAGAGCGGTGCCGTTCTATAAAATTTCCGAGATGGAGACGATTCCCACCGCCGTGGGCAACGGAGCAGTTCAGATGACGGCGGGCGAGCTGATGAAGGCGGCCATGGTGACCTACCGGATGGGGGACGGCCCGCCGCCGCATTTCCATCCCAACGAGGAGCAGTTCATTCTCATGCTGGAGGGGAAGTTTAATATGATCCTCGGCGATGAGACGCGCGTCGTCGAAGCCGGCGATCTGATCCACATCCCCCGCAACACGCGCCACGGCATCCACGTCCTCGAGGGGCCGGCGCGGTTTTTCCACGTCAAGAGCCCGGTCGGGGACGGCCACATGGAAGGGGACTACAACCAAGCGGCGGACGCCGATGAGGTGAAGGCGCGCCTCGCCGACGCGTGAGCGGCGGCGAGGATTGAAAGATCGACGCGTGTGCGGCGGCGCGGATTGAAAGATCGACGCGTGTGCGGCGGCG